>JBBQSQ010000161.1:0-10476 GCA_038213745.1 Cytophagales bacterium
TACAGCGCCAGTGTTTGGTCGAGGGTGCGCGTGGTATCATTGCCCGGGTGGTAGAACGTGCGCTGCCACTGTGCCTCGCTGAGGTGGTGCAACAGCGTGACCCAGCGGTTATGTAGGGCCTCTAGCAGCGTGAGCGACACCGTGACGGGCGTGGCGGCCACGTCGGGCAGCTCGGCCCAGGCGGCCTCGTCGTAGGGCCGGATGGTGGGGTTATCCTCCGTCAGGGCCAGGCGGTAGCGGCAGTAGCAGTTCATGTGCGAGTCGGCCACGTGGTGGATGACCTGGCGGCCCGTCCAGCCACCGGGGCGGTAGGGGCGTTGCAGCGCTTCGCCGCCCACCGCCCGCGCCGCGGCAGTGAGCGCAGCCGGAAGGTCTGCTAGCTGTTGGATAAGGGCGGCGCGCTCAGCAGCGGTGCGCGGGGCAGCTGGCAGTTGAAAGCGGCCAATGGGGTAGCTGAGTTGTTCGTCGGTTCGATTCATGGCCGCAAAGAAAGCAAAAGCACCACCCCAAAACGGGGTGGTGCTTGCAATAATAAGGAACGGACCCGCAAAAAATCCGTTAAAATCTACTCAATCTGCGGTCTCAGCCGTTGCGCTTGTTCAACTCGTCGCGAATTTTGGCGGCTTTCTCGTAATCTTCTTTTTCGAGGGCCTGGGCCAGCATTTTTGTCAACTCATCGAGCGATACCTGGCCGCTGGGGTCGCGGGGCTCGGGCTGGGCCCGCGCGGCACGCGGGGTATCGGCATCGTCGTCGTCCTCATCATCGTCTTCCTCGGCATCGCTCTCGGCTTCGTCGAGGTCGGAAAGGATGATGCCGGCTTCGCTCAGCACGCTTTCAACGGTATAAATGGGCACGCCGAAGCGCAGGCCGATGGCAATGGCGTCGGAGGGCCGGGCGTCGATATCAAACGTGGTGGCCCCGTCGGAGCACACGATGCGCGAATAGAAAACGCCTTCTTTTAAATCGGAAATCACTACTTCCAAAATAACCACGTGCACATGCTCGGCAAATGACTTGAACAGGTCGTGCGTAAGCGGACGGTTGGGGCTAATCTTTTCGATTTGAATGGCAATGCTTTGCGCTTCAAACATGCCGATGATGATGGGCAAGCGGCGATTGCCGCCCTTCTCGCCCAAAATCAGCGCAAAGGAGCCAGACTGCGACTGGCTGGACGAAAGGCCCAGGATTTCAAGCTGGATTTTTTTCAAGGGAATAGGGAACTGGGTGTTTGGGGGCTTTCGGAAGGAAGGCGAGTGAGCCGGCAGAAGCCGGTAGGAGGGATGTACGTGCAAATAAAGGAAAGTCCGGGCATCTGCTACAGAAACCTTTCCTGAAATACGGAATTGCCAAAAAAAGTTTGGGGGCTCAAGCCGCTGGCTTTCTCACGAAAACCAACGACCCAAGCCCCCAACTGCTTCACCAACAGATTAACCCAAGGCCTTTACGGCAGCGGTTAGTTTAGGCAATACATCGAACACATCGCCCACAATGCCATAATCAGCGGCTTTGAAGAAAGGCGCTTCCGGGTCTTTGTTGATGACCACAATCACTTTCGAGCTGTTCACGCCGGCCAGGTGCTGGATGGCCCCCGAAATGCCGCAGGCAATGTACAGGTTGGGCGAGATGGTGATGCCGGTTTGGCCCACGTGCTCATGGTGAGGGCGCCAGTCCACATCCGAAACCGGCTTGGAGCAAGCGGTGCCCGCGTGCAGGGCCTTGGCCAGGTCCTCAATCAAGCCCCAGTTTTCGGGGCCTTTCATGCCCCGGCCGCCGGATACCACCAATTCGGCTTCGGGCAACAGCACGCCACCGGTTTGCTCCTGCATGATGACCTGCGTAGGGGCATCGGCGAAGTCCGCATCGGCCAGTTGCGCCGAGAAGGTGGTTACCTCCGCGGTTTTGCCGGCATCGTGCCGGGCTTCGGTCGAGTTTTTCTTCACCGCAATGATTTTGCGGTCGCCACTCAGCACCACGTCCGAAAACGCCTTGCCCGAAAAGGCCCCGCGCTTCACCGTGAACTGGCCGCCGTCGGTTTTGGGCAACTCCACCACGTTGGTGGCCAGGCTGGCTTTCAGCCGCACCGACAGGCGCGAGCCCACCGCCGCGCCAATGTTGGAGTTGGCCAGCACGATGATTTTGGCCTGCTCCTGCTCGGCCGCTGTGGCGATGAGCTTGGTGTAGGCGTTGTTCACGAAGTCCTTCAGGCGGGGCTCCGCATCGAACAGCACTTTCGTGATGCCCTGCTCCCCCAGCTTGGCTAGGTTGGCCTCATTGGCTTCGCCCACGGCAATGGCCGTGGCGGTGGTGCCCAGTTGGGCGGCCACCTGCGCCCCATAAGAGGCGACTTCGAGCGACGACTTTTTTACCTCGCCGTCGGCGCATTCAACTACAACTAATACGGACATCTTCTTTTGAGTTATGAGTTAAAAGTTATGAGTTATGAGTTGCCAGCAGGAGTAAGAATCAGCTCATTGCCAACTCATAACTCATAACTTTTAACTCATAACTCCCTTCAGATGACTTTGGCTTCGTTGCGGAGCAGCTTAATCAACTCGCCGGCATTCTCGGCGTCGATGAGCTTCACGCCCTGCTTCTTGGGGGGCAGCGCAAACTCGGCCACGGTGGTGCGGGCGGGTTCGCCCACGGCGGGTACCACTTTCAGGGGCTTGGTGCGGGCCGTCATGATGCCGCGCATGTTGGGGATGCGGGGCTCGCACATAGGCTGCTGGCAGGAGGCCACGAAGGGCGTATTGACGGTTACGATTTCTTTGCCGCCTTCAATTTCGCGCTCCAGCGTAGCAGTGTTGCCGTTCAGGTCCAGCTTCATGGCCGGGGCCACCGTGGGGATGCCCAGCATCTCGCCCACCATGCCGTGCACCTGGAAGCCGTTGTAGTCGATGCTCTCCTTGCCCATCAGAATCACGTCGTAGGCACCTTCTTTGGCGATGGCGGCAATTTGCTCGGCCACAAAGTAGGCATCCTGCGGCGCGGCGTTGACGCGGATAGCGTCGTCGGCCCCAATGGCCAGGGCCTTGCGGATGTTGGGCTCGGTATCGGCCTCGCCTACGTTGAGCACCGTGACGGTACCGCTGCCGGCGGCCTCTTTCAGCTCAATGGCGCGGGTGAGTGCATACTCATCCCAGGGGTTAATCACGAACTGCACCCCCGCCTTATTAAACTCCTTGTTGTCGGGCGTAAAGGCAATTTTGGTGGTCGTGTCGGGCACGTTGGAAATACAAACCAGAAACTTCATCTAAACGGGGTTTGGGTGGCGAAATCAGAGAAAAAAGGCTGCATGCATAACAACCTAAAGGAGCTTGCCGGTTTCCGGCAGCCAATCTATTACAACGGATATGCGGGAGAAAAGCCGCAATTTTGCCCCAAAGGTAAACAAAACTCTCGCCCTGATGAACACTCCGACCACCCGTTTGCAGCAGTTACTGGCTTTCTACGAGGACGACCCGACCGACGCCTTCACCATTTATGCCTTGGCTACCGAATACCGGGCCCCAGAACCCGAGCGGGCCTGGGAGTATTACCAAAAATTATTAACTGAACACCCTGATTACGTGGGGACTTATTACCATGCCGGCAAGCTGCTGGAGCAATTTGGTAAGAAGGATGAGGCCGAAAAAGTTTACCGTACTGGCTTGGCCGTGGCCCGCAAGGCCGGCCAGCAGCACGCCGCCAGCGAATTGCTCCAAGCCTTGAATAGCTGCCTGGGACTCGACTACGAGGACGACTAGCTTGCCCGAACTCCTCGCTGGGCACCGCCATGGCGTGATTAACCGGCCCGCCAAACTGCTCCGCCCTACAGTGAATAAAACGGCTGATTTGCAGCTAGATTGGTGAGCGCTGAAATGTTCGTGCGGTCAATTGTTTGATTGAGCCAGTAACTGAATATGTTTGTCGTAATCTTGCATGGTATGCGTTGCTAGTTCATCTATTTTGTTAATCCAAAGTTCGTCAATGACGGCTTGTTTATAATTCCTGCAATACTTCTATCTACCAGAATGACCAACCTACTTATTGCTATAAAGGGCACTTTTTCAAAAATACTAATTACTCATATTGCTGCTCGGTTGGGTGAGGCTGAAAGTGGCATTAGTCGGGCTTTGAGCGGCATTGTACCGGTAGTGTTGGGTGGCCTGATTAGCCAAACCCAGGCGGGGGCCAGCCAAGCCGTGCACAGCTGGAGCCAGGATGCGTGCCACGCCACCCAGAGTAGCCTCGCCAGCGTCACTGGCGTGCTCGGGATGCTGGGCAGTGGCCTGGCACCGGGCAGCGCCATGGCACGGGGCGAATCCATAATGGCAGCCCTGTTTGGGGCCGGAGGGAGTGCCTTGGTAGCGGGTCCGATTGGGGACTTCGCCAGCATCCGGGCAGAATCGGCGGTGGCTTTGGTGCAGTTGGCTAGCGCGGTAGTGTTGGCGTTGCTGGGAGAACGGGCCGCCAGCGCCCGCCTGACTCCGGCGGGGCTGGGCACCGAACTGCTGAGCCTGCGTGGGCATGTGCGGGAAACATTGCCCAGTGCCTTGTACGGCACAACTGGCCCGCTGCTGATGGTGCCGGTGGCGGCCAAGCTCCGCGTTTCCTGGTACCAGGTGCTGGTGATGGGCGTGGGATTTTCCCTGTAGCTGCGGGCCCACAAGCTGCTGATGGAGTCGGTGGGCACTTGCATTGGCCCGGGAAAGCGGGGCGTTTGCCGAGGATTGAATAGCGTTGAAGGCCTCCGTTGGGTATTCATTTTATCCTCATACTGCTGCGGTCACCTTTGTCAGGAAATCAACGCCGCATATGTTACGTCTGTCAATTTTTGTGCTTTTAAGTTTGGGTAGCGGAATACTGCTGCCCGTGGCGGCGCAGGCCCCGGTTGTAGCCGCCGCCGCAATAGCCACCGATACCGTTCGCCTCTCACTGCCAGATGCGGAGCAGCGTTTCTTTCAGAACAACCTGGCCGTGCTGGCCCAGCAATACAACGTGACCGTGGCGCAGGCCCAGGCCGTGCAGGCCCGCGTTATCGATAACCCGACGCTATATGTGGAGCAGGATGTGCTCCGCCGCCGGATTGCCCGGCCCACCGTGCCCGAAGGCACCGTCGGGAGCGAAGCCATTGTGACGGTGCAGCAGCTGTTCTCGCTGGCGGGCCGCCGGAAGGCCGCGGGCCGCACGGCTCAGCAAGGGGCCGTGGTGGAGCAGTATAACTTGCAGGAGCTGCTGCGCACCTTGCGCTATCAGCTGCGGACGACCTATTACGACATCTTCTTCAAGCAGCAAACGCTGCGGGTATACGATACGGAAATCGTTTCGCTCGGCCGCACCGTGAATCTGTATCAGACGCAGTACGAGAAGGGCAACGTGGCCCTGAAGGAAGTTATCCGGCTCCGGGCGTTCCTGTTTGCCTTGCAAAGCGAGCAGCAAGCCATTCTAAACGACCTGGCGGCGGAGCAGACCGACTTGCACGTGCTGCTGCACGATGCCACGGGCAGCCAGTTTGTGCCCGTGGTGGACTTGGCCCGGACCCGGGCCCTCAACCTGACGGGCCATTCGGAGCAGCAGCTGGGCGATTCGGCGCTGGTGCTGCGCACGGACTTGAACGCCCGCCGCGCCACGCTAGCGCAACAAAACCTGAACCTGAAACTGCAACAGAAGCTGGCGATGCCCGACCTGGCCGTGGGCTACACCTACGACAAGGCCGGTTCCTACATCAACAACTACAACGCCCTGACGCTGGGCGTGGCGGTGCCGCTCTTCAACCGCAACCAAGGCAACATTCAGGCGGCCAAAGCCCAGATTGCCGGCAGCCAGCTGCTGGTCGACCAGCAGCAACTCATCGTGCAGAGCGAGGTGCACCAGGCGTACCAGCTGGCGGCCCGCAACGACGTGCTGTTCCAGAGCACCGACCGCGACACGGCTCCGTTCGCCCGCCTCATGGTCGGCATCGAGCAGAGCTACGCCAAGCGCATTCTGACCGTGGTGGAATACCTGGACTTTTACGAGTCTTATAAAAACAACCTGGTGCAGCTTAACGCCTTACGGGCCAATCGGATACGTGCTTTTGAGCAGCTGAACTTCGCCGTTGGCAAGCCGGTGTTCCGGGCCGAATAGCTTATCTAAGCAATTAGCTAATAGCTGTTAGCCTTTAGCTTCCGTCGCCAAGTAAAAAATCTGTCATTCATCAAAGGCTAACGGCTAACAGCTATTAGCTAATAGCTAACTATAATGAACCGCTCCTTTCTGGCCCTGCTGGCCGCCGTTGCCCTGATAGGCTGCTCGAAACCCGAAGCCAAAGAAGAGAAGAAGGAGGGCTTCCGGCTCTCCGACACCATGATGCAGCAAATTGTGCTGGATACGGTGCGCCTGCGCCCGGTGCAGGATGAGCTGGTGCTAACCGGTGATATTCAGGCCGATGGCGATAAAACTGTGAAAGTGTACCCGCTGGTGGGCGGCGTAGTGGAAAACCTCAACGTCCAGCTTGGCGACAAGGTGACCAAGGGCCAGCTTTTGGCCGTCATCAAATCGGGCGAGATTGCCGACGTGCAAAACCAGACGACCGCGGCTACTTCCGACCTGGACATTGCCCGCAAGAACCTGGCCGTGGCCGAGGACATGTACAAGGCCGGCCTGAACTCGGAGCGCGACGTGGTGCTGGCCCGGGCCGAAGTGACCAAAGCCCGCGGCACGGTGGGCAAAAACGTGAAGCAGCTCAGCGTGTACGGCATCGGCAAGGATGGCATGTACGAGCTGCGGGCCCCCATTGCGGGCTTCATCACGGAGAAAAATGCCACCGAACACGAGCAATTCAACAACGACAACGTGAGCAACCTGTTCACGGTGAGCGACCTGGACGATGTCTGGATTATGGCCAACGTGTTTGAGGCCGACATTTCAAAGGTGAAAGTGGGCTACTCTGCCGACGTGACCACCCTGGCCTACCCCGACAAGCATTTCCGGGGCAAGATTGACAAAGTGTTCAACGTGCTCGACCCTGACAGCAAGGTAATGAAGGTGCGGGTGCGCCTCGAAAACCCGCAGTACTTGCTCAAGCCCGAGATGTACGCCCAGGTGCGGGTGGAAAACACCGAGGGGGCCAAAGCCCTGGCCGTGCCCGCCAAATCGGTGGTGTTTGATAAGGACCGCAACTTCGTGATGGTGTACCGCGACCGCACCCACGTCGAGACCCGCCCCGTGACCATCAGCAAAACGGTGGGCGACTACAGCTACATCACCAGCGGGCTGAAGCCCGGCGACGTGGTGATTGCCAAGGACCAGCTCCTCGTGTACGACGAGCTGAACGACTGATTATCAAATTATGAGATATGAATTATGAGTTATGAATTGGCCAATTAAATCAGCCGACTCCTGCTCCTGATTCAGCCCCAAACCGCCGCTTTTGCTGGTCGGAATGGCCGCGCCGTGCCCAACTCATAACTCATAATTCACAACTCATAATTCAAAGAAGTGAACAAGTTCATTCAAGGCATTATCGCCTTTTCGCTTAAGAACAAAGGCTTCATCTTCCTCATGACGATGGTTGTTGTCATCATGGGCGTGGTGAGCTACCGGAATACGCCCATTGAGGCGTTCCCGGACGTGACGAACACCGAAATCACCATCATCACGCAGTGGCCCGGCCGGTCGGCCGAGGAGATGGAGAAGTTCGTGACCGTGCCCATCGAAATTGCCCTGAACCCGGTGCAGAAAAAGGCCTCGGTGCGCAGTACTACGCTGTTCGGCTTGTCGGTGGTGAAGGTGATTTTCGATGACGGCGTGGACGATGCCTTCGCCCGCCCGCAGGTGAATAACCTGCTGCGCGAGGTGGACCTGCCCGACGGCATCACGCCCGACGTGCAGCCGCCCTACGGCCCGACGGGCGAAATCTACCGCTACACGCTGGAAAGCAAAACGAAATCGGTGCGCGAGCTCAAAACGCTGCAGGATTGGGTGATTGAGCGTAACCTGAAAGCCGTGCCCGGCGTGGCCGACGTGAACAGCTTCGGCGGCGAGGTGAAGGACTACGAAATTTCGGTGAACCCCGGCAAGCTGCAGGATTTCGGCCTCACGCCGCTCGACCTGTACAACGCCGTGCAGCGCTCCAACATCAACGTGGGCGGCGACGTGATAAACGAGGGCCAGCAGAACTACGTGGTGCGCGGCATCGGCCTGCTGAACAACATTTCGGACATCACTAATACGGTGATTAAAAACGTGAACGGCGTGCCCATTCTGGTGCGCGACGTGGCTAAGGTGACGGAGAGCGCCCTGCCCCGCCTGGGCAAGGTGGGCCGGGGCCTGGAGGACGACAAGCTGGAAGGCATTGTGGTGATGCGCAAGGGCGAAAACCCTTCGGAAGTCATTGCCCGCCTGCACGATAAGGTGGACGAGCTGAACGCGAAAATCCTGCCGCCCGACGTGAAGATGAAAACCTTCTATGACCGGCAGCAGCTGATTGACTTCTCGACGGAAACGGTGGTTCACAACCTGCTGGAAGGCATCGTGCTGGTGACACTCATCGTGTTTCTGTTCATGGCCGACTGGCGCACGACGGTTATCGTGTCGGTGATTATTCCGCTGGCGCTGCTCTTTGCCTTCATTTGCCTGCGGCTGCGGGGCATGAGCGCCAATTTGCTGAGCATGGGTGCCATTGACTTCGGCATCATCATCGACGGGGCGGTGGTGATGGTGGAGGGACTCTTTGTGGCCCTCGACCACAGGGCGCATGAGCTGGGCATGGAGCGGTTCAACAAGCTCTCCAAGCTGGGCCTGATTAAGAAGTCGGGCCGGGAAATGGGCAAGTCGATTTTCTTCGCCAAAGCCATCATCATCACGGCCTTGCTGCCGATTTTCTCCTTTGAGAAAGTGGAAGGCAAGGTGTTCTCACCGCTGGCCTGGACGCTGGGCTTTGCTCTGCTGGGGGCCCTGATTTTCACCCTCACGCTGGTGCCGGTACTGGTGAGCATTCTGCTGAAAAAAGACGTGCGCGAGAAGGACAACTTCTTTGTGCGTAGCGTGAACCGGGGTGCGCAGCGCTTCTTCGCTTTCACCTACGCCCGCAAAACGGCTAGCCTGATTATCGCCTTCATAGTTACGGCCGTGGGCCTGTACTCGTTCTCCTTTCTGGGCTCGGAATTCTTGCCCGAGCTGAACGAGGGCTCGATTTACGTGCGGGCGCAATTGCCCCTAAGCATCAGCCTGGAATCCTCTAACGAGCTGTGCAACCAAATGCGGCGGGTGTTTCTCAGCTTCCCCGAAGTGAGCGACGTGGTGAGCCAGACCGGCCGCCCGAACGATGGCACCGACCCCACGGGCTTCTACAACAACGAGTTTCTGGTGCAGCTGAAGCACACGCCGGAAGTGGAAAAGGAGATGAAATCCAAAGCCAATCGGGAGGCACTGGTCGACCACATGAAGGAGAAGCTGGACAAGTTTACCGGCGTTGACTTCAACTTCTCGCAGCCCATTACCGACAACGTGGAGGAAGCGGCCTCGGGCGTGAAAGGCTCGATTGCGGTGAAGATTTACGGCACCGACTTGGCCACGCTCGAAGCCAAGGCCCGCGAGGTGTACGAGGTGCTGAAAACCGTGAAGGGCATCGACGACCTGGGCGTGCTGCGCAACATCGGCCAGCCTGAGTTTCACGTCGACCTTGATGAGCAGCGCATGGCCAGCTACGGCGTGAGCAAGTCGGATGCCGCGGCCGTGCTCGAAATGGCGGTGGGTGGCAAGGAGGCCACCCAGCTCTACGAAGGCGAGCGCAAGTTCCCCATCCGGGTACGCTACGAGCCGCAGTTTCGCCAGACGCCGGCCGAAATCTCGACCCTGATGGTACCCACGCAATCGGGCAAAACCATTCCGCTCACGGAAATCGCCACCATCGGCTCCGTCACGGGCCCCAGCCTGATTTACCGCGACGACAACCGCCGCTTCGCCGCCGTGAAGTTCTCCATCCGGGGCCGCGACATGGGCTCGACCATCAAGGAAGCGCAGGAAAAAGTGAACCGCCACGTGCAGCTGCCCAAGGGCTACGAGCAGCGCTGGACCGGCGACTTCGAGAACCAGCGCCGCGCCCAGCAGCGCCTCTCGCAGGTGGTGCCGATTTCGTTGGGCCTCATCTTCTTCATCCTGTTCATCCTGTTTGGCAACCTCAAGGATGCCGGGCTGGTGCTGCTCAACGTGCCGTTTGCCATCATCGGCGGCATCGCGGCGCTGCTCATCACGCACACCAACTTCTCGATTTCGGCCGGCATCGGCTTCATCGCGCTGTTCGGTATCTGCATTCAGAATGGCGTAATTCTCATCTCCGTCTTCAAGCAAAACCTGGTGAAAAAGCACTCGCTCGACCACAGCATCAACGAAGGTGTGATTTCGCGGGTGCGCCCCGTGGTGATGACGGCCCTCATGGCCACCATCGGCCTGATGCCGGCCGCTATTTCCACGGGCATCGGCTCGGAGACTTCCAAGCCGCTGGCCATTGT
>JBBQSQ010000162.1:0-10449 GCA_038213745.1 Cytophagales bacterium
CATTGCCCAGGGCAGCAAGTCGGTTCAGAGCACCATCGAGAAATTGGTGAAGGACAACAAGATGACTCAGGCCGAGGGCAAGAAAATTGTGGACGAGATGATGAAAAGCGGCGAAACTAAGCGCGCCGAGCTCGAAAAGCAGTTTCAGGGCCTGACCGAACGCGTGAAAAGCACCGTGGGCCTCGGCAATACCAAAGCCAAGCCCGCTGCCAAAAAAACAGCCACCAAGCCCGCCGCCAAACCGGCCGCCAAGCCTGCCAGCAGCGCCACCAGCAAAACCGCCGGTGCCGTAAAAAAAGCCGCCGATAAAGTGAGCACCGCCGCGGGTTCGGCCCAAAAATCGGCCGCCGCTACGGCCGGTGCTGCCAAAAAGCCCGCCGCCAAGAAGCCGGCCGCGGCCCCTGCCGCCAAAGCCGAAGGCAACGCTTAAGCCACGCGCGTTTCCACTGTGAAAACCCCGCTTGCTCAAAGCAAGCGGGGTTTTCAGCGTAAAAAAATGTTCAGAGTTCGGCAGCTTTACCGTTGCTGCCCGGCCAAATCTGCGAAATCAGATTAATCTGCGTAAATCTGCGGTCCGTAAACCTGCGGTCTATGTTCAAAAACACGATTTCTAACCTCCACCGCATCCGGCAAGTGGCGGAGGTGCTGCTGCGCTACGGCTTCGAGGATGTGGTGACGACCACGCCGCTGCGCCGCCTCGTGAGCCAGGCGCGCCGCCTGACCTGGCAGCGGGCCGACCGGCAGGTATTTGAAACCACGCGCTGGGAGCGGGTGCGGCTGATAATTGAGGAACTGGGGCCCACGTTCATCAAACTGGCTCAGGCCATGAGCAACCGGGCTGACTTGTTGCCCCAGGCCCTGATTGACGAGTTTGAGAAGCTGCAAAGCAACGTGCCGCCGTTCGAGGTGGCCCTGGCCCGCCAGATTATTGAAGAGGAGTTGGGCCAGCCGATTTCGGAAGTGTTCAGCGAATTTGACGATGTGACGCTGGGCTCGGCCAGCATTGGGCAGGTGCACCGGGCACGGCTGCTGACCGGCGAGGAAGTGGTGGTGAAAGTGCAGCGCCCCGGCGTGCGCGAAAAGGTGCGCTCCGACCTGGCCCTGCTGCACGAACTGGTGCGCCTTACGGCCGGCTTCCTGCAAAAGCAGGGCCTGGCCAACCCGCAGGACATTGTGGATGCCTTTGAGCGCAGCATGAGCAAGGAGCTGGACTACACGGCCGAAGCCCGGTCCATGGAGCAGTTCCGCAAGCTGTACGAGCACTACACCACGTTCTACATTCCGAAACCGTTTCGGGAGCTGAGCACCTCGCGCATTCTGGTGATAGAGTTCGTGAGCGGCTGCAAAATCACGGACAAGCCGCAGCTGCTGGCCTGGGGATTGAGCCCCGAAACGGTGGCCGAAACGGGCATGGACATTTACCTGACCCAGATTTTTGAATTTGGGATTTTCCACGCCGACCCGCACCCCGGCAACGTGCTGGTGCGGCCCGATGGCACGGTGGTGCTCATCGACTTTGGCATGGTGGGCCGCCTCACCAAGCAACAGAAATATGCCTTTGCGGGCGTCTTTATCGGCATGGCGCGGCAAGACCCGCGCAGCATGGCGCTCAACTTCCGGCGGCTGGCCCTCACGGCCGAAATCCCCGATATGCGGGCTTTTGAGGCCGATTTGAGCCAGCTGATTGAAGATTTTGCTACCCTCGACGTGAAGGAGATGAGCATGAGCGACTTAGCCGATGCGCTCCAAACCGTCATTTACAACTACAAATTGCAGGTGCCGGGCGCGGTGTTCCTCATCCTGCGGGCGCTGGTGATTCTGGAGGGCATCGGCAAAGTATTGCACCCCAATTTCAATACCTTCGAGTTTGTGCAGCCCTACGGGGCCAAGATTGTCCGGGAGCAATACTCGCGGGAAAACCTGCTGAGCGAAGCCGAATACACGGGCACGCAACTGCTGGCCTTGCTCCAAACCCTGCCGGCCGACGTGCGCCAAATCGTGCGCAAAATCAGCAAGGGCGAGTTGCGGGTGAAAATTGAGCTGGTTGGCTACCAGATGCTGCTGCGCAAGGCCGACCAGCTGGTGAGCCGCACCATTCTGGCCCTGCTGAGCGTGGGCGGGCTGCTATTTTCGGGCCTCACGCTGCTGGGCCGCTACTCGCCCGCCATGCCCTACCGCCGCGGCGTGCCCGAAATAACGTGGTGGAGCCTGGGGGCCACCGGGTTTCTGCTGCTCATTTTGCTGCTGCTGGGCACCCGGCGGCGCGAGAAGTAGTTAATTAACTACGTGTCTATGACACCATATTTACAGGAACCTTGAGAATTTCACCAAGTCTGGATGCAATTGCTACAGCCTTTTCAGATGAAGTCACGGCAGCGGTTATGCCAATCGGTTTTCCTTTTACACCTAGTAAAACTTGGAAGCCTCGTTCAGTAGCATAGAAGCCAGTATTAACGGCGTCAATTGGCTTTTGAGTAGCTGCTGAATATTCCCGCCGTAGGTATGGCCTAACCGTGACGTGGACAATTTCCGGTGATGCGTTCCAAGTTCCGATTTTGAGGCCAGCTATCCAGACGTAAGTTCGGTATCTTCTTTTTTCATAATCCAGAGCAAATCCATGGCGATGAGCCGCTATTACTAAAAACACGGCGGCACTCATAATGGTGGCTGCAATCAAGGCAGCTTTGAGGGGCAAGCCCATACTTAAAACTACCCATAAAAATGGGAGCCAAAACCCTAGACCTGCTGCAAAGCCTTTATGCCAATGCTCCGCTAAAAACGGTCTGCGAAGTACGCCGTCGTAAAAAATCGGATTGACCAATTTCTTCCCCTTCATTACACGAGTTTCATATCCGCAATTATTGCCTTAATTTTCTCATGACCCAGGCGGTTGGCCAGGTCATAATCCACGGCCGATTTTAGCGGTTGCTTCACGCTGAAATAGAATTTGATTTTGGGCTCGGTGCCGCTGGGGCGGGCCGAAATCTTGCTGCCGTGTTCGGTGAGAAACTGGAGCACGTTGGAGCTTTCCAGGCCGGTTTCGGTGGTCTGGCCGGTGGTAAGGTCGTGGATTTTGCCGGTCTTGTAGTCGCGGATTTCGACCACGTTCAGGCCGGCAATGGTGGCGGGCGGGTTGGCGCGCAGGCCGGCCATCATTTCCTGAATTTCCTCGGCCCCGCGCTGGCCTTTTTTGGTGAGCGAAATCAGGTCTTCGACGTAGAGGCCGTAATGGGCGTACATCGCCACCATTTCCTGGTACAGCGTGCGGCCTTGGTCTTTGGCCACGGCGGCCATTTCGGCCACCAGTGCGCACGCCGAGATGGCGTCCTTGTCGCGTACAAAATCACCGATGAGGAAGCCGTAGCTTTCCTCGCCGCCGCCAATGTAGGTTTCCTGGCCTTCCAAATCACGAATCAGGCCGGCGATGTACTTGAAGCCGGTAAGCGTCTGGTAGCTCTTTACGTTGTGCTGGCGGGCAATGTCGCCCAGAATTTCGCTCGTTACGATGGTGTAGACGATGTAATCTTGCGGGGTGGCCTGGCCGGCGCGGTGCCGGGCCGAGAGCAGGTAGTTGGTGAGCATGGCGGCCGTCTGGTTGCCGTTGAGCAGCACCCACTCGCCCTGGTCGTTTTTCACGCCCACGCCCACGCGGTCGGCGTCGGGGTCGGTGGCCAGCACAATGTCGGCATTGGTGACCTGGGCCTGGTCGAGGGCCAGCTGCATGGCGCTTTTCTCCTCCGGATTGGGCGACTGGACGGTGGGAAAATTGCCGTCGGGCGTGGCCTGGGCCTGCACCACGTTCACGTTGGTAAAGCCAAACTCGCGCAGCAAACCCGGCACCAGCGTGATGCCCGAGCCGTGGATGGGCGTGTACACGATGTTCAAATCGTGCTGGCGCTGAATGGCGCCCGGGTCGATGCTCAGCTGCTTGGCGGCGGCAAAATATTTCGCATCAATATCAGCTCCGATGGAAATGATTTTGGACGGGTCGGCCTCAAATTTTACCTCGCTGGGGCTGGTAATCTGGTTGACTTCCACAATGATGTTGGTGTCGTGCGGGGCCACTACCTGCGAGCCATCGTTCCAGTACACTTTGTAGCCGTTGTACTCCTTGGGGTTGTGCGAAGCCGTTATTACACAGCCGCTTTGGCAGCCCAGCTCCCGAATGGCGAACGACAGCTCCGGCGTGGGCCGCAGCGCATCAAAGAGGTAAACCGTGATGCCGTTGGCCGAGAAAATGCCGGCCGCAATTTGGGCAAATTCCGGGCTGTTGTTCCGGCTGTCGTGGGCAATGGCAACCTTGATTTCCTGGTTCGGAAAGCTCCGGAGCAGGTAGTTGCACAGGCCTTGCGTGGCCATGCCCAGCGTGTAGCGGTTCATGCGGTTGGAGCCCGGCCCCATGATGCCGCGCAAGCCGCCAGTGCCAAATTCCAGGCTGCGGTAGAAGGCATCGGTCAGGGCCTCATCCTGGCCGCTGGCTTGCAGGTCGCGGATGGCCTGCTGGGTGTGGGCGTCGTACTCGGGCGTGAGCCAGGAGTTGATGGTGTTTTGGATTTCAGGGGAGAGCGGCATGGTGCGGATGAAAGGGTTTCGGTGGCCTCAGAAACGGCCGTAAAGGAAAGAGGTTTGCCCGAAAAAACAGCAGGCAGGAAGTTGCGTGCCAAATTGGACGCGCCAAATTGCTTCGGACTACGGAATTTCTACCTTTCGGGAGAATATACCCGTCGCTGATTCAATCTTGAGCAGGTAAATACCCGCCGCTACGTGGGCGACATCCAACTCGTGCGTGGTGCTTGTGGCGGGTGGCCGGGCGGTGGCCACGGCCCGGCCGTGCACGTCCAGCAGCGTGAGAAACCAGGTGCCGGCCGGCCCCGCCACCCGCTCGATGCGCAGGGTTTGGCGGGCCGGGTTGGGAGCCACGCGGAAGCCACTAGCCGCCGCCGCTGCCATGGCCGTGGGTACGCTGGGGGCCAGCCAGCGGCTGGTATTTAGCGCGTAAAGCCGTTGCGGCACCGTGGCTAGGCTATTTGCCAGCCGCTCATTGGAGAGCAGTACGCGGTAGCGGTCTACGAAACACAGGCCTTCGGCTTGGCCGATAAACAAGGCATTGGGCAACTCGATGCGGCGCTTATGGCCCTGCAAAAACTGGCCGTTTCGGAAGTCCGAAAGCAGCCACAGAAACGTGGCCCCGGTGCTGCTGGTGTAGCCCAGCAGGCCCGCCCCCGTTCCGCCGGCATTGAGGTCGGCGGCCGTGATAAGGCCATTTACATTAAAGCTGCCTTTGAGGTGGGCTACTTGCGGCCCCGGCTGCGCCGGAATGGTGTAATACTTGGTGCGCAGGTCGGCCCAGTTTTTTGTGAAAAGGTGCAGCGAGTCGTTGGCGTAAAAAAAAGCTTCGCAGTCGAAGTTGTGGTTATTGGTGCCCGGGTTAAAATTCGTCTGGTCGGGGTAGCTGAACGCAATTTCCTGCGCCGTAACCGACTCGCTGGGCGAGGGACCAATGGCGGATTTCAGCACCCGCAACACCCGCAAATCGCGCCGGTCGCCGTTGTTATTCCCAAAGTCGCCGATGTAGAGGTACTGGGCATCGGCGGCAATGTCTTCCCAATCCACGTTACCGAAATTCGTGACGGTGACCTGCTGAAGCACATTTCCGGTGGTTGAATCAATCTTGAACAGGACCGGTAAATTACCGCTGTCGTTGAACGTCCACAGGCCCTGGCTGGTGAGTTGCAGCCCCGAGCTCTCGGGCACGGCCCCGCCGAGCGTGGCCTTGGTAACCAGTGTGGTGCTGGTAGTGGCGTACTGGCAGGAGCCGTCGTTGACGGTGGCCGCGGGGTTGAAATTCGTGGCCCGCGGGTCCGTACAGCCGCGCTGGGCGCGAACCGGAGCAGCCGGCAAAACCAGCAGCAAAAGCAACAGGAAAGCGGCTGTTTTTAGCATGGTGAGAAAAAAGAACGTCACGCGGAGCCCGCCGCAGCATTGCTACCACAATAGTAACTAATTACTTGCGTGGTAGCGATGCTTCGGCGGGCTCCGCGTGACGTTCAGGCGTCAGCCACCAGCTTACACGGCCGGACTACAAATTCCCGCGCAAGGCCTGCTCGCGCTCAATGCTCTCAAATAGGGCCTTGAAATTGCCCTTGCCGAAGCTCTTGGCCCCTTTGCGCTGAATGATTTCGTAGAATACCGTGGGACGGTCTTCTACCGGCTTGGTGAAAATCTGGAGCAAGTACCCTTCCTCGTCGCGGTCGACGAGCAGGTTCAGGGCTTGCAGCGATTCCAGGTCCTCGTCGATGGCACCGATGCGCTCCAGCAAGTTTTCGTAGTAGGTGCCGGGCACGGACAGGAACTCCACGCCGCGGCGGCGCAGTTCCGTTACGGTGGCGCGAATGTCGTTGGTGGCGATGGCAATGTGCTGCACGCCGGGCGAGTGGTAGTAGTCGAGATATTCTTCAATCTGCGACTTTTTCTTGCCTTCGGCGGGCTCGTTGATGGGGAATTTCACGTAACCGTTGCCGTTGGAAACCACCTTGCTCATCAGGGCCGAATACTCGGTGCTGATGTCGTCGTCATCGAAGGTGAGCAGCAACTTAAAGCCCAGCACGTCTTCGTAAAACTTCACCCACTGGTTCATTTCGCCCCAGCCCACGTTGCCCACGCAATGGTCGACGTGCAGCAGGCCCACCGGCGCGCCCTGCGGTACGGTGCTGCGCTTGGCCACGTAGCCGGGCAAAAACGGCCCGCTGTAGTTGGTGCGGTCCACGAAGGTGTGGATGCTTTCGCCGTACGTGTAAATGCCCGAAAGCGTCACTGAACCGTGCTCATCCTCAATGGTATAGGGCTCGAATGCCGACTTGGCCCCGCGCTTGGTGGTTTCCTCGTACGACTGGCGGGCGTCGTCCACCCACAGGGCCATCACCTTCACGCCGTCGCCGTGCTGGGCCACGTGCTTCGTGATTTCCGAATCAGGCAGGAGGGACGTGGTGAGCACCAGGCGAATTTTGCCCTGCTGGAGCACGTAACTGGCGCGGTCGCGCAATCCCGTTTCGGGGCCGGCGTAGGCCACCAGCTCGTAGCCGAAGGCCGCCTGGTAGTAGTAGGCCGATTGCTTGGCGTTGCCGACGTAGAATTCGACGTAGTCGGTGCCCTTTAGCGGGAGAAAGTCTTGGGCGGGCTGGGCCAGCACCTCGGGCGAAGTCATGGTTTGCATGGGTGGGAAAGGGAAATTTGGGGTGGGAATACTGGAGTAAAAATACGGCTTCCACTGGTTTCTACCTGAATTTGGCGTTTGCCGGGCCAGGCAAAAGGCGCAGGCAGCGGTTGTTTGGCAATTCATTCCCATTTTTGTGCCCAATCATCTGCCTTAGCGCCCCATGGATACCGAAGAACTGAACCGCGCCCTCGTGGCCCTGATTGAGAAAAAAGCCGAATTGCACACCCTCAAGTACGACGACGCCCGCTACGACGACGTGGAAGAAGCCCTGCACGACCTCGAAGACGACTTCAACGACGAGTACGGCGACTTCCTCGAAACGGCGCTCGATAAGGTGCACACCGACCTGAAATCCGACACCGACGTGCTGCTGCCCACCGCCTACCTGCCCAGCAACCCCGGCTCCACGCCCTCACCCAAAGAAGGCGTCTGGGTTGATTCGGAGAAATACCCCGGCAAAGAAGCCCGCATCACGCTGATTCCGAATCCTGTGCGCATCATGCTCACCGTGGGCAAGCAGGTGCAGCAGGAGCTGTGGAAAGCTTAACGCCTGCGGCTTAATTGAGAATGAAGAATGAAGAATGAGGAATTGCTCCGGCAGTTTCTCTTATCTCAATTCCTCATCCCTCATCCCTCATTCTCCTCATTCCTCATTAAACGCAGTGCTCTACCGCCTCGCCGAGCCCGCCGACTGGCAGCACGCCCAGCAAACCGGCTTTTTTGCCAGCCCCGACCTCGCCGCTGAGGGCTTCATCCATGCCTCGGAGCGTCACCAGGTGCTCGAAACGGCCCGCCGGTACTATGCCGGGCGGGCCGATTTAGTTTTGCTGGAATGGGACGAGGCCGCGCTGGCCGCCGCGGGCGTGCGAGTGGAGCGGGAATGGGTAGCCAGCCGGCAGCAGCATTTTGCGCACGTATTCGGGCCGGTGCCGCTGGCCGCAGTACGCCGAGTGTGGGCGTTTGGCGGTGATGCGGCAACGGATTTTCAACTGCCCGAAGGGCTGATGCTGCAAGCGGAATAATTTTTTTAGTGCCGTGCAACTGCAACCGGCTAGGCGGCGGCGTCCTGGCAGAAGCCCTCTATTAAATCGTCAGTCTTGTGCTGGATTTTCGACAGTCAGCCGAGCAAATATCCCAGCCAGACTTAAATAAGTACGCGCCTTCTGGCCAGATTATGCGCCCCGCGTTTGGTTTCAAAGACAGCAGCATGTGGGCCTGTTCCCCGGAAAAGGGATGGTTCCTGTTCCCGCAATCCAGCAGCTCGCGCCGGAACACCGTTATGGTTAAGGTGGAAGTCGAAGCCAGCGAATGGAAGGATATCTTCGCACCAGGATGCAAACGGGCCGCTGCGAAATAATCGCAGCGGCCCGTTTTTTTCAAGCTGATTAAGAAGTCGCTTATCCCAACTCCGCTAATTCCAGCCACCGTTCTTCCTTCTCACTAACTTCTTTTTCTAACGCCTGCAAGCGGGCACCCCAGGCGGCAAAGTCCTGCGGCGAGCCAGCACCGCCGTTCAGCTTAGCGGTGATTTCCTCCTTCTCAGCTTCCAAAGTCGCCATGGCTTTTTCGAGTTGCTCGTACTCCTTCTTCTCGGCGAAGGTGGCGCGGCGCTTGGCGGGGGTGGGGGCTACTGCGGTGCTCACGGCTACCGGGGCGATGAGCTTGGCGGCGGCGCGGGCGGCTTTGGCAGCCTTTTCTTCTTCGATGAGGGCGGCTTCGGTTTCGCGCTCTTCGAGGTAGTCGCGGTAGTCGGTGTAGTTGCCGGGGAAGTTGAGGATGGCCCCGCCGGGCTCCAGCACGAAGAGGTGCTCGGCGAGGTGGTCGAGGAAGTACCGGTCGTGGCTGACGATGAGCAGGCAGCCGGTGAAGTGCATCAGGAAGTCTTCCAGGATGTTGAGCGTGCCCAGGTCTAGGTCGTTGGTGGGCTCGTCGAGAATGAGGAAGTTGGGGTTTTTGATGAGCACGCGCAGCAATTGCAGGCGGCGCTTTTCGCCGCCGCTCAGCTTGCTGACAAGTGTGTATTGCTGGGCGGGCGGGAACAGGAACAGGTTGAGGAACTGGCTGGCGGTGAGCACGTCACCGTTGGCGAGTTCCACCACTTCGGCCACTTCCTTCACGATGTCGATGACGCGCTGGGTGGGGTCGAATTCCAGCTCGGTCTGGGTGTAGTAGCCAAACACGGTATTAGTGCCCACCTCGATGGTGCCGCTGTCGGCCTGAAGCTTGCCCGTGAGCATGTTCATGAGCGTGGATTTGCCCACGCCGTTGGGGCCGACGAGGCCAATCCGGTCCTTTTTCTTGAACACGTAGTTGAAATCGTCGAGCACGGTGAGGTCGCCGAATTTCTTGGTGAGGTGGTGGGCTTCGATGATTTTGCCGCCCTGGCGGGTGGTTTTCACGCTCAGCTCAATCTGCTGGGTGTTGAGGTTGGTGCTGGCCTTTTCCTTGGTGACGTAGAAGGCGTCGATGCGGGCTTTTTGCTTGGTGCCGCGGGCCTGGGGCATGCGGCGCATCCAGTCGAGCTCCTTTTTGAAGAGTTGGCGGGCCTTCTCCACTTCCACGGTTTCGCGCATTTCGCGGTCGGCCTTTTTCTCCACGAAATAGGCGTAGTTGCCCTGGTAGCGGTACATCTGGCCCTTGTCGAGCTCCACGATTTCATTGGCCACCTTGTCCAGAAAGTACCGGTCGTGGGTCACCATCAGCAGGGTGAGGCTGGGCGAGTTCAGGCGGTTTTCGAGCCACTCGATGGTGGCCAGGTCGAGGTGGTTGGTGGGCTCATCGAGGAGCAGCACGTCGGGCTCTTCGATGAGGACGCGGGCCAGGGCCACGCGCTTGCGCTGCCCGCCCGAGAGCTGGCTCACGTTGCGGGTGAGCAGCTCGCCGAGGATGCCGAGCTTGCCCAGAATCTGCTGCACCTGGGCTTCGTAGTCCCAGGCGTTGAGGGCGTCCATGCGTTC
This sequence comes from Cytophagales bacterium, assembly GCA_038213745.1. GTDB lineage: Bacteria > Bacteroidota > Bacteroidia > Cytophagales > Hymenobacteraceae > Hymenobacter. The sequence continues at coordinate 10,174 of JBBQSQ010000162.1, forward strand.
GAGCACGCGCTGCAGGTCGTCGGACTTATGGTCGGGGTCGTTCACGACGTGCTCGTACTCCTGGATGGCCTTGAGCGTGTCGTTCTGGCTGGCGAAGAGGACTTCTTCCACGCTCAGGCTTTCGTCGAACACGGGGTTCTGGCCCAGGTAGGTGACGCGGATGCCCTTGCGGGAGCTCACCAGGCCGGTATCGGGGGTTTCGAGGCCGGCCAGCACGCGCATGAGCGTGGTTTTGCCGGTGCCGTTGATGCCCACAAAGGCCACGCGCTGCCCTTG
>JBBQSQ010000163.1:0-10399 GCA_038213745.1 Cytophagales bacterium
CAGCACTTCCTGCGCACGGGCTTCCAAACCAACAACAACCTGGCGCTCAGCGCCAACGGCGACAACTATACCACCCGCTTTTCGGTGTCGCAGCAAAAGCAGAACAGCTACATCCCCAACAACGGCCTGAACATCGTCAACTTCAACCTGTACGGAGCTTTCAACCCGACTTCCCGCGTGCGGATTGAGGCCAACGTGAACTTCAACCGCCAGTTCACCGACAACTTTCCGGACGTGGACTACGGCCCCAACAGCCTCATCTACAGCTCGTCGGTGTGGACCGGGGCTGACTGGGACGTGAACGCGCCCGACATCCGCGGTATCTGGCAGCCGGGCAAGGTGGGGGTGCAATCAGTGTTTGCCGAGTACCAGCGCTACCACAACCCCTGGTTGATGGTGGAAAAATGGACCCGCGGCCACTACAAGAACGACATCTACGCCTACCTGACCGGCAACTACAAAATCGACGAGCACCTCAGCGCCACGCTGCGCACCCAAATCAGCACCTACAACCTGCTGCGCACCGAGAAAATGCCCTACTCGGCCCACCCGTACGGCCGCGAAGGCAACCTGGGCGACTACCGCGAAGACCGCCGCAACCTGTTCGACAACAATGCCGAAGGCTTCCTGAACTACAACTACAACGTGGGCAGCTTCCTGAACCTGAGCGGCTTGGTGGGCGGCAACGTGCGCAACTTCACCTACAACTCGAACTGGACCTCGACCGACTACCTGAACGTGCCGGAGGTATATGCCTTCAGCAACTCGCAGAACCCGGTGCAGTCCACCAGCTTCAACTCCCAGATGCGGGTGCTGAGCGCCTATTACTCACTCGACGCCCAACTGGGCAAGTTCGCCACCGTTTCGACCACCGGCCGCGTGGACCGTTCGTCGGCCTTCCAGACCCCGACCACCTATTATTACCCAAGCTTGTCGCTGGCCACGGTAGTATCCGATTACGTGACGATGCCCGGTGCGATTCCCTTCCTGAAGCTGCGCGGCTCCTACGCCAACGTCCGGGCCGACGCCACTTCGCCCACCATCGGGCCGGCCCCGTTCAACTCCATCACCACCTTTGGCGGCGGCACCGGCAACTCGCTCTTCACTAATCCGCTCGGCTACGGCAACACCTACGCCTCGCCCTACAACGGCCCCGACTATTCACTCCAGTCGTTTTATTCGACCAGCAAGCCCTACAACAACCAGACGGCGGGCTACGGCACCAACAACCTGCTGGCCAACAACCTGAAAACCACCACCCGGGTAAACTACGAAGAGGGGTTTGATATCAAGTTCCTGGGCAACCGCCTGGGCCTGAGTGCCACCGCTTTTCAGTACATCGACGGCCCCCGGGTGCTGGCCAACCCCATTTCCCTGGCCTCGGGTTACACCACAGAGTACCTCAACGCGCTGAAAACCCGCAAAACTGGCTACGAGGCCAGCCTCAGCGGCTCGCCCTTTCAGAACCCGAACGGCTTTGGCTGGGATGTGCTGGTGAACTGGTCCACCTACAAAGAGGTGTTCGACGAGCTGCCCGCGGGCCAGGATGTGTACCAGACCTTCTTCCAGAAGGGCGACCGGACCGACAAGTTCTACGGCTCGGCCTTCGTGAAAACCCCCGACGGCAAGATTATCAACGACGCGGCTGGTAAGCCCCTCATCAACCCGGTGCGGCAGTTTCTGGGCAACCTGAATTCGGACTACAACTGGAGCATCTACAACAAGTTTCACTACAAGTCGCTGAGCCTGGGCTTCCAGTTCGACGGGGCCGTGGGCGGGTACACCACCGACTACATGTTCAACAAAACCATGCGCGGCGGCCGCAACAGCCTCACGGCCGAGGGGGCCCTGGGCGATGCCCGCTACAAGGACTGGCAGAACTACGGCGTGGCCGGCTACACCGGCTCGTTCGTGGGCGAAGGGGTGGTGGTTTCCAACGGCGTCAAGATTAACTACGATTCCAAAACCGGCGAGATTCTAAACGCTGGCGAGCTCCAGTATGCCCCCAACACCACGGCGGTATTCGTGCAGGACTACGTCAGTAAGTATTACGGCGTCCAGGAATCCAACCTGATGAGCAAGACCTTCGGCAAGCTGCGGGAGGTCACCCTCGGCTACGACCTGCCCCGCGCCCTGCTGGAAGGCAGCTTTATTCAGCGGGTGTCGGTGTCGCTGGTGGGCCGCAACCTGCTGTACTTCTACGGCGACAAGCGTTTCAAAGACGTGGACCTGGACCAGTACAACTCCGCCATTAGCGTGACGGGCCTGCAGTCGCCCACGGTGCGCAGCTACGGCCTGAACCTGAACGCCACTTTTTAAGCCTCAAAGCTCCTCACTTCGATGAAAAATATCCTTAAAACGTGGGCGTTGCCGGTGTTGCTGGCCCTGGCCACCACCGGTTGCAACAAGACCCTCGACGAGTTGACCGTCAATGAGAACAAGCCCAACAGCGTGCCGGCCTCGCTGCTCTTCAACGGCATTCTGAACGATGCCTTTGAGGCCCCCAATGGCGACTACGAAGCCTGGAACCAGTACTACATCAACAACTACGACTACTACGGCAACAACCGCTACGACTTTGGCAGCGGAACCGTGTACTACACCACCCTCAAAAATGTGGGCCTGATGGAGCAGCAGGCCCTAACGGCGGGCTCGCCGGCGGTGAACCCGTACGAGGCCCTGGGCAACTTCTTCCGGGCCTACCTCTACACCCGGATGAGCCTGGAGATGGGCGACATTCCGCAGGCGCAGGCCCTGCAAGGGCTCAGCGGGCTGACCCCCGCCTACGACTCGCAGAAGGCGGTGTTCGTGCAGGCCTTCAAGTGGCTGGAGAGCGCCAACGCCGACCTGACCACGCTCATCGCCAGCGGTTCGCCCGGCCTGGAAAACGACATCTACTTCAACGGCGACCTGAAGAAGTGGCAGAAGGTGGTGAACACCTTGCGCGTGCGCCTGCTGCTGAATTTGAGCAAGAAGAATGGCGACGCGGAGCTGAACGTGGCCGGGCAGTTCGCGGCCGTCGTGGGCAACCCCACCAAGTACCCGCTCATGACCAGCAACGCCGACAACATGCAGTACGTGTACGTGGAGAAGACCAACAATTTCTACCCCAACAACTACCGCAATTTCGGCCAGGACGGCTCGCGCAAGAACATGTCGGCCACCTACGTGGGCCTGCTCACCCGGCTGCGCGACCCGCGCGTATTTGTGACCAGTGAGCCGGCTCGCGACCTGGTGGACGTCAAGAAACAGAGCGCCACCGATTTTGCTTCCTTCGTGGGGGCCGACCCCGGCCTCGACCTGGGCGTGATGTATAATAATGCCGGGCAGCAGAAATATTCGTTTCTGAACCGTCAGCGCTACTTCTCCACGCTCATTGGCGAACCCAGCATCCAGATTGGCTACCCCGAGCTCAGCCTGAACATCGCCGAGGGCATCAACCGGGGCTGGCTGGCGGGCAACGCCGAAACGTACTACAAGGCCGGCATCCAGGCCTCGATGCAGTTTTACGGCATCCCGGCCAGCGGGACCCTGACGGCGTCATTTTACCGGCCCGGCTCCACTGATGTGAAGGCGGCTTCCAACTACGACACGTACCAGATTCCGGTTGATTTCACGGCCTACTACGCCCAGCCCGCGGTGCAGTACGCGGCCGGCAGCACGGGCCTGACCCAGATTTTGCAGCAGAAATACCTGGCCCTGTTCCGGCATTCGGGCCTAGAGGCGTATTATAACTACCGCCGCACGGGCGTGCCGACCTTTACCACCGGGCCCGGCACCGGCAACGGCGGCCGCATCGCGCTCCGCTTCCAATACCCGGTTTCGGAGCGCACGGCCAACTCGGCCAACTACCAAACGGCCCTGCAAAGCCAGTTTGGCGGCAACGACGACATCAACGGGATGATATACGGGCTGAAATAGGCGTCTTATTTCTCCTCCGACTTCCAATTTGCCGCAGTAGAAAGACGGGGACCAAACTCCCCGTCTTTCTTGTTTTTCGAGCTATTCGTCCTTTCTGAGCTATGCGCCCTTTTCTGTACTCGCTACTTTTTATTTTGGGTGCCGGGGTTGGTGCCACGGCCCAGCCGGCCACCATCCTCCAGGTGCCGGGCAGCCGGGAGTTCTGCCGCATCAATGAAACCGGGACTTCGGTGCTGCCCAGCGGCCGCTACGTGACGCCGGCCGGGCAGCTGGTGCGCATCACCCACGACCCGTTCGGGCTGGCCCTTGCGCCCGATGGCCGCACGGCCGTGACGCTGCACAACGGGGCGTTCACCCGCCTCGACCTGGCCTCGCTGGCTGCCGTGCGCGTGCCGAGCTACGACAAGAAAATCGCGTCGCCGTTTTCCAAAGGCTCTTTTCTGGGGGTGGCTTTTTCCGCCGATTCCAAAAAAGTGTACCTGAGCGGCGGCGATAACGGCGCGGTGCTCGTCTACGACCCGGCTACCTTTCAGCGCCTGGATTCCATCTCCCTGGACGGGCCCTTTGGCGGGCAGCAGTACGTGGACAGCTTCACGGCGGACCTGGTGGTAAACGAGGCCGGCCACGAGCTGCTGGCCCTGGACCGGGGCAACTTCCGCCTGGTGCGCCTGGACCTGAACACTGGCAAAATCACGGCCTCGATTCCGGTGGGCCGCCAGCCTTTCGGCCTGGCCATGAGCCCCGACCACCAGACGGCTTTCGTGGCCAACGTAGGCATGTATTCCTATCCGCTGATTGCCGGCGCTACCGCTAAAAACACCGATTCCCTCATGATTTCGCACCACCCCTACGGCAACAACACGCCCGAATCCATCGGCGGCACCACGGTGGAGGGACGCAAAATCCCCGGCGTGGGCAGCCCCAACGCCCCCGACGCCATGAGCGTTTTCACCGTGGATTTGGCCACCAACCGGGTGCTGGACAAGTTCAAAACCGGCCACCAAGTGGGCGAAATGATTGAGGAAGCCGAAGTGGTGGGCGGGGCCAGCCCCAACTCCCTGGCCGTGGGCCGGCAGTTCGCCTACGTCACCAACGCTACCAACGACAACATCACCGTCATCGACTACCGCAACCACCGGCTGCTGGGCGATATTCCCATCAAAGTAGATGCCCGCCTGGACAAGTACCGGGGCCTGCTGCCCTTCGGCCTATGCCTGAGCCAGGACGAAAAAATCCTGTACGTGGCCCTGCTGGGCTTCAACGCCGTGGCCGTTATCGATGTGGCCACCCGCACCACGCGGGGCCTGATTCCGACCGGCTGGGGCCCGGCGCGGGTGCGCCTGTCGGCAAATGAAAAGTCGCTTTACATCACCTCGTGCCGGGGCCTGGGCGCGGGGCCCAACGGCGGGGCGGGCTTCGTGGCCCCGCCGCAGGGCACGTACATCGGCGACATTCAGCTGGGCAGCTTCCAGAAAGTGCCCGTGCCCGACGCCGCCCGGCTGGCCGCCTACACCAAGCAGGTGCTCGCTAATACGTTCGTGGAAACTCCGCTGCCGGCCCCGGCCAAAGCGGCGGCTAACGCTGCTTCCCGAACCGCACCCAACCCGTTGCCCGCCCTGCCGGGCCGCACGCCCACGCCCATCAAGTACATCGTCTACATCACCAAGGAGAACCGGACTTACGACGAGGTGCTGGGCCAGCTCAAAAACGGACGCGGCGACAGCACCCTGGCCCGGCTGGGGGTGAACTGCGCATACACCCTGCCGGCCGGGCAGCGCGGCCAGTTTCCGGGCCTGCGGGTGGCCCCCAACCACCGCAAAGTGGCGCAGCAATTCGCGTTTTCCGATAACTACTACTGCGACTCCGACGCCTCCATTCACGGGCACCACTGGATGCTGGGCGTCATTCCCAACGAGTGGGTCGAGGCCAATTCCAACGTCAGCAAAACGGCCCGGCTTTTTTCTCCCGCGCCCGGCCGGCGCTTCCCCGGCTCCACGGGCAGCATGGACCCCGAGGACTACGCCGAAATCGGCGGGCTGTGGGAGGCCCTGGCGCGGCGGCACGTCGGGTTCTACAACTTTGGGCAGGGCAACGAAACCGCCCACAACCGCGAGGCCTGGACCGACACGGCCACCGGCTCGGGCCACCTGGTGATGGTGCCCATGCAGAAAGCCTTATTCACCCGCACCAGCCGCGACTACGCGGGTTTCAACACCAACATCCCCGACCAGTTCCGGGCGATGCAGTTCGAGCGCGAGTTTACCAGCAAGTGGCTGAAGGGCCAGGAAAAAATGCCGGCGCTCGTCACCATTCAGCTGCCCAACGACCACGGGGCCGACGTGCGGCCCGCCGACGGCTACCCCTACCCGCAGTCGTACATGGCCGACAACGACCTGGCCCTGGGCCGGATGCTGCACTTTCTGTCGCGCACGCCCTACTGGAAAAACATGCTGGTCGTCGTCACCGAAGACGACCCCCAGGGCGGCGTCGACCACGTCGACGCGCACCGCTCGCTGCTGCTGCTGGCGGGACCCTACGTGAAAAAGGGCTACGTGAGCCACACCCACGCCAATTTCGGGGCCGTGCTCAAAACCATCTACAACGTTCTGGGCGTGCCCTACGTGAACCAGTACGATGCCACGGGCAGCCTTTTGCAGGACTTTTTCACTAGTAAGCCCGACTTCCGGCCCTATACCCTGGAGCGCAGCGACCTTCGAATATTCGACCCCCAACTGGCCATGAAGCGTTACGACCGCACGATAGACTGGCGCAAGGTGGAAAAAGGCCCCGACATGGACGACGAAGACCGGGAGCGGGCCGACCACTACCGCCAGCAGAAGGCGAAGGCCAAGTAACGACCCGCGCCTCATGAAAAAATACGGTTTCCTGCTGCTGAGCCTGCTTGGTGCCGCGCCGGCTCCGGCCCAGCCGCTTACCCGCAAAGTGGTGTTCATCATCGTCGACGGCATTCCGGCCGATGTCCTCGAAAAAGCGCCCACCCCCAATATCCGGCAGCTGATTGCAGCCGGCACCTACCTGCGGGCCCACGTGGGCGGCGAGCCGGGCACCTACACCGAAACGCCTACCATCTCCGCGCCCGGCTACAACAACCTGCTCACCGGCACCTGGGGCTACAAGCACAACGTGTGGGACAACGCTATTAAAGCCCCCAACTACCAGTACAAGACCATTTTTCGGCTGCTGAAAGACCAGCAGCCGAACAAAAAAATCGCCATCTTCTCGACCTGGCTCGACAACCGCACCAAGCTCGTGGGCGAAGGCTTGCCCGCCACCGGCAACCTGGGCGTGGACTACAAATTCGACGGCTACGAGCTGGACACGGTGGCGTACCCGCACGACAAGCAGAGCCTGTATACCCACGCCATCGACGAGCGGGTCATCCGCGAAGCGGCCACCTGCCTCCGGACCAACGGCCCCGATTTGTCGTGGATTTACCTGGAGCACCCCGACGACGTGGGCCACCGCTACGGCGACAGCCCGCAGCAGCTGCAGGCCGTGGCCTACGCGGACGAGCAGGTGGGTAAAATCCGGGATGCCCTCGCTTTCCGCACGAAAAACTACCCGGAGGACTGGCTGCTGGTCCTGACCACCGACCACGGCCGCGACGCCCAAACGGGTAAGGGCCACGGCGGGCAGTCGGAGCGGGAGCGCACGACCTGGCTGGTGCTCAACCAGCCCGCCACCAATGCCTACGCCCACCGCATACAGCCTGGCATCGTGGATATTCTGCCCACCGTGGCCCGCTTTATGGGACTCGCGCTGCCCGCGGCCACCAGCCGCGAGCTCGACGGGGTGCCGCTGCTGGGCCCCGTGTCATTGGCCGCGCCGCGCGTGCAGCTCGCCGGCGACAGCCTGCGCATCCGCTGGACGGCGCTTGGGGCGGGCAAGCCGGAAAAGGTCAGGGTCTGGCTCACGACCACCAACCACTTCAAGGACGGAGGTACCGACTCGTATTTGCTGCTGGGCACCGTGCCCCTAGCCCGGCAGAGCATCGAAGTAAGCCTTGCCAAAGTGCCCTCGGCTTTCTACAAAATCGTGTTGGAAGGCGAGCACAACACCGTCAACCGTTGGGTAATGCCGCCGGGCAGCCGCCTCGCACCGCCCGGGCAATAACGCCCGGCAACCGATGCAGGAATTCAGCCTAACCAACTTGTCTGCATAGCCGCCTTAGTGGACGGCAACCAGCTGCTGCTGGAGCTCGCGGGTGAGTTCGGCCAGGGACGAATACAGCCCGTCGTTGGGGCACCGGGCCAGCTGCTGGCGGGTATGGGTGCCGTTGGTGAGGCCCAGGCTGCGGGCGCAGCCGGCGCGCCGTCCCGATTCCAGGTCCGAGGGGGTGTCGCCTACGTTGTATACCCGGCGCGGGTCGGTGATGCCGAAGGTGCGCATGGCCCGCTGAATCATGAGCGGGGCGGGCCGGCCCTCGGCCACTTCGTCGCTGGCAATGGACAGGTCAACCAGGGAATGCGCGTTGCCCCGGCGCTGGGCGTCCAGGCCCGCATCCCAGCCCAGGCGGCCCAGAATCAGGTCGGTCACTTCGCGGTAGAAGCCCGTGGTCAGGGCAATGCGGATGCCCTGGCTTTTGAGCAACGCAAACAGCTCCAGGCAGCCCTCCGTTGGCACTACTTGCTGGGTACGATAATAAGCCTCTAGAATTTCCCGAAATACTTGGTAAGAATGCTCCACTTGTGACCGTACGGCGGCGTTGGGCCCCAGCTGCTCCCGCCACAGCAGCTCAAATACGTGGCGCTTGGCCATGCCCTGCACGGCCAGAATGCGCTCGGCCGAAGCGTGCAGGCCGGTGGCCGTGGCCGCCTGGGCAAAGCAGGCTTCCACTTCGTGCCGGTCACGGACCGTGGTGCCGGCCATGTCCAAAACCACAAGTTCCAACGGGTTCATACGCATTAGTAATACTGTTGACAAATATGAAACAAATTTACGGATTTGGGCGGTCCAGCGTTGCTGCTATTATCGTATTTGTGTTACCTTTTCCGCTCTGAAATTTTCCCCGATGAAGCACGATAAGTTGAGTTTGATTGGCCTGCGCATTCTGGAACTGCGCAAAGCCCAAAAAATGAGTTTGCGCGAGCTGGCGAAGCGCAGCGGCCTATCGGCCGGCCTGCTGTCCAAGATTGAGAACTTCCGGACCGTGCCCTCCCTGTCGGTGCTCATCGAAATCGCCAATTCGCTGGAAGTCGACGTGTCGGTGCTGGTCAAGAACATCAACGGCGAAACGGCGGCCCCCTACCTGCTGGTGCGCGCCGACGAAGGCCGCCCGGAAACCCGGGACGATTCCAAGGGACTAATTTATAAATACCTGCTGTCGCAGGACCTGCTCAACTACAGCCTGCGCGTCAACGAAGTGCATATCCTTCCCGATACTTACCGCAAGCCCTTGTCTACCAATGCCCTGGAGCTGGTGCACGTGCTGGCGGGTACGGTGCAGTACGGCTTCAAGGACGACGAAGTCCGGCTGACCACGGGCGACACCCTGTACTTCGACGGCCTGCTGGCGCATTCCGTTCGCAACTCAACCGCCGAAACCGTCCGGGTTCTCAAGGTTTATTTGATGCGCCACACCGATTGAGATAGCCGCTTTTTCGAATTCGTACCGGACCAGGGCAAACCCGGCGGTTGGCCGGCAGCGCCCGGCTCCGGCTGGCTCCTGAACAGGCCAGCTGTTCTATAAAAATAACCAAGTGATAACAGGTTGTTTAGTTTCACATTAGTCAACTAGTGCTACGTTTGCGCCGACCACTCAATTTGTTGAAGCGCCATGGAAAATACGTATGATTTGATTGTGGTGGGTGCCGGTGCCCTGGGCGCTTTTCACGCCTACTTTGCGCTACAGCGCGGCCTGCGCGTGCTGCTGCTGGAGAAAGACGCCCGGCCAATGGAGGCCACGGTGCGCAACTTCGGGCAGATTATCCCCTCGGGCATGGCCGAGGGCGAATGGTTCGACTACGCCCGCGTGACCCAGGATACCTACAAGGCCATTCAGGCAGAGTGCGACATCTCCATTCGCCCGAACGGCTCGGTGTACCTGGCCTCTTCGCCGCAGGAGATGCAGGTGCTGGAGGAGAAGCACGCCCACTACCGGGCCCTGGGCTATGCTTCTCAACTGCTGACGACGGCTCAGTGCCGGGAGCGCCTGCCGGCGGTGCGGGCCGACTACTGCGCCGGCGGCCTGGCCTTCGACCAGGAAGTCACCGCCGAGCCCGACCAGCTGATTTACCGCCTCCTTGACTATTTGGTGGCCCGTTGGCAGCTGGACTACCGCCCCGCCACGCCGGTGCGGGAGGTAACGGCAGGCGCTGCTGGCTGTGAAGTCATCGACGCCCTGGGCCGGCGCTACGCCGCCGCCCAGGTGCTGGTGTGCAGCGGCCGGGATTTCCGGTTTTTGTTTCCCGAAATATTTGCCGAAAGCGACCTGCAACTGTGCAAGCTCCAGATGCTG
>JBBQSQ010000164.1:0-10363 GCA_038213745.1 Cytophagales bacterium
CGGCGAAATCGCAGAAAATCTGCCCCGAAAAGGCCAGCACGCCCGCCCAGGCATCGAGCGGGGCCAGCGGAAACGGCACCCCGAACACGCTGTCGGCGGCCGGGGCCAGCAGGCCGTCGGCCAGCGTCACCTTCATAAACAGGCCCAGCGAGAGCAGGAACAGCCCCCAGCCAAACTGCTCGACGGTGGCGCGGTGCGGCGCGTGAAACTGCGGAATCAGGTCGTCGGGGCGCACGATGGGGCCAGCCACCAGGTGTGGGAAGAAGGTGACGAACAGGGCGAAATTCAGCAGTGATTTCTCGGGCGGGGCCTGCCGGCGGTACACGTCCAGGGTGTAGCTCAGCGTGACGAAGGTGTAGAACGAGATGCCCACCGGCAGAATCAAATCGGGCTTGGCCGCGTGGAAGCTGATGCCCACGGCACCCAGCAGGGCGGTGAAGTTTTCGAGCAGAAAGCCGCCGTATTTGAAAAAAGAAATCAGGCCCAGGTTCATCACTAGGCTGATGACCAGCAGCAGCTTGCGCGGCACCGGCCGCTCCTCGCGGGCAATGAGCCGGGCCACGTAAAAATCGACCACCGTGGCCAGCCAGAGCAGCAACACGAAGGGCGGATTCCAAACCGCGTAGAACAGGTAGCTGGCCAGCAGCAGGTTGACTTTCTTCACCCGCCAGGGCAAAGGCAGGTTGTGCAGTACCAGCAGCACGGCGAAGAACAGGACGAAGCTATAGGAATTGAAGACCATGTTTTCTGGAGCTGTTAGCTAGTAGCTGATGGCTGTTAGCTCTTGGTGGAAATAGGCAATGACGACAGGTAGCCAGCTATCGGGCCAACGGCTATCAGCTAATGGCTAGTAGCCAATGGCTTTATGCGCCAGCCGGTTTGCTGCTCCAGAATGGGCACGAGGGCGGCGGTGAAGCTGGCCGCGTCGGCGGGCGTGAGGTGCGACCATTCGGGGCAATGGAAGCGGGCCAGGGCGGGGTAGTCGGCGAAGTGCACGCCGGGCGTGCGGGTGTCGGCCAGCAGGCGGTCCCAGTATTTAGCGCGGGGGAAGCCGCGCTGCTCGGCGGCCCAGAAGGGCCCGTCGGAAGGGCAGCGCACGAACACCACCCGCCCGCCGCGGGCGCGGATGCGGTCCACTGACTGCTTCACCGATTGGATGAGCGCCGTGAGGGTGTCGCCGCCGTCGCCGCGCTTGCCGCTGAGGCCGCCGAGCCGCATCCACACGCGGCGCATCTGCGCTTGCATGGCGGTGTCGGCCACGAAGGCGGGGCTCATGCGGGTCTGCCGGTCGAAGTCGTTGAACTCGAACTTCGGCGGGAATAGGGGCATTGCGAACACCTGGGGCCGGTTGGGCAGCTCCAGGTTGTTCAGGAAAGCGTTGAGCGTGAACAGGTCTTCGTCCAGAAACACCAGCTTCGATTCCAGCGCCTGGTCGAGGTGGAAGCTGGCCTGCTGGGCCAGCGACCATTTCGGGTAGGCCTTGAGGCGGTCGAGGGCTCTTTTCTCCTGGCGCGAGCCGGAGGGCGCGAAGAAAATGCCCTCCACGACATCCACAACGACGGTGCCGGTGAACCGGGGGTCGTTGGCCAGGTTGGCGAGCACAGGCCGGGGCGAGGTGCCCACCAGCGCCAGCTGCACCGGCTGGCGGCCAGTGATGCGACGCCAAGTGGGCAAGTCGAGGTCGAACTTGATGCGCGACGCGCCGATGAACACCGGGCCGGCCGGGCTCGTGTCGTACACCAGCCGGCGCTTGCTGGCCCACAAGCTTTCGTCGTCGTTGTAGGAAATGGGGAAGCCCTGGCCGCGCCAGTGCAGCTCCCAGCCCACCACGAAGGTGCCGGTGAGCAGCGCCGCCAGCAGGCCCGCTTTCAGGAAAGAAGTAGACATGGCCGGAGATGGTTAGGGCCGGTGCCCGGGCGGATACAACCGGCCACGATGAAAACTCGTCTCCAGCAAAAATAAGAATTACATGTTATATATTCTATGTATTATTTAAACAATTCCTACACTGAGTACTCTGCGGCGGGCGCTACTGCGCCGTGATGTCCGAATACTCGTATTTCCGGGCCACTTCCAGGGGCTGGCCGTCGGCCTCGGCGTAGGGGTACACGAAGTAGTTGAGCGGCGGGCCGGCCTGCTTGGGCGTCAGCACCACGTCGCGGCCCCGGGTGAATTCGACGCGGTTTTCGTCGTGGGCCCCGAAAAAGTAGGCGCGCTTGTCGGGGTTTTTGGCGGCTTCGGAGGCATCGACGGGCACCCAGCCGGTTTCCGGGGTGAAGAACTCGGCCCAGCAGTGGTAGCCCTTAATTTCGCCCTGCCCGCGCCCCACCGGCAGCGGCAGCCCGATGCTGAAACGCGCCGGAATGCCCAGGCTGCGGCAGTAGCCGATAACGATGGCGTGAAAATCGGTGCAGTTGCCGCGCCGGGCGTCGCAGGCATAGTAAATGTCGCCGCGGCCCCAGCCCTGGCCGGTTTTGTCGTAGGTCACGGTGCTCACCACATGCTCATAGATGGCGCGGGCTTTTTCCAGCGGGGTTTTGGCCCCCGCTTTGGCCACCACTTCCTCGGCCTGCTGCTTGATTTTTGGGTCGAGCGGTACGAGGCGGTCGGGGGCCAGCCAGCGGGCCTGGTTGGGGTCGGCTTTTTCCTTGGCGGGCTTGGCCGTGGGCACGTTGGCGCGCAGGTTGAGGTGCTCGCGGCGCGTGATTTGGGCGGTGAGCTGCACCACCAGCGGCGCGGTGGGCACAATGCCGGGCCGCAGATGCAGCATCTGGGTGCCGTATTCGCCCTTTTCGATTTTGTAAGGCACCGGCGACTCGATTTTGAGGTCACGCACGTCCTGCGAGGCATCAGCGTGGGGCACGGGCAGCCACACATCCAGGGTTTTGGTGCCGGCGGGCGGCACGGGCACGGTGGCCGTGCTGGTGAGCACAAACGTGCGGCTGCGCGGCGTGGCAGGCATTTGGGCGGCAGCGGGGCGGGCGGCAAGCGCAGCCACGGCCAACAACCCCACCCGAATGGCAGGGGAAATCAACAACGAGACATTCACGGCAACAAGGCAACAGGTCGCTGCTGGCGGGCGTCGGCGAAGCTGGAAGGATGTTGCTGATTTCCAAATGGTTGTTTCTAATTCGGAGTGTCGGGTCGTGATTAACCACCCAAACCAGAAACGAAGAACCAGAAACCAGGAATCTCCTCTCGGCGGCCAGCGCAACCTGCGCTGCCCACCGACGCGACGCCCCGAAAAGCGCCCGCCAGTCGGGGCCAACCAGACCCCAGCAGTGCCCCAAAGGTACGACCGCACCAACCGTGCGGCCGGCACGGCGTACGTAAGGCCCTGAATTGAGTACCCGCTCGGTTCCGCCCCACCTACGCTGTATTTCCATGCTTTTCCTTGCCGAGCCCGTTACGCCTTTCGACTGGCACCGCATGCTGTGGACGGCCGATGCGCCGCCCAGCTTCCTGTTCGAAGTGGCTTTTCGCTGCGCGGCCACCTACGTACTGCTGCTGGGTATTCTGCGCCTCACGGGCCGGCGCGGGGTGCGCCAACTGTCCATTTTCGAGCTCAGCCTGATTTTGGGGCTGGGCTCGGCAGCCGGCGACACCATGTTCTACGACGACACGCCGCTGCTGCCCGTGGTGGTGGTGTTTGCGGTGGTGGGGGCACTCTACTGGCTGTTCAATCGCCTCACCGAGTGGTTCCCGGCCTTCGGCGACTGGCTCGAAGGCAAACCCATCCTGCTTGTTGAGGAAGGCCGCATCAACCTGCCCAACCTCGACAACCTCAACCTGACGCAGAAAGAACTGTTCGGCGAGTTGCGCCAGCAGCAGGTGGAGCACCTGGGCCAGGTGCGCCGCGCCTACATGGAAGCCACCGGCCAGCTCAGCACCTACTTTTACGCCCCCGACGAGGCCGGGCCCGGACTGCCCATCTGGCCCGAGCTGCTGGCCACCGCCCGGCACCGCGTGGAAGCGGCCGGCCCGCATGCCTGCCATAAGTGCGGCCACGTGCAGGAATTGGCCAAAGGCGAAGCCGCCACTTGCCCCAAGTGCCAAAGCACGCAGTGGGTTGCGGTGTGCGATGCCAAGCGCGAGGCGTGATGGTTGATTAGCATAAGGGTCCTTATCTCTTTAACGTCCTCCCTTTTCACCGACCTTCGCGGCATGAAACCCACTGCGCCGTCGGTTCTCGCCCTGGCCTCGTTTCCACCGCCACTGGCCCGCACCCCTATTTGTTGCGAGCGGTTGGAAACGTATACCGTGCAGTTTCCGCAACATGGGCGCAGGCCGTATTTCCCCGTATAACTTCTGACTCCCCCTGCTTCCCTCCCCCGCCCCGGTTATGGCCGAACCTACTGATACCTCCGAATTCGTCGATTCTACCGCGCTGGCCCTGGCCAGGCTGCGCTGCCCCCGCTGCCACACCGGCAAGTTGTTTACGCACTCGGCCCTGAACATCACCCAATTTGCCCAAATGCCCGCTCAATGCCCCGAGTGCGGCCAGACTTTTGAGCCGGAACCGGGGTTTTATTTCGGCTCGATGTACATCACCTTCGGCTTCAATGTGGCCACCACGCTGGTGCTGGGCGTGCTCATCTACTACCTGCTGGGCGACCCCGATACGTGGGTGTACGTGGCCATCGTAACGGGCGTCACAATACTCTTCACGCCGGTTATCCTGCGCTACTCGCGGGCGCTGATGCTCTACCTGTTCGGCGGCGCGCGATACAACCCCAACTGGCGGCAGCGCCGCCGCGTTGGCGCTTCCAACGAGGATTGAGCACCGGCCGGGCGTTCATTCCCCAACGCTGAGACGCCAGACGCAACATTTCGACAATCGTTCAACTACGCAAAAGCCCCGGCCGCTCAGGTAGCAGCCGGGGCTTTTGCGTTCTATTGGCGAAAAGGCATCCGTAGCGCTTGCTTCGCCTCTACTTCAGCACCTGCGCCCGCCACACGTTGTTGCCGGGGTTCGCGTCGGGCAGCAGCTTGGTGGGGTTGAGGCGCACCAGCGTAAGGGGCGTGGTGGAATTGTAGCGGAACGTCCAGGTACCGCTGCGCTGCCACACCTCCACGGGCAGGCGCACGCGGGTGGTTTTGCCGCCGGTTTCGGTCACGTCGGCAATGATGGGCATGGCGGCCTGGCCCAGGTTCTCGACGGTAATGAGGGCACCCTGGGCGGGGTCCTGGTTCACGTAGGTGACGGTGGTCACGGCCTGGTCCAGAACCCAGTTGTTGTACACCCACTCGCGCCAGAACCAGGTCAGGTCCTCGCCGCTGGCCTCGTTCATGGTCCGGAAAAAATCCTTGGGCTGCGGGTGCTTAAAGGCCCAGCGCTTGATGTAGGTCCGAAAAGCGTAGTCGAAGCGCTCCGGCCCCAGGATTTCGGCGCGCAGTAGAAACAGGCCGTAGCCCATTTTGGCGTAGGCCGCGTAGCCCAGCATGTTGGCGGGCGTCACGTCGGGCACGGTGTAGGGCGGCACGGTGGCCGGGTCCGCAATGTAGCGGATGTTGCCCTGCACCAGCCGCGTGGTATCGTTCAGGGCCTTGTATTCGCCATTGTTGAAATTCTGGGTCGAGAGAATGTTGATGAAGGTGTTGAAACCCTCGTCCATCCACGGGTATTTCCGCTCGTTCGAGCCCACAATCATCGGGAACCAGTTGTGGCCGAATTCGTGGTCCGTCACGCCCCAAAGGTCGGCTTTGCGGGCCTTCACCCCGCAGAACACGATGCCCGGGTACTCCATGCCGCCCACCACGCCGGCCACGTTCGTCGCCACCGGGTAGCTGAATTCGTACCACTGCTTCGAATTGTATTCGATGCTCTTTTTCACGTACTCCGTCGAGCGGTTCCAGGCCGTGTCCTGGGCCGCCTCCACCGGGTAGAGCGACTGCGCCAGCGACTTGCGCCCGCTGGGCAGGTTCATCTTCGCCGCATCCCAAACAAAGGAGGAAGAAGCCGCCCAGGCCACATCGCGCGCCCGCTGACACTTGAAGTGCCAGGTGAGGCGGCCATTCTTACCACTGGGCCGCGAGCCGGCCTGCGTCACCTCGTCGGCCGAGCGCACGATGACCGTCTGGTCCGAGCCGGCCGCTTTGGCCAGGCGACTTTGCTGGGCCGAAGTCAGGACTTCGGCGGGGTTCACGAGCTCGCCCGAGCCGCCCACGAGGTAATTGGCGGGCACGTTCAGGGTGTAGTCGAAGTTGCCGTATTCGAGGTAAAACTCGGCCGTGAGGTAGGGCAGCGTGTTCCAGCCTTCCACGTCGTCGTACACGGCCATGCGGGGGTACCACTGCGCCACCTCGAAGATTTCGCCGTTCTTGGTTTTCAGGCGACCCAGGCGGTCGGAGCCGTACTCCGGAATGCTGAAGCCGTAGGCAATGTCGATTTTCAGCTTGTCGCCGTTCGGCTTCAGGGCTTCGGGCAGTATGATTTGCATGCGCGTATCGGTCACGCGGTAGTTGGCCTTCAGCTTCTTGCCGTGTAGCTCGATGCGCACGGTTTGCAGCGAGTCGCCGCCCCGAAAGCCGCGCGAGTTATTGCCGAAGCGCCCGCCGCCCACCGGCGTGATGGCCGCCCCGCGCGAGTCTTCGCGGTACAGGTTCTGGTCGACCTGCAGCCACACGAAGGGCAGCGCATCGGGCGAGTTATTGGTATAGGTGATGGCCACGGTGGCGCTCACGCGGGCCGCCTTCTCATCGAGACGGGCGTCGATTTTATAGTCGGCCGCGTTCTGCCAGTACTGCGCGCCAGGCTGGCCGCCGGCCGTGCGCGTGGGCGTGCTCAGCTGCTCAATAAAACTTGGGTTGAACAGCGTGCGCGCGTCGTAGGCCGGGCCGGTATTGACGGTTTGGGCCCGGGCCGAACCGGCCACGAGCAGCGCCGCGCCCAGCAGGAATTGTAATTTCATGGAATGATGAGGGGAGAAAAGCGAAGAATGAATGACACAAAAGAACGTCATGCCGAGCGCAGCCGAGGCATTTCGCGTGGGGTAGCAATCAACTTCGCAGAGCGATTAGGTTAGCAGTGGCACGCGAGATGCCTCGGCTACGCTCGGCATGACGGTGTGTCCCACTCCTTCCTCAATGCTACCGCAGCCGCTCCCGCACCAGTTCCATCAGCCCGTTCAAATCGGCCGCGTCCAAGGCCGGCGCTTCGATAAAGGGCGTGAGGGTGCCATCTTCCTCCACGGCGAAAGCGGCTGGCAGCGGGTACCGGGTCCACTGCGGGTAGTCGCGCCGGAACTCGTCGCGGTGCGGAAACTCCACCGGCACGGGCAGCGCCTTGATGAACGCGCCCCACTCCGGCCGCATCGCAGTCGCGCCGTAGGTGATGGCGCATAGCGAGCAGGGATAAGTACTGGGCGAGAGGATTTTGTGGAACATGTCTTTGAGGCCGGCCAGGCGGCCGCCGTCGGCGTTGTACACGAAAAGGAGACGTTGGGGCAGCAAAGGACGAATGAGAATTGGCGAACCAGGAATAAGAGGTAGCAAAGTAAAGCTGCCAGCCGGCTATCGGGCCGCTATTTCTCCGCCACCTGATACGGTACGTAATTCTCCCATTGCCAGGGCGTGGCCCGGTCGCCGAGCAGCCGTTCCAGCAGGGCTTTGAAGATTTTATCGGCATTGGAGCTGTTGCCCATCAGGAGCAGGCCCACCTTGCGCTCGCCGAAGATGACGCTGTGGTTTTCCCAGCCATCGTCGTGCCCTTCCTTGAAATACGCGTGGCCGTAGGGCGACTCAAACGTGCCCCAGCCCAACCCGTAGCCCAACCGAATGGCGCGGTTGCTATCCGGCGCAGCCACCGTAGCCAGCGGCCCAAACTGCGCCTTGAACGGGATGCGCACCTGCGTCCGAATCATCTCTCGCTTGGTAGCCGGCGTGAGGCCCCGGCCCTGCATCACGGCGGCCATGAAGGCGGCGTAGTCGGCCGGCGTGGTTTCCATTGAGCCAGCGGCCTGGGGCTTTTTCCGGCGGTTCTTTTCCAGCGGCTGGCCCTGCTCATCGTAGCCCAGGGCGTAGTTCTGCTCGAAAGCGGGCTGCCACAGATAGCTGGTGTGCGCCATGCCCAGCGGCCGGAAAACCCGCGTTTCGCTCAGCTGCGTCAGGGTTTGCTGGGTGATGGTTTCGACCACCAACTGCAGCAGCTGTAGGCCCTCGCCGGAGTAGCCGTAGCGTGCGCCGGGCTCAAACTGAAAGCGCAGCTTTTTGTCGGGCGCTATCCAGCGCCAGTTGGGCAGGCCGGTGGTGTGCGTGAGGGCCATGCGGGCCGTGAGGCGCGGCCAGCGGGCATCGCCAGCCAGGTCGCGCCAGGCGTCGTATTCGGGGAGCGGTTTGGGCAGGTATTCGGCCAGCGGTTTATCGAGGTCCAAGCGCTTTTCCTGCACCAGCTGCATCACCAGGTAGGCAAACACGGCCTTGCTGAACGAGGCCCCATACATCGCCGTTTGGGGTTCCAGGGGCGCTTTGGTGGCCAGGTTGCGGTAGCCGTAGGTGTGCAGGTAGCGCACTTTATTGTCTTCCAGCAAGGCCACGGCCAGCCCCGGCACCCGGGCCGAATCCATGAGCTGCTGCACGGTCCGGTCAATGTCGGCCGGGCGTAGCGTGCGGCCGTCGAGGGTATGGAAAACGGGGGCTTTCTGGGCCTGGGCGGGTGGGGTGGCCAGCGCAAGGAGTAGCAGTGGCAGGAACATCTTCATAGCTAATGAATTTCCAGTTTGGCGTAGGTGAAGGTGTTGCCAGGGTTTTTGCCGGCGAACATCTTCTTTTTCAATAGCAACGTTGAATTGGAGAGCCAGTGAATTTTATCTGGTGCCCAAGTCGCCGGCTCCACCGAAGGCTCTAGCTTCCAAACTTGCCGCCAGCGGCCATTTTCGAATCGGAATAATCGGATTTCATTCGGATATACTTCGAACTCAATTCCGGCCGAGATGACCACAAAATGCTTTAGGTCGGGCGAATAAAGGGGAGCATCGTAAAATTCGAAGGGCGGACCAACCGGCCCGAGCAAAAACCAATTTGTTCGCTCCCAAAAGTGCCCAATTACCAAATGATATTCGAACTGCGGAAGATAGCCCGCGTACTCGTACAGTTCCTGGTCATCACTATCCGTCCCCATTCCTTTGTCCTGAAAAACCTTTAGCCCTTTCGCCGTTGGAATCACAATGCGCCCCCGCACCTTTTTCAGCGGAAAAGTCATGACCGGCTTGGTCGCCACCGCCGCCTTCTTCGCCGCCAGATACGCCGCCTTCGTCAGCGGGCTGAACGTGACGCGCACGGCCGGCGGCCCGGCAGGCACCAAGTAGCCCAGCAGCGGCAGCAGCCAAAGCAGCAGAAGTTTCATAAAATACTTGGGAACGGAATGTGGCGGCAAGGTACTGCCGGCCCCACCTTTGCGCTCATGTCCAACGCCACCGCTCCCCTGCCCTACCTCGTGTTCGATTTTGACAGCACCTTCACCCAGGTGGAAGGACTGGACGAGCTGGCCGATATTGCCTTGGTCGGCCGCCCCGACGCGGCCGAGCGCGTGGCCCAAATCCGCGCCCTGACGGACCAGGGCATGGCCGGCGAAATCGGTTTCCAGGAGTCGCTGGCGCGGCGGCTAGCGCTGCTTGGGGCCAATGAGCGGCACCTCACCCTGCTCATTGCGCGCCTCAAAACCAAGGTGAGCGAGAGCATCCGGCGCAACGGAGCCTTCTTCCGGCAGTTCGCCGACCGGATTTACGTGGTGAGCAGCGGCTTCCGCGAGTTCATTGAGCCGGTGGTGGCCGAGTTCGGCATCACGCCCGGCCATGTGCTGGCCAACACTTTTACGTTTGATGCCGACGGCAACATCACGGGCTGCGACCCGACCAACGTACTGAGCCGCGACGGCGGCAAAATCCGCCAGCTCGTGCTGCTCGATTTGGATGGCCCCGTGTACGTGCTCGGCGACGGCTACACCGACTACCAGATTCGCGAGGCCGGCTTCGCTCACCGCTTCTACGCCTACACCGAAAACGTGGCCCGCCCCACCGTGGTGGCCCGCGCCGACGAAGTGCTGCCGACTTTCGATGAGTTTTTGTACCAACTAAAACTTCCCATGACTTTATCATACCCCAAAAACCGCATCAAAGTCTTACTCCTCGAAAACCCCGACGCCCGCGCCAAGGAGGTGTTCACCCAGGAAGGCTACCAGGTGGAAGAAGTGAAAGGCGGCCTCGACGAGGACGAGCTCGTGGCCCGCATCGATGGCGTGAGCATCCTCGGCATCCGCTCCAAAACGCAGGTGACCCAGCGCGTGCTCGACGCCGCCAACCGCCTGATTTCCATCGGCGCGTTCTGCATCGGCACCAACCAGATTGACCTCAGCGGGGCCATGAAA
>JBBQSQ010000165.1:0-10237 GCA_038213745.1 Cytophagales bacterium
GCGATGGCTTCGACCTGGGCACCGCCCACGACCCCTACCGCGCCTTTGTGTACACCAGCTACCAGGAAACGGCCACCAATATTTCGCACCGCCGCGTGGGCCAGCTGGCCCGCACCGCCGGCGACGACCAGCTCTCGAAAATTTGCGGCATGATTGCGGGTGACGAAAACCGCCACGCCCGCGTGTACAAGACGTTTGTGGAGAAGATTTTCGAAGTTGACCCCTCCGAAATGATGCTGGCCTTCGAGGACATGATGCGCAAGAAAATTGTGATGCCGGCCCATTACATGCGCGAAATGGGCGTGGAGATGGGCAAAACCTTCGGCCACTTCACCGACGCCGCTCAGCGCCTGGGCGTGTACACCAGCGCCGACTACACCGACATCCTCGACTCGCTCATTCAGGACTGGAAAATTGAGCAAATCGGCGGCCTCACCGGTGCGGCCGAAAAAGCCCGCGACTACATCATGGCCCTGCCCAACCGCCTGCGCCGCGTATCCGACCGCATGGCCGTGCCCAAGCTCGAATACAAGTTCAAGTGGATTTCGTAGCCAATAGTTGAGTGAAAGCCAACGCGCCTCCTTCTCGGCCGAGAAGGAGGCGCGTTGGCTTTCAGGGCATTGCTGGCCGTATGCAAATTCGGCTTAGCTATTAATCAGTGCCCTGGCCGTGCGGGCACGGTCTACATCTGGGCTTCGGTACAGGACTTCGGGAATCTGGGCCAGGGTGGAGGCGTGGACGCCCGGCCCCAGCCCGTAGAAGTGCTGGAAACTCATGATGAGCGGCCGCCATTTGTTGGGGTCTACCCGGTTGGGGTGGCCGCTGAGCAGGATGGAATCTTCCAGATGCACCCGCTGAATACGCACCTCAATGTTCATTAGCCGACCCCGCACGGCAGCGTCGGCTTCGGCAATGCCGTGCGCGGCCTCTACCACGGCCTCCAGTTGAACGGGGCATTCGAGCACCCGGGGCGGGGCCACGGTTTCGGACGGCACTGGCGTGAGGCCCGCCAAGCCAAACTTGTCGCGCTCGGTGCGGTAGCCTTTCTGCGCCTTGCCCGCGGGCACGGGGTCGGAGCCGGTGGTGCGTGCCAGCCGGTTCACGGCCGCCACCAGGTCTACCGATGGCAGATTGAGCACGCACTGGCCGGTGCGCAGCATGTTCTGCGTGGTTTGGGACGGCGCGGCTAGGCCCAGCACCCCGCGCCACCCCAGCCAGAAGACCGATGACATGGGAGCTAGATTGGCGGAGCCGTCCTCGTTGGTCGTGCTGATGAGCACGACGGGCGTGCCAAAATAAAGAATCGCGGGTTCGCTGCTATGATGCATGAGGGGAGGGCTGAAGCGGTGAAAAGCGTAATTGCCCCGCAAAATTCCGCTGCCCAAATCCGGCTTGCCACCCGTTTCTTGCTCACTTATGCGCCACCAGTTGGCCCGCCCCGACCCGCGCCGCCTCGCAGCCCAGCAGCGCGGCCTTGCGCGTGCTGCCCCAGCGGTATTGGCCCAGCTCGCCGGTGCCGCGAATGACGCGGTGGCAGGGGATGAGGTAGCCCACCGGATTGGCCCCAATGGCCGTGCCGGCCGCCCGTACGGCCGCGCCGCGCTCGGCGGCTTCGGCCAGCTGGGCGTAGGTGCGCAACTCGCCCTCGGGCACCCGCAGCAGCGATTCCCAGATTTTGAGCTGGAACGGCGTGCCTTTCAGGTGCAGGTGCAGCCGCTCGGTGTGCGGGAAGTCGCGGGCGAAAAACTGCGCTACCTGGGCATGCAGCGGCGTTTCTGCGGCGGCGACGGTCGCGTTGGGCCACTCTTGCCGCAGTTCGGTCAGGGCCGCTTCCTCGTCTTCGCCAAACGCCAGCTTGCAGATGCCTTTGGCCGTGGAAGCCACCAGATAGGCCCCAAACGGGCTTTCCCCGAAGCTGTAGCGAATGGCCAGCGCGGCCCCGCCGTGGCGGTATTCGCCAGGCGTCATGGCTTCCAGCGTCACGAATAAATCGTGCAAGCGGCCGGTGCCGGACAGGCCGGTTGCGTACGCCGCCTCTGCTACGGAAACCTGCTGGCGCAACAGGCCCTTGGCGTGGTCTAGGCTGAGGTATTGCAGGAATTTCTTGGGCGACACGCCGGCCCACTCCTGAAACTTGCGCTGGAAATGAAACGGGCTCCAGTGGGCCTGTGCCGCCATTTCATCCAAATCGGGCTGGGCCTGGAAGTGGGTCTGGGCGTAAGTCAGGGCGGCGGCGATTCGTTGGTAGTCAGTCATGGGATTAAGTCGCTGATTGACTACAAAATTCGCGCGTGGCGGGAAGGTTGGAAACCCGATTCTTGCGCAGTGTGGGTTGACACGAATAAATGAGGGTCATATCGACGCGGGAGGAATCTGATGAAGGCAGGTTGCCAAACTTATTCAGATTCCTCCTCCGTCGGAATGACCCTTATTCCGTTGACTAGACGCTTATTTCTCCACTTTTACGCCTTTCCAGAACGCTACGCGACCTTTGATTTCCATGGCGGCGTCCTTCGGCTCGGGGTAGTACCAGGCGGCATCTTTGTTTTTCTCGCCGTTCACGCTCAGCGAGTAGTAGCTGGCGCGGCCTTTCCAGGGGCAGCTGGTTTGGGCGATGCTGTCCTCAAAAAACTCTTTCTTGATGGAATCAGCGGGGAAATAATGGTTGTTCTCGACGACGACGGTGTTGTCGCTCTCGGCGATGACGGTGTTGTTCCAGATTGCTTTCATCAGTGGTTAACGGTTAATGATTAGTGGTTAATATTCGCTCGGTGGTGGATGAACATTGAACGTAGCCGCTGTGTTTGCCATTCTGGATTCAGCCCAAAGTACTCGATTAACTTCTTCCACGGCCATCAATCATTAACCATTAATCGTTAACCACTATCAATATGGCCGTTGGCTTCCGCTTCCGCGATTTTGTACCCGAGGACCAGCCCGAAAAGGGCTTTGAGTCCCTCTTTAAATTGTTTATGCAGCTCGTCACCATCACCTCCGGCGACGTGGGCGAGGCCCTGCAATGGCTCAATGAGCTCGACAAACAATACGGCCTCACCGACGACCAGTACGGCATGGGCAATTTCATTGACGACCTGAAGAAAAAGGGCTACATTGATGAGAACGAGCAGGAAAAGGGCGCGTTTAAGATTACGCCCAAAACCGAGCAGGGCATCCGCAAGAGCGCGCTGGAGGAGATTTTTGGCAAGCTCAAAAAGAGCAGCACCGGCAACCACCGCACGCCCCACACCGGCCAGGGCGACGAGCAGAGCACCGACCTGCGCGAATTCCGCTTCGGCGACTCGTTGGAATCCATCCAGATGACCGAGTCCATTCGCAACGCTCAGCTCAACCACGGCATGGACGACGACAACTTCATGCTAACCGAGGGCGACCTCGAAGTGCGCGAAAACGAGCACAAGTCCCAGACCAGCACCGTGCTGATGATTGACATCTCGCACTCCATGATTCTCTACGGCGAGGACCGCATCACGCCGGCCAAAAAGGTGGCGATGGCCTTGGCCGAGCTCGTGAAGCAGAAGTACCCCAAGGACTTCCTCGACGTGATTGTGTTCGGCAACGACGCTTGGCAGATTGAAATCAAGGACTTGCCCTACCTGCAAGTGGGGCCGTACCACACCAACACCGTGGCCGGCCTGGAACTGGCCATGGACCTGCTCCGCAAGCGCAAAACGCCCAATAAGCAGATTTTCATGATTACCGACGGCAAGCCCACCTGCCTGAAAGAGCCCGGCGGCTACTACAAAAACTCCTTCGGCCTCGACCGCAAAGTGGTGAACAAGACCCTGAACCTGGCCGCTGCCGCCCGCCGCGTGAAAATCCCCATCACTACGTTCATGATTACCTCCGACCCGTATTTGCAGAAGTTCGTGGAGGAATTTACGGAGGTGAACCAGGGCAAGGCCTATTATTCGGGCCTAAAAGGGCTGGGGCACTTGGTGTTCGAAGACTACAAGAAAAACCGGCGCAAAACCTTGTAGGGGCGGGTTAGCTACGCTGTCCTTCGGGTGCACCCGCCCGCCGTTGAACGTATCGTTCGACCGCGCTAATTTTTATTTTTACTAATTACATCGTTTCAACGGCGGGCGGGTGCAACCCGCCCCTACAACTCATTCATGGCCAACAACCAGCTTCCAATCAACCACTCCCAACACATCACCACCCTTGGCCAGCTGAAAAAGTCTGGCTACAAGCCCCGCACCGTAAAAGCGGAGCTGCGCGAAAACCTCATCCGCAAGCTCCGTCTCAAGGAGGACGTATTTCCCGGCATCTTCGGCTACGACGAGACCGTGATTCCGGAGTTGCAGCGCGCCATCCTGGCCGGGCACCACATCAACCTGTTGGGCCTGCGCGGGCAGGCCAAAACCCGCATCGCGCGGCTGCTCATCAACCTGCTCGATGAGTACATGCCCGTGGTGGCCGGCTCCGAGCTGAACGACGACCCGCTCCAGCCGCTGTCGGTGTTTGCCAAAAATCTCATTGCCGAGCACGGCGATGAAACGCCCGTGGCCTGGATGCACCGCGACGACCGCTACACCGAGAAGCTCGCCACGCCCGACGTGTCGGTGGCCGACCTCATCGGCGACGCCGACCCCATCAAGGCGGCCACGCTGAAGCTGCCGTATTCCGACGAGCGGGTGATTCACTTCGGCCTGATTCCGCGGGCGCACCGGGGCATTTTCGTCATTAACGAGTTGCCCGACTTGCAGGCCCGCATTCAGGTGTCGCTGTTTAATATTTTGCAGGAAGGCGACATTCAGATTCGCGGTTTCAAGGTGCGGCTGCCGCTGGATATCCAGTTCGTCTTTACCGCCAACCCGGAGGACTACACCAACCGGGGCAGTATCGTGACGCCGCTCAAGGACCGGATTGACGCGCAGATTATTACGCACTACCCGAAGTCGATTGAAATTGGCAAGCGCATCACCAAGCAGGAAGCCCGCATCAAGGACGAGCAGAAGGGCATGGTGACCAGCAACGAGGTCATTCACGACCTCGTGGAGCAGGTAGCCGTGGAGGCGCGCGGCTCTGAGTTCGTGGACGCCAAGTCGGGCGTGTCGGCCCGCCTCACCATCTCGGCCTACGAGCAGGTGATTGCCGGAGCCGAGCGCCGGGCGCTGGTGAATGGCGAAAGCAACACGTACGTGCGGCTGGGCGACTTCATTTCGGCCGTGCCGGCCGTGACGGGCAAGGTGGAGCTGGTGTACGAAGGCGAGCAGGAGGGGGCCGGCATCGTGGCCGAAAAGCTCATGGGCAAGGCCATCCGCACGCTGTTCCTGAATTACTTCCCCGACCCCGACAAAAGCAAAAAGCTTAAGAACCGCCCTTCGCCCTACAAGGCCATTCAGGAGTGGTTCGGCAATGGCCACACGCTGGACCTGCTGCACGACGCTAGCGCCGAGGACTATAAGAAAGCCCTCGACCTGGTGCCCGGCCTGCGCGACATCGTGACCGAGCTGCACCCCAAGGAAACGCCCGAGCATACGTATTTTCTCATGGAATTCCTGCTCCACGGCCTGAGCGAGCACAGCCTGATTTCGCGCAACCGCCTCACGGCCGGCGCGCAGTTCAAGGATTTGCTGTCGTCGATGTTCACCATGCCCAGCTTCGGTGAAGATGAGGACGACGAGGACGAGGAGGAGAAGCCGCGCCGCCGCCGGTAATCGCCGCCTGATTTCAATCAAAAGCCCCGCGCACCAACTGGTTCGTGGGGCTTTAGGCTTTCGAACTACTGGTTGTGCGGTGAGGGAACCGGACGGGTGCATCTTTGTGCCCCGTATGATTCCTGCTGCTCGTTTTTTATTTGCCCGTCCAGTTGCTGTGGCTGGTTTGCTGTTGGCCTTGCTGCCTTTTTTGGCGCTGATGGGCTTTGCGCAGCCGGCCATCGATGATTATGACAACGCTGCTACGGTAGCCCGGCTTGGGCGTTGGGGAGCGCAGTGGTATTGGTATACGCATTGGTCGGGACGATTTGTGGCCATTGGGGTTTCCACGGCCTTTAATCCGCTTTCCTACGGCCCACGCCAGGAGGCGGCTCCCACGGGGCTGTGGGCGCTGCGGGGCATGCTGCTATTGCTGGCCAGCGGCCTAATCGTAGCGGTGCAGCAGGTTTTTCGGGCAGTGCAGCTACTGCTTGCGAAGCCGGATGCTACCCCAGCTCGTGGCTTTGCCTGGGCTTTAACGCTAGCCGTAATGGTGTTGGGATATAATGCACTACCCGAACCCTTTACGCTGCTTTACTGGTACAGCGGGGCAGTCAATTATGTGTTGCCCCTGGTGCTGACCATGGCTTTCGCCGCGGCCGCAATTCGCACGCTGCTTCTGCCACCAGGCGCGCCGGGCCGCCAGCGCAGGGCTACGATGGCAACCCTGTGCTTAGTGGGGGCCGTGGGCGGGGGAGAAATCGCTATGCTAGGCTGCGGGGTGTTGCTAGCGGGGCTGGGTGCCTGGCTCTGGGCCGTGCCCGGTAGGGCCCTGCCCATTCCGGTGCCCGGTGCCCGGCGGGTGTGGGCAGTTTGGATGGTGGCCGGCGTTATTACGGCTGGCTTGTTGTTGGGAGCGCCCGGCAACTGGCAGCGCCTGGGCATGGCCGACCCCGACGCGGCTGGCCGCCTCCACCGCTGGGTGCTGCTGCTCCCGCGCACGCTGCTGACGGCGGCTCGCATGGCCGCCCGGCCACCCGTAGCCGGTGCCGTGCTGGTGCTGGCCATGGCGGTGCTGCTAACGGCAACGGGCCCCCGCCGGCCCCGACCCAACCGCCGCGCGCTTGTGCTTGTGCTAGGCGGCTACGTGCTGCTGAACTGCGTCGGTGTCGCTTTTCTAAAAGCGGCTTTCATGCGCGATATGTGGGTAGAGGCAATGCCTGGTCGGGTAGTCAACGTGCTGGTGCTGCAATTGCTGATTTCAACCGCGGCGTTGGCGCTTTGGGCGCGGGAATGGCTGGTCATCAGGCCGGCCTGGCTGCAACACCGCGCCGCAACCTCCATCTTGATTGCCTCGACTGCGCTGTTGCTCGTCACTGGCCAGGCGCGCCGGGCCTGGCAGGAACTGCTGTTCATGGCCCCCGCCTACAGCCAGCAAATGCAGGCCCGGTACGAAGCACTGGCCACAGCTAGCCGCCAGCAGGCCGCCGAGGCGGTGCTGCCGCCCCTCTGGCTGCTCCAGGCGCAAGGCTTGCTCGCGCCCATTCCATCGGCTCGCCAGCGGGCCGATGTCCACATCGAATTATTCCAGGATGCCAACCAGAAAAACAACCTTTTTCTGGCCCACTACTACGGTATTCCGCGGGTCCGGCTGGCAGAAGAGCCCCCGCAACAGCAATAAAAAAGGCGTCGCGTTAGTCGCCCACTTGCCCCGTGCCCAGCCAGCGCGCCACCGGGTAGCGGTTGTACCCAGCCTCGTGGTAAGGCGAGTTCAGATACACCCATTCGAGCTGCGCCGCGCCGTTGGCGGCAAAAACAGCATCCTGCTGCTTGAGTTGTTCCAGGCGCTGGCGCAGGGCGGGGTCGCGGCGCAAAAAGTCGGCGGCTAGGTCTTCGAATACATAGTCAGAAAAATGTTCTTTTTGCTGGAGTACGCTGTCGAAAAAGCCCCAGGCGAAGAACGAGTCGGTGGCCTGCGGTTCCAGGGTTTCGAGCAGGTAGCGAACGGGCGCGGCAGCAGTGAGGTAGCACACCAGGTCGCCGGGGTGGTAGGTGGCGGTTTCGGTGGCCGTGCGCAGCTGCACCTGGCTGTGCAGGTAGTGGCCCTCGTAGGCGCGGGGCGTAGTTTTGTAGTCGGTGAGGTAGTAGGCCTCAACCGGTACGGTCACGTCGTGGGTCAAGGGCTCCAGGGTGGCCCCGTTGCGGCGCAGGATATCGGCCACTTCTGCCCAGGCCTTTGGGATGAGGTAGGCTGTGGGGCGAGTGGCTGTGGCCGTGGGCTGGCAGGTATTGAAGTAGGGCACGGGGCGGGTGAAGGGCGCGGCCCGGTCGTAGTAGAGCCGGGGCTGCCCGCTCACTTCGCTGGGCTTCAGGCGGCCCTCGTAGCCGCGAAATTGCACGGTTTCGGAGGGCGTCTCGACCAGCGTCCAGGCCAGGGGGAAGGTGGTTTGGGTGGCCATATCGGCCGCCGCGCGGGCGCGGGCAGCGGCCAGCGCGGGTGCCTGCTGCCCCACGGTTTCAAGTACCGTTTTCAGGAAATCATACGTTGCGTGCACGCGGGGCGCAAATGCCTTGAGCATGTGCGTTTCGGGCATGAAGCCGATGGTGTTGAACAGCGCCGCGTAGCCGGTGGAGTAGCGGGGCGATTCGAGAAAAGCCCGCAGGCCGCTCTCCGGCGTCTGGCCTTCGAAGTCGACGTAAGGCGTCATGGGCCACTTTTTTTGCGCCATTCCCTGGTACAGGGCGGGGAGCAGCTGGCTTTGCAGGTAGGTGCCCAGGGCGGGGGCCAGCTTGTTGTGCTGCGTTGCAATGAGCGTCATCGTATACTGGTAGTCGGCCCCGTTGGAAGTGTGTGTTTCCACGAATACATCGGGCTGCCACTTCTGAAAAAGCTGGGCAAAGGAGCGGGCATTGCGCGAGTCCTGCTTAATGTAGTCGCGGTTTAAATCCAGGTTCCGGGCGTTGCCCCGGAAGCCGTAGGTGGCCGGCCCGTTCTGGTTCACGCGGGTGGTGGCGTTGCGGTTCAGCATGCCGCCGATGTTGTAGACGGGCACAATGACGACCGTGACCTGCGCCAGCAGCTTTTGGATGGATTTCTGTTGCAGCAGGTCGCGGGCCAGCATCATGCTTGCGTCAATGCCCTCGGGCTCGCCGGGGTGAATGCCGTTTTGGATGAATAACACGCGCCGGTTTTTCTGGCGGGTGCTGGCAGGGTCGGCGTCGCCGTCGGCGCTCAGTACCACTTCGTGCAAGGGCCGGCCGGCGTCGGTGGGGCCGGCCTCGGCCAGGTGTATGTGCCCGGGGTAGGCGGCGGCCAGCTTCTGGTAGTAGGCCAGGCACTCGGCGTACGTAGCGGTGGTATTGCCGGCCGGGTCGTTTTCGAACGGCGTGCGCCAAGCGGGGGGTGGAGTTGGCGGTGGGGTGGGAGCGAGGCTCATGAGCGAGACGAGGAGAATGGCAAACATGGGTGCAAAAGAACGGTTGAGGAGGGGAGTTGAACGGCAATTCCCCTCCTCAACCGGGGAGGGGAGTTGTTCGCCCACCTACCTTTGCCCAACCCCAACAGCCCCTCGCCTATGTCCGCTGCCCTCCCGCGCCCTCTTATTCTTGTTTCCAACGACGACGGCATCACCGCCCCCGGTATCCGCAGCCTGGTCGAAATCGTGCAGGCCATGGGGGCCGAAGTCGTGGTCGTCGCCCCCGATTCGCCGCAGTCCGGCATGGGCCACGCCATCACCATCGGCCACCCGCTACGCCTTTCCAAAAACCCGGTGTTTGGCCCCGACGTGGAGGCCTACGAATGCTCCGGCACCCCCGCCGACTGCGTGAAAATCGCCAAACACTACGTGTTGAAGGACCGCACGCCGGACCTCGTGGTGTCGGGCATCAACCACGGTTCCAACGCTTCGGTGAACGTGCTGTACTCCGGCACCATGTCGGCGGCTATTGAAGGAGCCATTGAAGGATTGCCGTCTATCGGCTTCTCGCTCTGCGAGTACGGGCCCAATGCCGACTTCTCGCACGTGGCCGAATGGGTTACCCAAATTTGCCGCCACGCCCTGGACCACGGCGTACCCGCCGGCACGGCCCTCAACGTGAACATCCCCAAGAAATCTGAAACGCCCATTGCCGGCCTGCGCCTGGCTCGTCAGGCCCGCGCCAAGTGGCAGGAGGAGTTTGACCGCCGCCTCGACCCCTACCAGCGCCCGTACTACTGGCTGGTGGGCCAGTTCGTGAATCTTGACCCCGGCACCGACACCGATGAGTGGGCCCTGGCGCACAACTACGTGTCCATCGTGCCCTGCAAGTTCGACCTCACTGCCGTGCATGGCCTGGCCCACCTCAGCCAGCAGTGGCAGCTGCCCCTGCCCGAAGCGCAGGAAGTGGCCACCCCACCCCAGCCCATATCCTCGGAAGATTACGGAGTAGCCAACCAGGAGTAGCCAATTGATATGTGCCATCCTGAGCGGAGCTTAGGATGAGAGAAACCACAACGCCCCGGCTAATCAGCCGGGGCGTTGTGGTGAACGGGGACCGCCGCGTTGCGCGGGCGGGCTGGCGGGGGGTGATGTGCCACC
>JBBQSQ010000166.1:0-10199 GCA_038213745.1 Cytophagales bacterium
CGCTGGCCGGGCTGGGCCGTTTGCTGATGGGGGCCGTGCGCCGCTTCTTCCCCGCCGGCTGGGGCTACGTGTGGCGGCAGGGCCTGGCGAATTTGTATCGGCCCCAGAATCAAACGCTCACGCTGGTCACGTCCATCGGGCTGGGCACGTTCCTGCTGGCGACGCTTTTCCTCACCCAAGCCATGCTACTGGGCCGGGTGCAGATTGCCGGCCAGAAATCAGCCGCCAACTTGGTGCTATTCGATATTCAGCCCGAACAGCGCGCCGGCGTCGAAGCCCTGCTGACGGCTCAAAAGCTGCCCGTGCTCCAGCGCGTGCCCATCGTGACCATGCGCCTGACGGCCATCAACGGCACGTCGGTTTCCATCATCAAAAAGGATACGGCGCGGGGCATCCCCGCCTGGGCCCTCACCCGCGAATACCGCGTGACCTACCGCGATTCGCTGAACTCTTCCGAAAAGCTCACCGCCGGCACCCGGCCCCTCATTGGCCCCGATAAAATTCCGCGCATCTCGGTGGAGAGCGGTTACCTGGAGCGCGTCAAGCTCAAGCTCGGCGATACGCTCGATTTCAACGTGCAGGGCCTGCCGCAGCGCACCATCATCGGCGGCACCCGCGAAATTGACCGCAGCCGGGTGCAGCCCAGCTTCCTGGTCATCTTTCCGGCTGGGGTGCTAGAGGGCGCGCCGCAGTTTCAGGTGGTGCTCACGCACACGCCCAACACCGCCGCGCTGGCGACCGTGGAGCAAAAGCTGGTGCAGCAATTCCCCAACGTCTCGGCCATAGACCTGGGCCTGATTCTGACTACGCTAAACGATATTGTGGACAAAATCTCCTTCGTGATTCGCTTCATGGCGGGCTTCAGCATCCTCACCGGCCTGCTGGTGCTCAGCAGCTCGGTGGTTATCAGCCGCTACCAGCGGGTGCGCGAGAGCGTGCTGCTGCGCACGCTGGGGGCCAGCCGGGCGCAGATACTACGCATCACGCTGGTCGAGTACGGCCTGCTGGGCCTGCTGGCGGCGCTGGCCGGCATTGGCTTGGCTGTGCTGGCGGCCTGGGCGCTGGCGGTGTTCGTGTTCGAGGCCAGCTTCGGGCCGGCCGTGCTGCCGCTGCTGGGACTGGCGGCGCTGGTGACGGCCCTCACGGCGGGCATTGGCCTGCTCAACAGCCGCGACGTGCTGCGCCGCTCGCCGCTGGAGGTGCTGCGGGCGGAAGGGTAAGCAAGGCGGGGCGGGCGGCCCCGCTGCCTCGGCCGGAGCGATAAAGGCCGGGCTGATTCCGGCCCTGGCGCAACCTACCTTCGGGCCGGCCACCCGGCACTCGTCTGCATTCCAGCTTCTTCTTCATGCCTGCATTCATGCACTTCTCCAGATGCTTTTGCCTCGCCCTGCTTTTCGCGTCCGGCGCGGCCCGCGCCCAGCAGCTGACCATCGTGCACGCCAACGTGGTGGACGTGGCAACGGGCAACATTCAGCCCGACATGACGGTGGTCATCGCCGGCAAGCGTATTACCAAAGTGAGCCGTTCGGGCAGCAAGCTTCCGATGGGCCAAGTGGTCGATGCCACCGGCCAGTACCTGATTCCCGGACTGTGGGACATGCACACCCACGTGTATTTCGACGGCACGGCCGCCGCCGGCACCGACCTGATTCTACCCTTGCTGCTGGCCAACGGCATCACCGGCATCCGCGACATGGGCAGCGAGCTCGACTCGGTGCTGCAAGCCCGGGCCGATGTCGCCGCGCACCGGCGGTTGGGGCCGCGCCTGGTGGTGAGCGGCCCCATGCTGGACGGCCCAAAATCGCCCTACAAAGCCTCCATCGCCATTGCGACTGCCGAGGATGGCCGCCAGGCAGTGGACCGGCTCAAGGCGCGGGGCGTCGACTTTATCAAGGTGCAGTCGCTGGTGCCCCGCGAGGCCTATTTTGCCATCGCGGCCGAAGCCAGAAAGGTGGGCCTGGCCCTCGACGGCCACGTGCCCGACGCCGTGCGGGCCACCGAAGCCCTGACGGCGGGCCAACGCTCATTTGAGCATTTGATTGGCATTTTTGAAGCCAGCTCGACGGCCGAAGACGCCTACGTGGCGGGCCGGGAGAAGTCGCCCGGCCGACTGATGGCCACCTACGATGCCGGGCGCGAAGCCGCCATTATCCGGCAGCTGGCGGCGCACCCGCAGGTATGGCAATGCCCCACCCTATTCTGGGAACGGGGCCAGTGGCTGGTCGATTCGATTGCCTGGCAGCAGGACCCCGACCTGGCCTACGCCGGCCGCAGCTGGGTGGCCCAGCGCTGGCCCAAGGCCCAAACCAACATTGCCCGCACCCTGGATACCGAGCCGCTGCCGGTGCGCGCCCGCTTCGTCACCCACGAGCTCGACCTAGTGCGGAAGCTGCACGCGGCGCACGTGGGCTTCCTAGCCGGCACCGATACCCCGGCCGGCGTCGACCTGATTCCGGGGGCCAGCCTGCACCTGGAGCTGCAGCGTTTCGTGGCGGCCGGCTTCACGCCCCTCGAAGCCCTGCAAACCGCCACATTGAACCCGGCGAAGTTTTTCAACCGGCAAGCCGATTTCGGCTCCGTGCAAGCCGGCCGGCTGGCCGACCTCGTGCTGCTCAGCGCCAATCCACTAACCGATATTGCCAATACCCAGCGCATCGTGGGCGTGCTGGCCGACGGGCAATACCTCTCGCAACAGGACCTGCTGCGGCTGCGACAGCGCTTGCAGCAGGTGGCCGCCGGGAAGTAGGCGATACTTGTCTCGCAGAGTTTTGCAAGAACGATGTAGAGACGCGACCCTTGGCTACGCCGACCTTCGGTTCGCGTCTCGTCGTTGCTGATGTTGTTTGTTATGTGCGGTTTGTGCAATTCTTGCCGTTCAACGCCGAGACGCCAAGGGTCGCGCCTCTACATCGTTCGCGCCAGCCCTGGGCCCGACGCGTGTTAGCCTTCCTCCCGAAGTATATTCGGGCACATTCCCCACCCTCTATGCATAAGCCCCTACTCCTGTTTGTCAGTTTGCTTTGCCAGTTGCCCGCGCTGGCCCAGCAGGCCCCTAAAAAGCCGCTCGACCATTCGGTTTATGACCAATGGGAGAGCGTGGCCAACCCCAAAATCAGCCCCAACGGCCGGTACGTGCTCTACCAGGTAAAGCCCCAGCAGGGCGACGCCACGCTTTACCTGAAAACCTTCGACAACCGCCCGTTGGCCAGCATCAGCCGGGGCGACTCGGCGGCGTTTTCGGCTGATTCGAAGTTTGTGGTCTTCCCCATTAAGCCGCCTTACGCGCTGGTGCGGCAGGCCAAAATCAAGAAGAAAAAGCCTGACGACATGCCCAAGGATTCGCTGGGCGTGTACGCCCTCGAAACCGGCAAGCTCACTAAATACCCCAACGTGAAGTCGTGGCAGCTGGCCGAAAAAGCTGCCGTACTGGCTTTCCTGGGCAACAAGCCCGTGCTGAAAGACGCCAAGCCCAAAGCCCCGGCCGACACGCTCAAGAAGCTTACCGACGGCCTGCTCGATGCCAACAAGGCCGGCGCGCCCCTCACGGTCATCAGCCTGCTGACGGGCCGCAGCCGCGAGTTTGCCTCCGTGACGGACTACCAGCTGAGCAAGCCGGGCAACCGCGTGGCCTTCGCCGTGCTGGCTCCGAAAGGCAGCAAGGACGTGCTCTCGGGCCTATTCGCGTTCGACGTGGCTTCGGGCAGCATTAAGAAGCTGAGCGGCGGCAAGGGCACTTACAAAAACCTGGCTTTTGACGACGCTGGGAAGCAGTTGGCTTTCGCCGCCGAGAAGCACCCCGAAAAGGCCTTGGTGAAGCCGTTCAGCCTGTATTACTCGGATTTCGGGGCCGACTCGGCCGCTATTGTGATGCGGCCCGGCGACAAGGCGTTGAAGGCGAACTGGTCGCCGAGCGGCTTCGGCAAAATTCAGTTCAGCGAGAACGGCGAGAAGCTGTTTTTCGGCACCGCGCCCGACCCGCTGCCGCAGGATACCACGCTGGTGGATTTCGAGCACGCCAAGCTCGACATCTGGAACTACAAGGACGACTACCTGCAACCCATGCAGCTGAAGACGCTGAAGAAGGATTTGCAGCGCAACTACCTGGCCGTCATCTACCCCAAGCAGGCCAACAAATTCGTGCAGCTGGAGGACGAGTACCTGCGCGACTCCTACTTGGCCGACAACACCAACGCCGAGTACGTGCTGGCTACTACCGACACCGCCAAGCGTATCTCGCTGCAGTGGGAAGGCAACACCCGCAAGCAGGCTTATCTGGTTTCGACGCGCACCGGCCAGCGCGTGGCTATTAACCCGAAAGCCTCCAAGAGCCGCTTCCAGATTTCGCCCCACGGCGACTACGCCCTGTGGTACGACGACGCGGCCAAGGCCTGGTTTGCCTACTCGGTGGCCACCCGCCAAACCGTGAACCTAACCCAGAAAACCGGCGTGTCCTTCGCCGACGAGGAGAACGACTCGCCCACCGACCCCGAGCCCTACGGCCTCGCCGCCTGGACCAAAAACGACGAGTCCGTGCTGCTTTACGACCGCTACGACATCTGGAAAATCAACCCCCGCACCGGCCTCGCCACCAACTTCACTGCCGGCCTGGGCCGCCAGCAGAAGCTGCGCTTTCGGTACCGGATGCCGGTGGAGAAGCAGAAGTTCATCGAACCCAACGACGTGTTGCTGCTGCTCACCCAGAACGACGTAACCAAGGAATGGGGCTACTACCGTAAGCCCATCGCCAGCTCCAAAGCCCCCGAGCGCCTGGCCATGGCCGCCATGACCTACTCCAACATCGAACAGGCAAAAAACGCCCGCCGCTACCTCTACACCAAATCAAGCGTGAGCCAACCGGCCGACGTGTACGTGAGCGCCGACCTGCAAAAGGAAACCAAGCTTAGCGCCATCAACGCCCAGCAGCAGGATTACAACTGGATGACCGCCGAGCTTGTGCACTGGACCACCCCGCAGGGCCACGCCGCCACCGGCGTGCTCTACAAGCCCGAGAATTTCGACCCCACCAAGAAGTACCCGATGGTGGCCTACTTCTACGAGAAGCTGTCGGACGGCATCTACCGCTACCAGGCCCCCGCGCCGTCGCCCTCGAAGCTCGACATCACCCTATTTGCCAGCAACGGCTACCTCGTTTTCACGCCCGACATCAGCTACACCGTGGGCGAGCCCGGCCCATCGGCGGTGGAGTACATCAACTCCGGTGTGGAGGCGCTTAAGCAAAACGCGTGGGTCGATGCCGCCCACATCGGCATCCAGGGCCAGAGCTGGGGCGGCTACCAGGTGGCCTACCTCATCACCCAGACCAACATGTACGCCGCCGCCTGGGCGGGCGCGCCCGTCGTGAACATGACCTCGGCCTACGGCGGCATCCGCTGGGAATCGGGCATGAGCCGGCAGTTCCAGTACGAGCGCACCCAGAGCCGCATCGGCGGCACCCTCTGGGACAAGCCGGAGGCCTACATCCGCAACTCGCCGCTGTTTGCGCTGCCCAAGGTGCAGACGCCGGTGGTCATCATGTCGAACGACGCCGACGGGGCCGTGCCGTGGTACCAGGGCATCGAAATGTTTACCGACCTGCGCCGCCTGGGCAAGCCCGTGTGGCTGCTGCAATACAACGGCGAGGCCCACAACCTCGTGAAACGCGAAAACCGCAAGGACATTTCCATCCGCGAGCTCCAGTTTTTCGACCATTTCCTGAAGGGCCAGCCCGCGCCGGT
Organism: Cytophagales bacterium; assembly: GCA_038213745.1. Taxonomy (GTDB): domain Bacteria; phylum Bacteroidota; class Bacteroidia; order Cytophagales; family Hymenobacteraceae; genus Hymenobacter. The sequence goes on from JBBQSQ010000166.1 coordinate 5,736, forward strand.
ATGGCTGGAGAAAGGGGTGCCCGCTGTGGAAAAGGGCCGCAACTGGGGATTGGAAACATCGAAGGGCAACGGGATGTAGAGACCCACGTTTGCGGTTTCGTCGCCAAACGACCAAACTGCACCAGCCTGCCACGTATCCCACATTACCGAATCATTACCCGCGGGCTTCGCGAGTTACCAGGCAGGCGCTGGGCAGTAGTTTTGCGGTCTTTCCGCCCAATTCTTTTCTACGTTCACCCCATGCGCTATCGCATTGCCGGGCTATTGGCCCTGCTACTCTGCGCTGCTTCGGCGCAGGCCCAGTTCATCACAGACCCCGCCCGTGCCACGGCGGCCCGCGACACGATTTTGCACGAGGCCTTGCTGCTACGGCAGCGCGCCGAGCAAACCACCCGTGTCTTCGTCACCAACGCCCGCCGCCGCCAGAAGCGGATAGTCATATCCGGCACGGTCGACCCCGCCCTACTGGCCCCCACCTCCACCTCAGGGCCGACGCGGCCCGTCCCGCCCCGCATCAGGTGGCAGCACGTCACGCACTATCGCCGCAACGGGCGGGTGCAGGAGCGGTTTCGCATCTGGCTTAGCAGCAACATAGTGCTCGACGAACGCCGCCTGAATGGCACGGTACTCTGGCTGTCGGTACCCGCGCAGTATAGCGCCGCCATGGGCCTGCCCCTGCGGCATCGCGGCTTCTATCTGCGCACCGGCTACCTGCTCTACGACAAGGACGTGTATGTGCTGCCGCCACCGGTGCAGTAGCTGCCATAGCGCCGCAGTTCATCCACGCAAATGGCCCGATTCCGAGTTGGAAACGGGCCATTTGCGTGCCAGCTTTCGGGCTTGTTCTGCGTAGTAGCTGCGGAAAACAGGCGGGGCATTTCCCGCACTTGCCCTGCGCCCCCGCCGCGACGGGGCGTGTCGGGGGCCGCGGCAGGGGCTAAGGATACTAATTTCTCAGAATTCCTCTTTGGGCAAAGGCTGACCTAGGAAATTATTAAAAGCGAAAAAAGCTCCTTTGTCAAAATGGTTATCGGTAAGCACCTTCCCACCATATTGAGTAAGCAATTCTTCAATTCCGACCAAGCCAAAGTCCTGCGCTCTCCATTTGGGGGTAACCCCATCGTCAGACACCACATTGGGATTAGCGCCTGCTTCCAGCAGGCTCTTAACGATGTTGTAGTAACCACCGAAAACGGCCCAGTGTAGCGGGGAATGACCAAGCGTATCAAGCTCATCCAGGTTTGCACCCTGGGAAATCAGGGTATCAACGCCGTTGGCATCTGCTTCCAACACCCTCTCGTGAAGCAAGTATTTCTTCATAAAAAAGCCTACTTGCTATAATGGTATCGGCACTGAATAACGTGCACCAACCCGGCCTCAAACCGATAAACCAGCCGATGCTCGCCGCTGATGCGGCGCGACCAGTACCCCGCATAATCATGCTTTAGGGCTTCGGGTTTGCCCGTGCCTGTAGTGGGGGTGCGCAAACATTCCTGGAGCAGTGTCCGAATCTTACGCGCCGTCGCTTTATCCGTGTCGAGCCAGTACAAGAAATCCTCCCATGCCGCCGTGTCCCAGCTCAGCGTCATTGCGCCGGAAACTCGTGGGTTTCGCGCTGGCCGAGGCGGTCGCGCTCAATCGCGGCTTGCAAGCGGGCCGCATTAGCGGGGGAGGCCATCAGGTGCGCCGTGTCGTCGGGCAGTTCAGCCGCCTTGCCGCGCAGCGTGACATATGGCAGGCCGCGCAGCAATTCCAGAATAAAGCTTGCCCGGCTTTCAGGTACCTCAAACGTGATTTTCATAGGTAAGCAAAGATAACCCAGCCAACGTGTAATGGGGACGGATAATTCTCCGCATCGGCCCTGCGCCCCCGCCGCGACGGGGCGTATTGGGGGCCGCGGAAGGGGTTGAGGCACCTGCCGACGAAGGTACTGCGCAATAGGTGATAGGGCAGCGCAAAAGCGCTAGCGAGGTGCCGTAGGTACTGCCGCGTCGGTATCGGCATTGAGCCGGTAGCCCATGGTCAGGCTAACGCTCCAGGGATAATAGCTGTAGCTGGCCGTATTTGGAACCGCAACAACATCGCCCCCATACAGACGGCCGTTGACCGAAAGCGCCAGCCGGTCACGGTTCACTCCTACCTCCACATACGGAAGCGGCGTACCATAAAACCGGGAAGCAAATGGCCCAACCTCTTCATCATACGTGAGCTCTGAAGTCAGATTCCAAAAGGTATTAAACTCGTAGCCGGTGCCCAAAAACAGCTGCTGATTGTTTCCAAGCGCAACGAAGTGGCGCAGCCCAAACTGCAGCGCGACCAACGCCCCATGCCATTCAAACGTTCCGGCCTTGTTGGCGAATGTGGCAGCAAATGGTGCTGGTTCGCTTCGCCCAACCCCAGAGGTCTGCAGCCCGATGTGCAAGGCCAACCGCCGCCCCGGACTCATTAGGTTCAGGTAACCGCCGCCCTGCACATGGGGCCGTCCATCCAAATCAAGTCCGTTCAACTCCTTAATTGCCCCATCGGGGCTTAGGAGCAGCGAATTAAACCTCACCCCGAACAACAAGCCCATCCGAAGGGTCGCGGCGGGCCGGTTGTCGGGCCGGGTTGGTTCCCGTCCGACAGCTTCCTCCGAACACCCGCGGTTGTAGGCTTCAACCAGGTGGCGCATGGCCTCGACGGTGAAAGGTAGTGCCTCAAGCTGACGGGTGAGAGGCGGGCAGTCGATAAAGTACAGGCTGAGCTGGCCTTTATAGTTATTAGCATCGGCAACGCGTGCCAGGCCCTGCCCATAAACCAGGTAATTCCGCCCGGCCAACTCCAGCCACGGCTGGCCCACCCGCCGCAGAAAAAAATGCTGGTTTCCGTTCAGTGAAACGGCTAGCAGCGAAACAGTGCCGGTTGCCAGCACATCGGCCATCACGGAATCGGGGCGTTGGTGCGACTCTTTGCTCGTCGTCAGGTAGTCGATGTTGACTTCGGCCGTGCGGTCGAGGGGCAGCAATTCATGCCGTATCAACCGGCCCGATGCGAGGGCAACAATCTGTAGTTGTTCGGCCGCATATCGCACCGGGGCAACCGATGCCAAAGACCGAAAGCGCACCATCTTAGGCGGCTCAGTCCAGAAAGCGTTTTCCACTTCGCCCCGAAGGGTATCGCCTGATTGCAGCACCAGATATCCTTTTTCAAAAATCTGGCCCTTAGCCAGTTGCGCCACAAGCAGCGCTACAAATGTGAGTATCGCAAAACGCATATCAGGGTAGACAGCTGGATTAGGTGCATTTGCTGTGACCGCGCAAGTTGTCAGCTGTTTGACAAATGCCCACTTCACGAATCGACGCCCCTTCGCCCCCGCCGCGACGGGGCATGTCAGGGGCCGCTGGGAGGGGCTTGGATACTCTTACTTCTCAACTGAATATCCTTTTATTCACCTACAATTTACTAAAAATCAGTAGTTCACCGAGCACAAAGCTCATTTGAAAAGTCTAATTATATTGAATATTAGTTAGGCATATGCAAAGTGAGGACATAGCTTTAGGCATTGAAGCAAGACCGCTCAATTGGTGCTATGACGGGTTTAAATCCTTACAAAATCACTTTGATAATGAAGAAGCATTACGCGCTGTTCCCATTGGTTGTTCTGCTTATAAGCTGCAACAAAAACTCAGACGAGCCGGAATTCAGTTTGACACAAGCTACTCAGACAGGAGCTAATACCTTAAGCTTTCGTGCGGACGGCCGAGTATTTCAGCCCTATGGCCGCCGCTGCTTTGGTTATGGTGGCGGACCATGCATCGAAGAACCGCTAAATGTTTATTACAATTCGAAACGCGGTCAGTTTCAGATTACCGCCTTTCTAACCACTAAGAAACGGGACGAGCATTTTTCGCTTGACTGCGATAGTCTGTTCAAAATAGGTGTATTAGTTGCTCAGCCGCCTCGCTCATATTACTCTTTTGGTTTGGGGTACTCAGTCGACAACTTAGGTTATGGTACTGCTGTCCCCACTCAGAAATTCGTTGAGATTACTCGCCTAGACACTATTGCACATATAATCTCCGGCACTTTCTCGGGCAACCTCAAGGGATTGCTTCAAGGTGCCACAACCCAAAAGCAGGCAGTTGATGTAACTGAGGGAAGATTTGATGTCCGCTATACAAAATAACCATAGCCTCACTGCCAATCGCCCTACTTACCTGAACCTTCCCAACCCCGCCCGCCCCGGCCGTACCTTTGCGGGCTATGAATCTGTTATCCGCCGAGAACATCTCGAAGAACTACGCCGACCGCTGGCTGTTTCAAAACCTCAACTTCGGCCTGCAGCAAGGGCAGCGCGTGGCCTTTGTGGGCATCAACGGCACCGGCAAAACCACGCTCATGCGCGTGCTGGCCGGCCTCGAAACCCCCGATACCGGCCTGGTGAGCTCCCGCAAGGGCATCCGCGTCACCTACCTGGGCCAGAAC
>JBBQSQ010000167.1:0-10191 GCA_038213745.1 Cytophagales bacterium
CAGCCGCTGCCGCACGGCGCGCAAGCCCGGCCCCTCGCGCAGGGCGGGGGCGGTCGGGGGCTGGCTGTTGATGATTTTGAACGTCAGGCCGGCCGGGCGGGCCACCAGGTCGATGCTCACCCAGGCGCAGTCGAGGCCCGCACCGGTGCCGTGCCGGAAAGCGTTTTCCAGAAACGGCAGCAGCAAGAGCGGGGCAATGCGGTGGGCGGCCAGGTCGCCGCTGAAATTGAGCGACACCTCCACGCGAGTACCCAGGCGCAGCTGCTCCAGGGCCACATAGTCGCGCAGCATGGCCACCTCGTCGGCCAGGGGCACGGCGTCCTGCGGGCTTTCGTAGAGCAGGTAGCGCAGCAGGTCGGCCAGGAGCAGCACCGCCCCCGGGGCCTGGGCCGACTTTGCGGCCGTGAGCGTGCCCAGCGTGTGCAGCGTACTGAACAAGAACGCCGGCTGCAGCTGGGCTTTAAGCAATTGCAGCTCGGCGTGCAGCTGCTGCTGCCGCAGCCGCTCGCTGAGTTGGCGCTGCTCATACCAGCCGTTGACCACCTTCACGGCCACGGCCCCACCTGCCGTAGCCATGAGGATAAACCAAGTGTAGCTCAGGTTGAAGTATTCGGCATTGCTAAACGGCCGGCCCGGCGGGATGCCGAATAAGCGGGGTTGTACCACGAAGTCGAAAAACGTCCGCGTCAGGCCCGTCACCGCCACCGTGAACAGCAGCCAGCCGGCCAGCAGTGCCAGGGTAAGCGGCAGCGGCCGGCCCCGCAGCAGCCGGGGCAGCAGCCCGTAGAGCAGCGGGTAGATGGTGAGCAGGGAGGCCGGCAGCTGGTTAAACAGCAGCCCCCACACGTAAAGCTTTGTGCCAACAATGAAGTGGCCCGGCAGCTGAATCAGAAAGTTCAGCCCCAGCGCCGTTGCCCAAAACAACCCGTGCCGGACCACGCGGCGGTTCAGCCAGGAAAGCAGCCAGGGGGGCAGGGTGGGGGTTAGGGAGCGGCTCATGCGCGGGACGCGGGGAGTAAAGACCAGTCGTGCGGGGCCGCCGTGGCGGCGGCGGCGGCCGGCTCTACCCGCCGCAGGACCGGCGAGTCGGCGGCTAACCCCGCCGCCAACTGGAGCGTCAGCCGGACCGTAAACAAGTCGGCGCGAACTTCCACGTCGAGGCGGTGCTGCTGGGGGTAGAGCAGCGCCAGGCGGTGGCGCACGTTGCGCAGGCCCAAGCCCCCTGACCCGCCGCCGGCCGCCGGTGCGGCGGCGTCCGCATTTTTGGTGTTGGCAATGAAGCACGTAAACGTGCCAGAGGCCGCGGCCAACACGATGCGGATGTGAGCCTGGCCGAGCTGCTCGGCCGAGCCGTGCTTAAAGGCATTCTCGACCAGCGGAAGCAGCAGCAGCGGCGCGATGCGGCCGGTGGGGGGCAGGTCGTCGGCCACGAAGTTCAGGTGCAGCCGCGCGCCGTAGCGCAGCTGTTCCAGCGCGATGTAATCGCGCAGTAATGCTACCTCGGCGGGCAGGCTCACCAGTGGGGCGCTGCCCTGCTCCACCACGAAGCGCAGCAGCCGGCTCAGCCGCTCGACCACCGCTGGCGCTTCGTCGGCCCGTCGCAGCGTGAGGGCGTAGAGGTTGTTGAGGGTATTGAACAGAAAATGTGGGTGAATCTGAGCCTTAAGTAGTTGCAGCTCGGCCTGGTAGGTCTGCTGGGTTAGCTGGACGTTGGCCAACTCTTTCTGGTGCCACTGCCGGTACACGCGTAGGCAGGCCGCCACGCCGGCCGTCAGCAGCAGTGGCATGTAGCACCCGGTGTCAAACACAATGTGGTAGCTGGGGAAGGGCGAATACTCGTTAGCGTGCATTGGCACGAGCACGAAGTAGCGGTAGGCGAACGTGAGCGCCTGGCTGCCGCCAAACCAGACCGCCAGCCGGGCCATGAAGGCCCCGCGCCGCCCGTCCTGCCAGAGCAGCGGGAGCACCCCGTAAAGCAGGGCGTAAGTGGCCAGTGCAGCGGGAAGCATCAGCACCACCACGTCGCGCAGGGCCCGCAGCCGGTCCGTGGTCGAGTGCAGCACGAACAGGAACAGCGGCAGCATCAAACCTACGTGCGCGAGCCAAAACAGGCCGTGCCGCAGCCACCACCGCTCGTCGAGGGCGCGTAGCAACCGGGCGGTCCAGGATTCTTGGGGGGACGTGTTCGGAAGTGCCATGCCGGTACGATGGGGATGAGCTTGCCTAAATATACCAGTTTATAGCTAGCTAATGCGCTGGTAACGCGCTTTGTAGACCAACGGCCGCCGTTCATCGACCAACGACCAAACCGGTTGCTGGTCGATGAGCGGCGGCCGTGTTGCTCATCGGGGGCGGCCCCGGGCGATTAGGCCAGCAATGGCTTTGCCGGGCGGCCATATTGGGGTACTTCCGCGGCGTACCGCCGCTTTTCGGCGTCGTCCCGCGGCCAAATTCACTTCACTCCAAACCTCCCCAAATCATGAAAACCTCCCTCATTTTCCGCCTCAGCCTCGGGCTGTTACTGTTGCTTTCGACCCTGGCCCACGCCCAGTCGCAACCTGTTGCCCCGGCCGGCTACTGGAACGTCGAAACCAACCGTACCACCCGCGACTACACCATCGTGCGCTTCTACAACGCCCAGGACCAGCTCGTATACGAGGAACGGCTCAGTGGGCTGAACCTGGACCTGCGCAAAGGCAACCGTTGCTGCCGCCGCACCAGCCAGCAGCTCAACGTGGCCCTGGCAGCCGTGCTGCGCGACCCCGCCGCCGCCCGCCGCGACGCTGGCCTGCTGGCCCAGCAGTTTGGACAAGACCGCCGCGTGCAGCGCGTTTACGCCGTGCGCTAAAACTGGCCGGTAAAAAGCAAAATACCTCTCCTGAGCCAGGAGAGGTATTTTGCTGCGCTGATATTCAGCTGTTCCACCGCTTGCTGCAGATTTATTCCAGCGTGAGGGCGCTCACTACTTCGGCCAGCGGCAGTACCTGCTCCACGCCGGTTTTCATGATTTTAATTTTGGCCACGCCGGCCGTGATTTCCTCCGGCCCGAGCACGATAACCAGCGGAATGCCCTTGGCATCGGCGTACTTGAACTGCTTTTGTAGCTTGCTGGCATCGGGATACAATTCGCTGGGAATGCCAGCGGCGCGCAGCTGCGCCAGCAGGAGCAATGCCGCCCGGCCACTGGCCGCGTCGAAATGCGTGATGAGGCAGCGGGTGGGCGTTTCGGCCGTGGCGGTGAACAAATCCAGCGCTTCCAGGCAGTCGTAAAGGCGGTCGACGCCAAACGAGAAGCCTACGCCCGACACGCCCGGCAGCCCGAACGCCCCGGTAAGGTTGTCGTAGCGCCCGCCGCCGCTCACGCTGCCCATCTGCACGTTGTTGATTTTGACTTCGAAAATGCAGCCCGTGTAGTAGGAGAGGCCCCGCGCCAGGGTGGGGTCAAATTCGAGCCGGTCGAACTGCTTGAAGCCGGAGGCGGTGAGCAGGTCCAGCACCGCGGCCAGCTCGGTGAGGCCCCGGTAGTTGGCGGCGGCTTCCTCGTCGTCGTCGTCGGGGCGAGTGCCGTCGGGCTCCACCCCGGCCGTGACGAAGCCCGCCAGCAGCCGCTGCAGTTTCTCCTCGGTGGTGCCATCCACGCCCAGCAGTGCAAACAAGGTTTCGATGGTGGCTTCCGAAAAGCCTTTTTCCAGCAGCTCCTTGCTCACCCCGTCACGTCCGATTTTATCGAGCTTGTCAATCGCCACGAACAAATCCGTTTCCTGGCCTTCGCCGTCCAGCGCCTGGTAGATATTGCGCAGCACGCCGCGGTGGTTGATTTTGATGGTGAAATCGTGCAGGCCGAGGCCGCCAAGCACCTGGGCAATCATGAGCACAATTTCGGCTTCGCAGAGCAGCGAGTCGGTGCCCACCACGTCGGCATCGCACTGGTAAAACTCGCGGTAGCGGCCGCGCTGGGGGCGGTCGGCGCGCCACACGGGCTGCATCTGGTAGCGCTTGAAGGGGAAGGTGAGCGTGCCGCGGTTCATGGCCACGTAGCGGGCGAAGGGTACGGTGAGGTCGTAGCGCAGGCCTTTTTCGGCGATTTTGGGCAGCAGGGCTTTCGAGCCGGTCTCCAAATCGAAAGCCGTCACGTCCTTGGCAAAATCCCCGGAGTTCAGCACTTTGAACAGGAGCTGGTCGCCCTCGTCGCCGTACTTACCGGTGAGCACGGAGAGGTTCTCCAGCGTCGGCGTTTCGAGCGGCGCGAAGCCAAACGATTCAAACGTGCGGCGGATAACGTTGAAAATGTGTTGGCGGCGCGCCACCTGCGCGGGGCCAAAGTCGCGGGTGCCCTTGGGAATACTCGGTTTTTGCATAACGCAGGCAAAGGTAAACGCTGCGCTTAATGAGGAATGAAGAATGAAGAATGAGGAATGGCTGAATGGCAAACTCCCCGCCTTTTTTAAGGAAGGTACATTTCAGCGAAGCTGAAATCGGGGTGGTAAAGTCGTTGAACAAGGTTGAAACGGCTCATTCCTGAAATAAAAGGTCGCAGTGCACCGGAAGCACCAAAAAGCCGCTCCAGATGCACTGGAACGGCTTTTTGGTGCCCTTCTGGCTGTTTAGATGCGTTGCGTGGCGCTGCTTAGCGCGGTCCCACAAATCGGTCGCCGTTGAAGTGAATCATGTGCTGCGGGGCATCAGCCAGCCACACTTCGGTATGCCAGGCAATGTCGGCGGCATACTTGCGATAAGTGGCTCTGTCCAAAAAAGCGGTGACGTACACCTTGCCGGCCGGGCAATTCTTGCTCCATTCGGCTAATTGCAGCATCCGCTCCGGGCTGATGGGGCCGTGGGTAGTAACAGCCTCAATTAGAAAAATCCAGTTGCGGGCCGCATCATACAGCACCACATCGGGAATTTTGTCGTGCGTGTCGCAAATTAGCTGTAGTTCAGCCAGCAATTCAGTGTTTTGATACTTGTCTTTTTGTGCCGTGTCGCCCACGTAGAGCACGGCGCTGCCCGGTGCGAACTTGGCCCGAAAGGATTCGATAATGGCCCGCTCTAACTCATTGTGCTTGCCCGGCGACAGCGTAAAGCTGAATCCATCGGGTAGGCTAACGTCCAGCTGCACCGCTTGCCGGCTACCTTGGTACAGGGCCTGCAGGCTTTGATAGGTTGCCTTAAAATTAGCTAGTCCGGTGGCCCATTGCGGCCCGTCGTAGGTGCGTAGCAATTGCACCACGGCGGAAGTGAGCCGGTAGTGGTTGTGCTGGCTGTTGGTCGAAGTGGTATCTGCTTCCGGATTTAATTCAACAAGGCCAGCCCGGCCAAATTGGTGCAGGGTTTCTTTTCGGAAGCTTTCCCGCGAGTTCTGTTCGTAGCTAATTCCGTACGCCGGGCCATAATGTTCATTGATGAACCGCATGATGCCGGGGTAGCGGCTGTAGGTTTTGCGGCCCACCACGGCCATGCTGGTGGCTTGGCTGTCGGCCCACGGCGTGGGTTCCTTGAGGCCGGCCAAGGCCAGTAGGATAAAGCCGGAACGGTCGTTTTGCTGGCCTTTGGGCAGTTCAAGGGCTTTCAGGATTTCCTGGGCCTGTTTGAGTTTATTCATGGATAACCGCATCAGCGGCGAGCATTTCGTGCAGGAATTGGTCAACTTCGACGGTGCTGTCGGCCAAGAGCCGTTCACCTATCGCCTGAATAGTTGCCAGTGGCGGCAGGGGCATTTCCCGTAGCTCCGTCGCGCTCACGTTGGTGTTGCCGTTGAAGGTGCGGAAATAGGCATCGAACAAGCGGCTATTAAGCAAGGCCGCTAAGCCCACGGCTTCGGCTTCGGCCATCAGGCCTTCGGCCCGATAGAGGTAATTGAGCTTGTTTTCGAAGCCGATAAATGGCGTGTTGTAAGGACCAGGAGCCAGGTATGGCGCGGCTACCAGTCGGCTTTTATCATCCTTCGCACTAAAGCGCCGCAGCAGCACGCACGTTTTGTTGGCCCGCAGCATGGCCCTGGTTTCGGCAGCTACGCGGAGGTATTGCTCCTTGGCAGGCTTGGGGTCGGGCCAACTTAGCTGCATGGGCAGCACGTTGTGCATCCAAAACAAGGGAGCTTGGTCCAGGCTATCCGGCGTTGGCTCAGCCTGCAGGTATTCGCGGGTCCGAAAGGCGACCACCGGACCAGTCGAAATACGCAGGCCGAGCGAGGCCAGGGTATCGGGCCATTGCCGGAACAACTGCACGATGTCTTTTTCCTCTTCGCCGGAAGGCAGGTAGAGCATCCACTCTTTAGTAGCCCGGTTCAGTACCTCCGGCATGGGGCGCTGGTCGGTGCGCCGGCTGGTGATGTCCCGAATGCCCGCCGATTCCGAAACCATCACCGTGGACTGCGGCTTTTCCCTCGCCACGCGCATGATGACGGTTTCCTGCAATACGCTGTCGCGCTCGAAGGCTTCCCGGCGCGAAGTGAATAAGTGGACCGCTCGCAGGTTCATCAGCTGAAAGAAGTGGTGCCGGAACGCCCGGAAGTAGCGGCCCGCCGCAAAGCTGCGCGGTGTGATGCTGACCAACTGCCCGCCCGGTGCGGCCAGCTCCGCCGCCACACTAAGAAACAAGGCGTAAATGTTTGGCTGTCCGTCCACGATGCGGGCGGCAGCCTTCACCCGCGCATCTTCCTTATTGAGTTTGAAATAGGGCGGATTGGTAATGATGACATCAAAAGGAACCGGCGGGGCCGCCTGAAACCATTGCGGCTGCGTGGCGAGCAGGTGCCCATACTCCACCAAAAAATCAGTACTGTGCACTTGGTAGTACAGCTTAATTCCGTGTTCGCCAGCCCATTCTTTGGCATAAGCCAGTGCACACAGGGTAAATTCCAGTAGTACTGCATCGGTATCGTAGGTCAACACTTCAACCTTGCGCGGGCCATCGGCTACAATAGCCAATTGCTCAACCGCACAGCAGGCCAGCAGGGCCATGCCGCAGCCAGGGTCCAGCACCCGAACCGTCGCCTGGTCGGGCCATTCCACGAGAGAAGCCATGAGGCGGCCAATAGCCACAGGCGTAAAAAATTGCCCTGCTTCTTTTTTATAGGCCGCCGACACCTTGGCTGAGTACGCTTTTCCAAGTCGCTCTGCAAAGTCGCCTGGTAGTTCGCCAGCCTTAGGCTTTATCACTTCCTGCATCATCATTCAAAGGTACAAAACCCCGCCGCCGGACGAACCAACAACGGGCCGGCTTGCCCCAGAAGCGAATCGTAATCACGGCTTGGCCGCGTCCAGCGCCACGCGGGTGTCGCGGTTGGCCAGGGCCCAGGCGGTGTGAAATACCAGTTGCGTGCGGCGGGCCAGGGCGGGGAAATCAATCTTGTCCACGTCGTCGGTGCTCTGGTGGTAGTCGGCGTGCAGGCCACTGGTGTAGTAAATGACCGGCACGTTGTGCTTCGCAAAGTTGAAGTGGTCGGAGCGGGTGTAGAGGTGCTCAGGGTCCTTCGGGTCGTTGTATTTGTAGTCGAGCGCCAGCGGCTCATAGTGCTGGTTGGTGGCCTCGCTTAGGGTGTGCAGTTCGCGGGAGAGGCGGTCGTCGCCGATGACGTACACGTAGTCGCCTTTGCCGGCGTGCAGGGTGTCCACGCGGCCCAGCATGTCGATGTTGAGGGCGGCCACCGTGCTGGCAAGTGGCAACACCGGGTGGTCGGTGTAGTAGCGGGAACCCAGCAGGCCGATTTCCTCGCCGGTATTAGCCAGGAACAGGATGCTCCGGCGCGGGCCGTGGCCGTCCTTTTTGGCCTGTGCAAAGGCACGCGCCAGGGCCAGCACGCTCGCCGTGCCCGAACCGTCGTCGTCGGCTCCGTTGAAAACCACGCCGTTGGTGGTGCCCACGTGGTCGTAGTGGGCCATGAGCACCAGCACTTCGGCCTTCTTGTCGGTGCCTTCGAGGTAGCCCAGCACGTTTTCAGTCCCGAAAGTCTCCTTCAGCTCCACCGGCTGCATCGCCTGTGGCTGGAAGGGCGCGGGCACGGGCTTGCCGGCGGCGGCCACGGCCTGCTGGTAGCGAGCCAGGCCGGCGGCGGTAGTGCCCAGAATGGCCGCGCCCATCTCCGGCGACACGATGAGCACATTCGAGCCCGTGCCCGCCTCGGCAGGCTCGCCGGGGAAGCTGATGCGCTCGTGGCGCTCGAACATGGGCTTATACAGGTCGGGCACCTGCGCAAACGCCGCCACGCTGGGCGCGATGCGAATGGTGGAGCGCGGGGCCAGCGCCCAAATAGCCGGCGAGCGGGCCATCATCTCAGTGAAGCCGGGGCGGCCATAGTCGCTGGCCCCACCGGCTTTGCCCAGCAGCGGCTGGCCCGCCGGGTTCGTGGGTTCGCCGAGCAGCATTACCAGGTCCTGGCCTTTCTGAGTGGTGGCAGGGACAAAATCGGCGTAGCCCTCGGTGCTGATGCCGTAGCCGATAAATGTGGGGTGCAACTCGGCGGCCAGCGTGGCAGCATTCCGCAGGAGCAGGTAGTAATCCTTGTTCACGAAAAATGTCCGGCTGCCAATGCGGATGGACGCGCCGGGAGCCACGCGGTTCAGGGTGAAATGCTGGAGGTAGGGGCTGTCGGAGTTCGGGACCGGGCCGGCCAAGCCGTCGGCCGCGAAGGCCCGGCGGAGGTAGTCGGCGGCCATTTTCTGGCCTTGCTCACCGGTTTTGCGGCCTTCGTAAGCGTCGGAGGCCAGCACACTCAAATCCTGCCGCAAGCCGGCGGGCGTAATGCTTGTGGCATAAGGCAGCGACCAGTCGGTTGCTTTCGCTTCGGCACGGTTGTTTTTGCCGGGCTTGGTTTTGAACTTGATTTTGCCTGCGCCGGCCGGGGTAGCGGGTTGCGCAGCGGTGGTCCCGGCCGCGAACAGCAGGGCAATAACCGGGTAAAGGGATTTCAGCATAGAAGTGGTAGGGGAAAGGGTCAGCGTTGCGTTGATGAAAATGATAGACGCAAGCTAAAGCCCGCGGACGCACTGCGCCTTTATCAAACGCAAAACCCCGCCGCCGGACGAGCCGGTGACGGGGTTTCCGCAGAAAGAAGAAGGTGAGAAAAGCGGGGTGGTTGGGGAAAAAGCGGGGAAATGAAAAAGAACGTCATGCTCATCTGGCGTTCTCAGCCGCCAAAGCCACCACCGCCCTGGGGTGCAGCCTCGATGCGGCCCGGCTTGGCCTTGCTGGCCCCAATGTACCAGGTGAAGCCCAGCCAGCCCACGCGGCTTTCGTCTTTCGAGTAGCGGGTGCTGCTCAGCGCATCGGTGGCGATTTCGTTGCGGTACTGCTGGGTGTTCAGCACATCGGCAATGCGTAGGGTGAGGGCGGCGCGGTCGGAGAAGAGGCGCTGGCGCAGGGCCAGGTCAATTTGACCCTGCGCCAGCTGCCGGCCCTGGACCGTGAGCTGGGCCGAGCGCACGTTGCCGCTCAGCTGCAAATCGAGGGTGGGGCGGATGGTGAAGTTGTTGGTGAGGCGGGCCGTAGCAACAAAGGCCGTGCGGTTGTTGGCGATGCCGTTGCCGGCCAGCTGGGCGCGGTAGAGGCTGGTGCTGGCGTTCAGGCGCCACCACTTGGCCAGGGGCTGGTTGAGGCTGAACTCGGCCCCGACGTTGGTGGTGGTGCCCAGGTTATCGTAGCTTTCGGCCGTCACAAGGCCCGCGCCGGTCCCGGCCAGGCGGGTGGCCAGGGTGTCCACGAAGCGCAGGCGCTGGATGGAGTTGGTGGTGATGCGGGCAAACGCGGTGCTGGTAATCGTGGCCTGCCCGATGGTGAGCTGGTGGCCCAGCTCCAGGTTGTGGCTGAATTCGGGCTGCAGGCGCGGGTTGCCGAGGCGGTAGCTGCGCGGGTCCTGGTAGATGGCCAGCGGCAATTGCTGCATGAAGTTGGGCCGGTTGAGGCGGCGGGCGTAGCTGAGCTGCAGGCGGTTCTGGCCGGCCTCCTGGCCCAGCTCCCGGCTGATGAGGGCCGAGGGGAAGAAGTTCAGGTAGTTCTGGCGCAGGCTGCCGCGCTGGGCAATGCCCTCGCCGCCCACCACGCTGCCGCTCAAATAGGTGTATTCGGAGCGCAGGCCGGCCTGGGCGCTCCACTGCGCGCTCAGGGGGCGCTGCACGGTGGCGTAGGCGGCCGATACGAGCTGTTCGGAGGTGTAGGTGAGCGAGCGGGTCGGGTCGTCCTGGAAGTCGTTGGGGC
>JBBQSQ010000168.1:0-10145 GCA_038213745.1 Cytophagales bacterium
ATAATATGTCTAACACCGCATATATCGTAGCAGGCTACCGCACGGCCGTGGGCAAAGCCCCGCGCGGCACTTTCCGCTTCACCCGCCCCGATGACCTCGCCGCGGCCGTTATCAAGCACCTTGTGGCCCAGGTGCCCGCCCTCGACCCCACGCGCATCGACGACGTTATCGTCGGCAACGCCGTGCCCGAGGCTGAGCAGGGCCTGCAAATGGGCCGCCTGATTTCGCTGCTGGCCCTGCCCATCAACGTCCCCGGCCTCATCGTGAACCGCTACTGCGGCTCCGGCGTGGAAACCATTGCCATGGCCGTGGGCAAAATCTCGGCCGGCATGGCCGACTGCATCGTGGCCGGTGGCACCGAGAGCATGAGCATGGTGCCCACCGTGGGCTGGAAAACCGTGCCCAACTACAAGCTGGCAATGGCGCATCCCGACTACTACATGGGCATGGGACTGACTGCCGAAGCCGTGGCCAACGACTACAAAATCAGCCGCCAGGACCAGGACGAATTTTCCTACCAGTCGCACCAGAAGGCCATCAAAGCCATTGCTGCCGGCAAATTCGCCAAGAGCATCGTGCCCGTGACCGTGGAGGAAACCTACGTGGACCAGGCCACCGGCAAGAAGAAAAACCGCTCCTACGTGGTGGATACCGACGAAGGCCCCCGCGCCGATACCTCGGTAGAAGCCTTGGGCAAGCTGCGCCCCGTGTTTGCCGCCAACGGCACCGTGACCGCCGGCAACTCTTCCCAAACCTCCGACGGCGCGGCCTTCGTGCTCGTGATGTCGGAGCGCATGGTGAAGGAACTGAACCTGGAGCCCATCGCCCGCATGGTGAACTACGCCACTGAAGGTGTGGACCCGCGTATCATGGGCATGGGTCCGATTGCGGCCGTGCCCAAAGTGCTCAAGCAAGCCGGCCTGAAACTCGACGACATCGACCTGTTTGAACTGAACGAAGCCTTCGCCTCGCAGTCGCTGGCCGTGGTGCGCGAGCTGGGCATCGACCCCGAGAAGCTGAACGTAAACGGCGGCGCCATTGCCCTGGGCCACCCACTGGGCTGCTCCGGTGCCAAGCTCAGTATCCAGCTCTTCGATGAGCTGCGCGAGCGCGGCAAGAAGTACGGCATCGTCACGGCCTGCGTGGGCGGTGGCCAGGGCGTCGCCGGCATCTACGAGTTGCTGAAGTAGCCTTTTGGTTACTGTCATGCTGAGCGGAGCGAAGCATCTTATCACCGCAGAACGATTCGTCCGAACGTGTAGGATGCTTCGCTCCGCTCAGCGTGACAGGCAATGAACAAAATCAGAAAACCCCGCTCATCCGGGGTTTTCTTTAAACAAAGTAGTAGGCACGCCTAACATTTTTTCTTAACTTGCAACACTAAAACGGCCAGTCTGTTGTTTCTCTAGATAGTAGGCTAGCCTAACACTTTTTAACTCCACACCCCACCCCCAACCGTCATGGAAGTAACGCAGCAAGCCAGCCTGAAGGGCGGCGAATTCATCATCAAGCCGACCGATGCCCAGAGCGTCTTCACCCCGGCCGACTTCACCGAGGAGCAGAACATGATGCACCAGACCTGCGTCGACTTCGTGCAAACCGAGGTAACGCCGCTACTGGAGCGCCTCGACAACCACGAGGAAGGCCTAATGCGCGGCTTGATGGAAAAGGCTGGCCAGCTCGGCTTGTTTGGCGTGAGTGTACCCGAGCAGTTCGGCGGTCTCGACATGGACTTTCCCACCGCCCTGCGCGTGACGGAGGGTGTGGGCGGCGGCCACTCGTTCCCTGTGGCCTTTGCGGCCCACACCGGCATTGCCCTGTTGCCCATCCTGTACTTCGGCAACGACGAGCAGAAGGCCAAGTACCTGCCTGGCCTCACCGACGGCACCCTGATGGGTGCCTACTGCCTCACCGAGCCCGGCTCCGGTTCCGACGCGCTGGGTGCCAAAACCAAAGCCGTTCTCAACGCCGAAGGCACGCACTACGTGCTCAACGGCCAAAAAATGTGGATTACCAACGCCGGTTTCGCCGACGTGTTCATCGTGTTTGCCCAGATTGACGGTGACAAGTTCACCGGCTTTATCGTGGAGCGTAATACGCCTGGCCTGAGCCTCGGCAACGAGGAGCATAAGATGGGCATCAAAGGCTCTTCGACCCGCCAGGTGTTCCTGTCCGATGCGCAGGTGCCGAAGGAGAACGTGTTAGGCGAGATTGGCAAGGGCCACCTCATTGCCTTCAACGTGCTGAACATTGGCCGCATCAAGCTGGCCGCCGCCTGCCTGGGCGCTGCCAAGGGTGCCGCTACCCAAAGCGTGAAATACGCCAACGAGCGGGTGCAGTTTAAGATGCCAATTTCGAAGTTTGGCGCGATTCGTTACAAGCTGGCGCAGCAGGCCATCCGCCTCTACGCCGTGGAATCGGCCATTTACCGCGCGGGTGCCGATATCTACCGCATGGAGCAGCAGCTTATGGCAGAAGGCAAAGGCTCGAATGAAGCCCTGCTGGGGGCGGCCCGCGAGTTTGCCGTGGAGTGCGCCATGCTGAAAGTGGAAGGCTCGGAAGTGCTTGACTACGTGGTGGACGAGGGCGTGCAGATTTACGGTGGCTACGGCTTCTCGGCCGACTACCCGATGGACCGTGCTTACCGGGATTCGCGCATCAACCGCATCTTTGAAGGCACCAACGAAATCAACCGCCTGCTGGCCGTTGACATGATTCTGAAGAAGGGCCTGAAAGGTGAAATCGACCTGATGGGCCCTGCCCAGGCCGTGCAGCAGGAGTTGATGAGCATTCCGAGCATGGGTCAGGACGAGGAAACCGGCCTGTTCAGTAAGGAGATGAGGACCATCGCCAACCTGAAAAAGGCCATCCTGATGGTAGCCGGCTCGGCCGTGCAGAAGTTCACCGCTACCCTCGCCAAGGAGCAGGAGCTGCTGATGAACATCGCCGACATGTCCATCAAGGTGTACATCGCCGAGAGCACGCTGCTGCGCGTGGAGAAAGAAGCTTCCGTGAAGGGCGAAGAGGCCCTGTCTGTGGAAGCCGACATCGCCCGCGTGTACTTGGCCGATGCCGTGGACCTCGTGGAGAAAGCCGCGAAAGACGCTATCGGCAGCATGGCCGAGGGCGACGAGCAGCGCCTGCTGCTCATGGGCCTCAAGCGCTTCACCAAAGCCGAGCTCATCAACGTAAAAGAGTCGCGCCGTCGCATCGCTGCTAAGCTGATTACAGCCAACGAGTACGCCGTCTAGACCACGGATTAGCGCGGATTTCACGGATTTTGTGGATAACAAAAAATGGCCGCTCCCACTTGGGGGCGGCCATTTTTCGTTGCGCTCTGCGCCCTCTGCGGGAACCTCCAAATGCGCCATTTGGCTATTTCACCACAATCTTTTCCAGCTGCAACGCCGCCGATTTTTTGCTCGGCCGGCTCACCCCAATAATGGTTTTCTCGCCCAACCAAGTGGTGAAATCTTTCACGTAGGCCAATTGCTGGTCGTCGGCTACATTCAGCTTTAAGCGTTCGGGGGCGCTGACAACGCCGGTTTGGGCATTCACCCGGCGCAAGTAAAGGTCCGATTTCTTGTTGATGTTCTCCAGTGTGAGCAACTGCACGGTGCCACCAAAAACGGCCGCCCGGAAACCAATGCCCGTGTACGAATCCACCGCCGGAGCCACTTGGTCTTTGGCGATGATGCTGTGCCAGGTAGGCGCACCAAACTCATTGTAGCCAAACAAATGCAACTCCCGCGCATGTACCGGTGCCTCGCTACCGCCTTCCTCGAAATGCTTTTCGGCAACCACAACCAACTGCTTTTCGGAGGTGAGTAACAGCTCACCCAAGTATACATCGTCAAGTCTTTTGACTTCTGTCCCACTGGCTTTGCCTACCTCAGCCAAGTAAGCAGGGGTGAAGCGGAATTCTGGTGAGAACTTCATGTCGCCGGAGCCGCTAAAGTCGAATTTTACCACCTTCAGGCTATAATATTCGCCGGTTTGGTAGTCGGCGCACAGTGCGGCCGCGTACAGGCTGCCATCGCCGAGTACCGTGAACCGGGCATCGCGAATGGTGACGGGCTTACCGCCGAATACGCCACCCACGGGCACCCCAAGCACCTTAATTACTGGTGATGGGCCGGTGGGGTAGCGGCGCACCGTCAGCTTCTTCATGCCGTCGCTGATGAGCGTAACGTATTGTGTGCCATCATTACCCACCTGCGCAGCCGGCGAGAAAAAGTCGCCCTGGTCGCGAAAATCATAGGTTTTCTCTTCCAACTGCGCCAGGTTTTGGTCGAATAGTGTGGCCGCGATGCTTTTTACTTGCTGCTCACGGGTGAGGTAGCGAAAGGCCAGCAGCCGGGTGCCGTCGGGCGAAATAGATACGCTGGGCCGGCGGTCGCGCGGGGCCGCCGCCATCACCACCTTGGCGGGGCCGCGCTGGCCGCTTTGCAGGTTCACGGGCACCACGGCTAGGTTCTGGCCGCTATCGTCCTTGTGGTGCAGCACCACCAGCGCCTGCTGAGGGCTGCGGCCAAAGGCTTCGAGCGTTTCACCGGGTGTGATGGGAATAGTGGTGCTCCATTGTTTTTTCAGGTCGGCATCGTAGCGCTCCACTGCGTAACCGCCGGCGCTTTGGTGGGCCAGAATGACGAAGCCGGAGCCATCGGCTAGCGCCAGGGTTTTGTGCGGTACCCGCATGTCGTAGCGGTCGGGGCCCTGTTCGGGTAGGTAGCTGAAGGGGGCCGACTTTACCTTTTGGGCTAGGCTTGGCACGGCGCTTGCCGCGAGTGCGCATCCCAATAAGCTAATCCGTAGCGAGCGCCGAAGCGCCGAAAAAATGATTGTCTGAAGCATGTATAGAATGAAAGGTTGACTACGTAAAGTGTTCAAAAGTACCGATAATAGGTTGTGTAGGCCTCTTTGGCCGTACTAAAAAAGTAAACAGCGACCAGTGGCCAACAAAAAAATAGCTTAAGCATAACACTCCCGTGGTCACTTCCGTACAGGGACCGCGTTTACTTCGTATCTGCTTTGCTACCCCTGGCTAAGCATGCCAAGTAGCCTCTTAACCTCATCCCAATATCAACCTACTACGAAGCTCGTTCGTCGCGCTTTAGCGTTTATTAAACGGTTTTCAGCAGCCAAACTCAAGTCTCATCGTACCTTTGCACCCGCAATTATCTACTATATTATGAAGTCACTTCTCAAATTCACGCTCTTGACGGGCCTCATTATCAGTGGCAAGCTTGCCAAACAGCCTGCTCAAACGACTGTATCACAAACGATAATCAATAAGCCAACTGCCACTAATAATTCATCAGTACTCTTCGTGCATCAAGTGCTCACATCGGAGCCCGTGCAGCCTGTTCAAGAGCAGGACCAGCCGCAGCAAAGCGGCAGCGGCCTTATTGCCGAGATGTTCTAGCAAAAAAACAGCGACTTGTAACGGAGTCGTTTTTTTTGCCCATTAGGTTTTCGTCGTCAAGACGGAGGCAGCTGCTTAACTAATCCGGCTCCAGTTCACGGCGGTAGCGGGCAAGCTTTCAATGTGGCGGCGGATGTTACTGTTCTCTGCCAGGGCTAAGTTAGGGTCGGCAGTCAGAATGGTTTGCGCCGCTGCCCGGCTTTCGCTCAGGATGCGGCCATCCTTGGCCAAGTCGGCAATGAGTAAGTCGAGCACGCCGCTTTGCTGGGTGCCCATCAGGTCGCCGGGGCCGCGTAGTTTCAAGTCAATGTCGGCAATTTCGAACCCGTTGTTGGTTCGCACCATCGTTTCGAGGCGGGTGCGGGCATCCTTGCTTAGCTTAAAACCCGTCATCAGAATGCAATAGCTCTGGTCGGCCCCGCGGCCCACGCGGCCCCGCAGCTGGTGCAGTTGCGAAAGGCCAAACCGCTCGGCGCTTTCAATCACCATCACCGACGCGTTGGGTACGTTCACGCCAACTTCAATTACGGTGGTAGCCACCATAATCTGGGTTTCTTTTTTAATGTTTCGCTGCATTTCGTAGTCCTTCTCCTCGGCCTTCATGCGCCCGTGCACAATGCTGATTTGAAACTCTGGGAAGGCGCGCGACACGCTCTCGTAGCCATCGGTGAGGTCCTTGTAGTCCATCGTTTCCGATTCCTCAATCAGCGGGTACACGATGTAGACCTGCCGCCCGATTTTCACTTGGTCGCGGATGAACTCGAACACCTTCAGGCGGTTGGCGTCGAAGCGGTGCACCGTCACGTTGGGTTTGCGGCCGGCCGGCAGCTCGTCAATCACGCTCACGTCGAGGTCGCCGTACAGTGTCATGGCCAGCGTGCGCGGGATGGGCGTGGCCGTCATCACCAACACGTGCGGGATGATGTGCGGGTTTTTTTGCCACAGCTTCGAGCGCTGTGCTACCCCAAAGCGGTGCTGCTCGTCCATAATGGTCAGCCCCAGGTTGCGGAATTGTACCACGTCTTCAAGCAGCGCATGGGTGCCCACCAGCATGTGCATGGTGCCATCGCGCAGGGCCTCGTGCAGCACACGGCGCTCGGCGGTGCGGGTGCTGCCCGTGAGCTTGCCAATCTGGATGCCCAGCGCATCTGCGTACACCTTCAGGCCGGTGTAGTGCTGGTCGGCCAAAATCTCGGTCGGGGCCATCATGCAGCTTTGCGCTCCGTTGTCGGCCGCCATCAGCATGGCAATAAACGCTACAATGGTTTTGCCGGAGCCCACGTCGCCCTGTAACAGCCGGTTCATCTGCTGCCCGGTGCAAAAATCCTTGTAGATGTCGTGAATAACGCGCTTTTGCGCGCCGGTCAAATCAAAGGTCAGGTGGTTTTTGTAGAAGTCCACTAACGTGGGTACTTCCTTAAAAAGCTGCCCGGCCAGCGTCACCTTGCGCTGGTCGCGCTGCCGCAACAGCTTCAGTTGCACATAGAATAGCTCCTCGAATTTGAGCCGGAACTGGGCTGCGGCCAGCAATTCCGGGCTTTGCGGGAAGTGAATGTGCTGCAAGGCCTGCCATTTACTCATCAATGCATACTGCTCAATCAACGCCGGCGAGAGCGACTCCACCACGTGCGGCTGGGCCAACTTCAGCAATTCGGCCACCATACGCATAATGGCTTTGCTATCGATGCGATGATAGTTCTTGAGCTTTTCCGACGTATTGTACACCGGCTGTAAAAAGCTTTGTCCCGGCTTGTTCTCACCCACTTCCTCCAACTCGGGGTGGGCCATTTGGGGCCGGCCATTGAACATGGTGGGCTTGCCAAAAACGATGTACTCCTGGTTATTCTTGGCGTACTGCTGCACCCATTTCACCCCCTTGAACCACACCAGCTCCAACTCGCCGGTCCCGTCGCCCACTTTGGCTGTTAGCCGCTGCTTCGGGCCTTCGCCCACCAACTCCTTGCCGCGCAGCATGCCCCGGACCTGCACGTAGGGCAGGTCGTCGTTCAAATCGGCCACCTTGTACACCTGCGTGCGGTCGAGGTACCGGAACGGGTAGCGCTGAATCAGGTCGCCATACGTAAAGAGGCCCAGCTCTTTGCCCAGAATTTGGGCCCGTTGGGTACTGCCCACCGAACGCAGCGATTCGAGCCGGGTATTAAAGAAGTTACTCATTGCTTAGCTGTTAGCCAACAGTTGGTAGCTGGTAGCTTTTCGCTCATTATTTGGTTTACAATGGGAAGGTGCTCGAAAAGGAAGCTAATGGCCATCAGCTACTAGCTAACCGCTTTACTTGTAACGAAGCGTATTAATCATCCGGATTATGTCCGTCTTCACGTATTCAATCACTGGGGCCAGCGAGTCGTTGGCCGTGGCCGTCTGGAAATACAGGGCCCCGCGCAGGAAGTGGTGCGTGCTGTCGGTGGTGTAGAACTGGAACTGGCTCGGCACTTCGCCCGAAAGCTCGAACACGGAAGCCCGCATGCCGCTGGGCATTTTCAAAATTCGTTCGTCAATGGCCGTGGCCTTGATTTCGTGCTTGCCCGTGAGCTTGCGCGCATCCTCCATCATCTTGTTGTAGAGGCGGCGGTCGCGCTGCACGTCCATGTACGTTATCTGCACATTGGCGTGCAGTTTTGGGTAGTACACGTTCAGCCAGTGCGGCTGCGCCATGTACGACGAATCGCGCTTAATCACGGCTTCCTGCGAATATTCGAACGCGTAGGGGTGGCCGCCCCCGAGTTCCCGGTAGCGGTGCGGCGGCAAGTCGATGCGATTGTACCCTTTGGGTTTGGGCGTGAAGTCAGGGGCCGCCGAACAGCTAGCCAACAGCATCAACCCAGTCACCCACTTGAGAAGAGGAATATATTTCATGCAAAAAGCGGCTCTGCTCTCCAATGGCCAAGCCTTTGTATGTTCAAAGGTAACTGGCACACCAACGAAAAAAGCCCTGGCACAGTGCCAAGGCTTTTTTGAGTCATGCCTGAGTGGTATCGCAACTCAGCACTCCGGTTCGGCTACAAAATCCGACCAACCCGAAGAATCCGATAAATACGTAGTCTAAAAAGGTAGTTGGTCCAACTCAGGCTCCTGTCGGAAGCTTTGCTGCGGCTCGGCGGCGGCATTGCTAACGGCTTCGGCCCCATTGCTGGCCCCCAGCGGCCGGCCGCCCAGCATCGAAATTTCATCGGCGATGATTTCGGTGATGTAGCGGGTCTGCTGGTCCTTGTCCTGGTACTGGCGGGTGCGCAGCTTGCCTTCAATGTAGACTTGCTGGCCCTTCTTCAGGAATTTATCCGCCATGTCGGCCAGCCCACGCCACGCCGAAATGTTGTGCCACTCGGTGCGTTCCACCCGGGTGCCTTGCTTGTCTTTGTAATATTCATTGGTAGCGAGGGTGAAGTGAGCCACGCTCACACCGCCTTCCAAATGGCGCACTTCGGGGTCTTTGCCAAGGTTGCCTACCAAAATCACTTTGTTTACTCCGGCCATATCAGTGCACGTTAGGAAATACAGAATTGAAAAAACCACGCGGCCTTTTCTGCTTCAAATATAAGAAATTAATTTAGGATATACCAAGTAATTGCTAAATAAAAAGGCAAAAATTTCTAATTTGACTGGGAAAAAAGTTAGCTGTTTTGATTCCAGTAGTTAACAATCAGCTGGGGTTTGGGCAGTGCCTCAATTTCGGCCAGGGAGTAGGCCCGTAGTCCCAGGTCGCGTAGCGTGGCAGAGGGCAGCGCTTGGGTGAGGGGAAATTCATGGAAGCGCGCTTCCAGCTTCTGATGACTCAGTACGTGGCGGTACGTGGCCGACGGCTCGGCGGCCCGGCTGGTATCCAGCTGCGCGCCCAGGGCATCGAGGTGGCGAAGCAGCTCGGCAGCGGGCATGTCGGGTACCGTGGTTTCGGCCAGAGCAAAATCATAAAGCCCCTGCCAGATGTCTTTTTCCCGGCGCTCCCGCAAGTAGGTGTGCTCGCCGTGGCGCAACACGAAGTAATGGAAGTAGCGGGTGCGCGAGGCCTTGGCCTTGCTCTTTACCGGCAGCAAGGCCACCTGCCCGTGCTGAAACGCCCAGCATTGCGGCTGCATGGGGCAAAACAGGCAGTCTGGCTTGGCTGGCGTGCACTGAATGGCCCCAAACTCCATAATGGCCTGGTTGAAATCGGCGGGCGAGCCGACCGGAATGTGCTGGTCGGCCAGCGCCTGAAATTCCTTGCGCGAGCTGGGGGCAGCAATGTCCGAATGCAGCCCGAAGATGCGCGCCAGCACGCGGTACACGTTACCATCGAGCACGGCCACGGCCTCATCGAAGGCAAAGGAGGCAATGGCCGCCGCCGTGTAGGGCCCCACGCCGCGCAGCTTCAGCAAGCCCGCGTAGGTGCTGGGAAACTGCCCACCAAATTCAGTAACTACTTGCTGGGCAGTGCGGTGCATGTTGCGGGCCCGGGAGTAGTAGCCGAGGCCCTGCCAGTATCGCATCACTTCGGCCTCGGGGGCGGCGGCCAAGTCCTGCACCGTAGGGTAAGCGGCCAAAAACGTTTCGTAGTAAGGGAGGCCCTGCGCCACCCGGGTTTGTTGCAGAATAACTTCCGATAGCCAGATGGGGTAGGGGTGGCGGGTGTGGCGCCACGGCAGGTCGCGCTGGTGGCGCGGATACCAGGCCAAAAGCGCCGCTGCCAGAAAGGACGGCCGAAGGGTTGGGTTTGCCAAAATTTTGA
>JBBQSQ010000169.1:0-10132 GCA_038213745.1 Cytophagales bacterium
CGGATGAGCTTGTCGAGGCGCGAGCGGTCGAGCACGTCGAGCAGCTCGAAGGGGCCACCGGCCAGCAGGTCGGGATTCTTGGGCGGGCGCACGTCGGCGGCTACCACCAGGTGGGGCTCGTAGCGCTGGCGCAGCGCCGCCACCAGCTCCAGCCCAAGCTGGCCGCAGGCACCAATAACCAGCACAGCGCCAGGTAAAACGGGGGTTTCAGAATCGCCGGAAGGGGAAGTCATGCGCAAGTTGGGGAATGGTTGGGAGGGTGGGAGTGTTGCAAAGATACCGGGACCGGCGCAGCCAGAACGGTGGAAGCAACGTATCTACACGCATTTCGTTTTTTGCCCGCCCCTGCCACTGGACCTCCCCGCATGCCTGATTCACGCTCCATCTACTCCCTGATATACCGCAGCCAGGCGTCCCGGGCGGTGCACGAAGTGACCCTGAACGCGCTGCTGCGCAAGGCCCGGCAGTATAACCAATCCGCCCGGCTGGGCGGCCTGCTGCTCTTCGCCAACGGCCAGTTCCTGCAGGTGCTGGAAGGCCCCGAACCCGCGCTCAGCGACCTGTACGCCCGCATCCGGGCCGACCCACGCCACTACGAGGTGCGCACGCTCTCCTACGGCCCCATCACGGAGCGGGCCTTTCCGGACTGGCGCATGGCCTTTGCCCCCACCAATAAGGAGCTTTTTGAGAAAGCCACCGGCTTTCTTCCGTTAGCCGCCATGCCCGGCCTGACGGCTCATCCCACGCCCGAGCTTCACCAGCAATTGCGCGACTTCGTGCAGGACCTGGCCCAGGACCAGTAGCGGCCCGCCCCGCCCGTCGGCAACTGGTATCTTTGGGCCGCTGAATGCTTGGCCGTTTTTTCTGTGCTTTGGCCGGAGTGTGTTGCTGAACGGAGCGGCGGTTTGCGCTCACCCCCGGCGCGTCCTGGCTGCCAGAACTTGAAAATGAAAAGTTGCGGCAGCCGGGACAGGGCCTACGGCAAACACGCAGGCGTTTTTGGAATTAATGAGTTACGCATTAGAGATGGCTGTTTTGATGCCTCTCCGTTGTTAGCTTTTCCTGGAACTCGATTCTCAATTCCCTAATCTTTAACCCCCAATATGTACGCCACCCTCCAGCCCGACCTCACCCAACAGCTTCAGGAAATAAAGGACGCCGGCCTTTTCAAGAAGGAGCGCATCATCACCTCGCCCCAGGGGGCGGAAATTGAAACCGACGAAGCCGGCGAAGTGCTGAACTTCTGCGCCAACAACTACCTGGGCCTGAGCTCGCACCCCGACGTTATCAAAGCCGCCAAAGAGGCGATTGATACGCACGGCTACGGCATGAGTTCGGTGCGCTTCATCTGCGGTACTCAGGACATTCACAAGGAGCTGGAAGCCAAGCTGGCCGAATTCCTCGGCACGGAGGATACCATCCTCTACGCGGCGGCTTTCGATGCCAACGGCGGGGTGTTCGAGCCGCTGTTCAACGAGCAGGACGCCATTATTTCCGATGCCCTGAACCACGCCAGCATCATCGACGGCATGCGCCTGTGCAAGGCCCAGCGCTACCGCTACGTCCACAACGACATGGCCGACCTCGAAAAGCAGCTGCAGGACGCCCAGGCCAAGGGCACCCGCCACCGCATCATCGTCACCGACGGCTCGTTTTCGATGGACGGCACCATCGCGCAGCTCGACAAAATCTGCGACCTGGCCGACAAATACCAGGCCCTGGTGATGGTGGACGAGTGCCACAGCAGCGGCTTCCTCGGCAAAACCGGCCGCGGCACCCACGAAATGCGCGGCGTGATGGGCCGCGTCGACATCATCACCGGCACGTTGGGCAAGGCGCTGGGCGGAGCCATGGGCGGCTTCACCTCGGGCCGCAAGGAAATTGTGGACATGCTGCGCCAGCGCAGCCGGCCGTATTTATTCAGCAACACGCTGGCCCCGGCCATCGTGGGTGCCTCGCTTCGCGTGCTGGAACTGCTGACGGAAAGCACCGAGCTGCGCGACCGCCTCGAAGAGAACACCACGTATTTCCGCGAGCAGATGACGGCCGCCGGCTTCGACATCACACCCGGCGAGCACCCCATCGTGCCCGTCATGCTCTACGATGCCAAGCTGGCCCAGGAATTCGCCGCCCGCATGCTGGCCGAAGGTATTTACGTGGTGGGCTTCTATTACCCCGTGGTGCCCCAAGGGAAGGCCCGCATCCGGGTGCAGCTGAGCGCCGGCCACACCCGCGAACACTTGGATAAAGCAATTGCCGCCTTCGTCAAAGTGGGCCAGGAGCTTGGGACGCTCAAAGACCTTGGCGCGGCTGCAGCGGCACCCCAAGGCACCCAATTGGTAACTAACACGCCCTAGTATTTGGCACCTGAATAGCGCAAAAAGGCCGCTGCTTCAGTTGAAGCAGCGGCCTTTTTGCGTTTTATTTACCTACGCCGTGCGGAAACCCGTGGCCTGCCGCACGCTGCGCTCGTTGCCGGTAGCGGCATCCGCGTACGTATGGTCGCCCACTTCCACCGATAGGTGCTTGCCTACCAGTTGCTTGGTATCGAGGTCTTTGCCGGCCTCGGGCTTAATGCCGACGGCGGAGTACAACTGAAGAATGATGGGGTGCCCGGCGTCCGAATTGTAGAAGCGCTGCAACACAAATCCGTCTTCATTTTCCATGCGCGCGGCGAAGAACGGCACGTTCTGGTGTTCGCTGGTGCCTTCTTCAATGGCCGTGATTTCCACCGTGTGGCGGCCGTCGGGCAGGAAGCCTTTGTCCTGGCCTTTTGCTACTTCAATTTTCATAACGCTAAATTTATTGGGAGTTCTCAACTAATTACATTAGCTTAAACGCCAAGCACCAAGCCAGGGTTACGACAATTTTCAGGGTCCGATTTTCTGCGTGATTTATTGCCTCGGTGCTGGCCAGGCCTACCTGGCTGCCGTGCGCCAGCACCAGTGCCGCCTAGCTACACGGCGGCTGGGGCCTCGGCTGTTTTCCCGCGCGTTTCGCCAGCCAGCAGCCACTCGTTCAGCAGGGCGCGCAGCTCGCCGGTGGGCAGGTTGCGGTATACCTGGCCGTGGCGCACGAGGCTCATGGCCCCGGTTTCTTCGCTCACCACGAGCACCACGGCATCGGTAATTTCGCTCAGGCCGATGGCGGCGCGGTGGCGCAGGCCCAGGGAAGCGGGCACGTCGGGGTTCTCGCTCACGGGCAGGATGCAGCGGGCGGCTTGCAGGCGGCCCCGGGCCACAATCACGGCCCCGTCGTGCAGGGGGCTGGTTTTGTTAAAAATCGAGAGCAGCAAGCGCTTGCTGACTTCGGCATCGAGCCGGTCGCCGGATTCGGCAAAGGGCGTGAGGTCGGAGGACTGGGTGAAGCAGATGAGGGCCCCGGTGTACTTGCTGGAAAGGCTTTTGGCGGCTTCCACAAAAGGACCCACGGCCAGCGGCGCGGCTTCGGCGGGGCGGCCCCACTTCCAGCCGCGCACCCGCTCCAGGGCCGTGGCCTTGCCCACGCTCAATAAAAACCGCCGAATTTCCTGCTGAAATAAAATAATGCTGGCCAGCACGCCCACGCTCATAAACTGCCCCAAAATCTTGGTCAGCAGCTCCATACCCGTGGCCTTCACCACCAAGTACAGCAGGTAGAACGACACCAGCCCCAGCGCCACATTCAGTGCCACCGAGCCGCGCAGCAGCTTGTAGAGCTGGTAGAGCAGCACCGTCACCAGCAGGACGTCGGCCGCGTCAATCCAGCCGAACTGCAGGAAATTGATGGGAAATGGGCCGGACATGGGCGGGTGGGATGAGGGAGCGAGGAGCGGAGCAGCCGGGTCCCCTGTTGGTAAAGGGGCCTTGCGGGGGGCAGCCGTTGCATGGCCCGCCTTCCAATGCTCAAATTACGCCCTTTATTCCGCCATTGGAAAGGTATTCGCAAATAATTGGATGGTTTGGGCGGCCTCGGCCACGTCGTGGGCGCGCAGCAGCCGGGCCCCGCCCTGCAGGGCCACCATGTGCAGGGCAGTGGTGCCGTTGAGGGCCGTTTCGGGGCCGAGGCCGAGGGGGCCGTAGACCATGCGCTTGCGCGACAGGCCCGCCAGCACGGGCAGGCCCAGCGCCTGCAATTCGGGCAGGCGGCGCAGCAGCTCGTGGCTTTGGGCAGCGGTTTTGGCAAACCCGAAGCCGGGGTCGAGCACGATGTCGACCGCGCCGGCGGCGCGCAGGGCCACCACGCCATCGCGGAAATAGCGCAGCAACGTGAGCACGAGGTCGTCGTCGTAGTGCGTGAGCTGGGCCATGGTTTGGGGCGTGCCGCGCAGGTGCATCAGCACGTAGGGCACGCGCAGGCGGCCCACGGTGGCAAACATGTCGGCATCGAGGGTGCCGCCGCCCACGTCGTTCACGAGGTCGGCCCCGGCGGCCACGGCGGCGGCGGCCACGCCGGCCCGGAAGGTATCGGCCGACAGAAAGGCCTGCGGGAATTCCCGGCGCAGGGCCTCCACAGCGGGCAGCAGGCGCTGGGTTTCTTCGGCTTCGGAAATATCATCGGCCCCGGGGCGGGTGCTATAGGCCCCGAGGTCGAGCACGGCCGCGCCGGCCCTGAGCATGACCTCGGCGCGGGCGAGTAGGTCTTTTTCGGAGGTGACGCGGCTGCCGGCGAAGAAGGAATCAGGCGTAAGGTTGAGGATGCCCATCACCTGCGGCCGGTGCAGGCTGAGCAGGCGGCCGTGGGGGGAGAGTAATGAGTAAATGGGTAAATGAGTAAATGAGTAATTGAATGGTGTAGGCATAGTGCAGAGAAATGGTGTAGGCATAGTGCAGAGAAATAACGCGGTTCAATATCCAACAACCAAGGCGAACTTGCAGCAGGGATGACGGATGCCATGCGCACTTACTCATTTACCCATTTACCCATTTACCCATTTACCACTTGACCACCCCCGAACACTACGACCTGCTGCTGGCCCGCTGCCGCACCCTGTTTCTGGCCAAAACCCACGATTATGGCACGGCCTGGCGCATTCTGCGCCTGCCCTCGGTCACGGACCAGCTTTTTATCAAGGCCAACCGCATCCGGACCATTCAGGAAACCGGCGTGCAGCTGGTGGCCGACGACGTGAACGAAGAATTTGTGGCCATCGTCAACTACTGCCTCATCGCCCTAATGCAACTGCACCTGCCTAAGGAAACGCCGCTGGACCTGACGCCTGACGCCGTGGCCCTGGCCTACGACCACGAAGCCGCCGAAAACCGCCGCCTGCTCCTGGCCAAAAACCACGACTACGGCGAAGCGTGGCGGCAAATGCGCGTGGCCAGCATCACCGACCTTATTCTGATGAAGCTGCACCGCGTGAAGCAGCTCGAAGACATTGGCGGCGCGGCCCTGGTGAGCGAGAGCGTGGAAGGTAGCTACCGCGACATGCTGAACTACGCCGTATTTGCCCTGATTTTGCGCGGTGAGGGAGTAAATTGAACTACACTCCCCTCCTTTTTTAAGGAGGGGAGTGTAGTTCGACTTGCGTTCCTTCCCAACCTTGTGCGTTGCGCGCGCGTTTGCCACCGGCTTACTTTGTCTTATGTCCACACCTCGTTCCGTTACCGCCCCCCCCGTTGCGCCGACGCCCCACTTGCTGCGCACCGTCACCCGTGTGTCGTGGTTTTTGTTGGGGGCCCTCTTTATTTTTTCCGGGCTCGTGAAACTGAACGACCCGGTGGGCACGGCCTACAAGCTGGAGGAATATTTCGAAGTATTCGCGGATTCTTTGCCGGCATTGGCTGGTTTTTTCTTGTGGTTTAAGAACCTTTCCCGCACCTTGTCCATCGTGCTCAGCTCGCTGGAAGTTATTCTGGGGGTGGCGCTGCTCTTGCGCTGGTACCTGCGCCAAACGCTGTGGGCGCTGGTGGCGCTGCTGGTGTTTTTCGGGTTCCTCACCTTTTATTCGGCGGCTTTCAACAAGGTGACCGACTGCGGCTGCTTCGGCGATTTTATCAAGCTCACGCCCTGGACGTCGTTCTTCAAAGACCTGTTTTTGCTGGGACTGTGGGCCATGGTCTTCTTCAACCAACGGTTTTTGCGCCATTCCTTCGTGCGGGGCACCACCGGGGTGATGGTCATGACCTTCGCCTCGGCCATTGCCATCGGCATTGGGGTGCGGGCGCTGGGCCACTTGCCTTATTTCGATTTCCTGCCCTATAAAGTTGGCAACGACATTGGCAAGCTGATGAAGCCGGCCGCCGCGGCCAAATACCGCTACACGATGACGCGCAACGGCGAAACCAAGGAGTTTGACCAGTACCCCACCGATTCCACCTGGAAGTACCAGGCCATGACGGCCCTCAACCCCAAGGAGTCGTCGCCTGTCATCACCGATTTTGAAGTTAGCGACGTGGACGGCAACTCCTACACCCAGGAGCTGCTCAAGGGTAGCAAGCTCGTGCTCATCGTGCAGAACACCAACAAGACGGACCGCGACCGTTTCCTGGCCATCAACAAGCTGATGGAGACGGCCGCCAAGTCGCGCCGCAACATCACGGCGCTCACCATCACCAGCACCAGCGCGGCCAAATTCGATTCCTTCCGGCACGACGTGAACCTGGCCGGGCCCTATTATTTCGCCGATGCCACGGTGCTCAAGTCCATCATTCGCTCCAACCCCGGGCTTGTCCTGCTGCACAACGGCGTGGTGAAAGGCAAATACCACTACCACGACATTCCGGAGCTATTCGAATTAGAAAAGGCGCTGAAAGAGTAGCAGTTAGTGGTTAATGGTTAACGGTTAGTGAATCCATTAACCACTAACCGTTAATCATTAACCATTAAAATTCATGCTTGCTTTTATCCTTCGTCGCCTGGCTCAGGGCCTGCTCGTGCTGGTGGGCGTGGCGTGCACGGTGTTTTTGCTGTTCAACGTGCTGCCCGGCGACCCGGCCGCGCTGCTGGCCGGCCAGCGTAGCGACCTGGCCACCAAGGCCGCCATCACCGCCGACCTGGGCCTCGACCAGCCCCTGCCCGCCCGCCTGGTGGGCTACCTCAACGACATTTCGCCGCTGGGCCTGCACCCCGGCGACTCCGCTGGCCGCGCCCGCTACGGCGGCGTGGCCCTGCTGCCGCTGGGCCGCCGCGCCCTGGTGCTGAAAACGCCCTACCTGCGCCGCTCCTTCCAGAGCAACAAGGACGTGCTGCGCATCCTGCTCGATTATTTCCCCGGCACCATGTGGCTGGCGCTGGCGGCCATGCTCATTGCCAGCGTGGGCGGCGTGGCGTTTGGGGTGGTAGCGGCGCTGCGGCCCCAGTCGTGGCTCGACCGGGTGCTGGTGACCACCTCGGTGCTGGGCATTTCGGTGCCGTCGTTCGTGGCGGCCATTCTCATTGCCGTCACCTTCGGCTTCTACTGGAGCAACTGGACGGGCCTGAGCCTGACCGGGCAGCTCTACGAAACGGACCCATTCACCGGCGCGCGGCACCTGGTGCTGCGCAATCTGCTGCTGCCGGCCGTGGCGTTGGGCATCCGGCCGCTGGCCATCATCACGCAGCTCACGCGGTCCAGCATGCTCGATGTGCTGGGGCAGGACTACATTCGCACGGCCCGCGCCAAGGGCCTGAGCCAGGCCGCCACCGTGCTGCACCACGCCCTGCGCAACGCCCTGAACCCGGTGGTTACGGCCGTGTCGGGCTGGCTGGCCTCCCTCATGGCGGGCGCGTTTTTCATCGAATACATTTTCAACTGGAAGGGCCTGGGCACGGTAACCCTGCGGGCCGTCGAGAACCTCGACTTTCCGGTGGTGATGGGGGCCACGCTGTTCGTGGCCGCCCTGTTCGTGGTCATCAACATTGTGGTCGACGTGCTCTACGCCGTGCTCGACCCGCGGGTGAAACTGGGTTAATTGCAGCCAACAGAACGTCATGCCGAGCGCAGCCGAGGCATCTCGCGGGCAATAGTAAACCCAATCGCTTGCATTACGTCGGCCCGCGAGATGCCTCGGCTGCGCTCGGCATGACGTTTCATTATTTTATCGACTTTCCCAAATTTTGAGTCAACCTCTTTTCAGCGAAGTGCTTGCGCCCGGTGGTTCCGGCCACCTGAGCTTGGTGGGCCTGCCCGGCGCGGGCAAAACCACCCTGGGCCGGCAACTGGCCGCGCATTTCAACCGCCCCTTTCTGGACCTGGATGCCGCCATTGAAGCCCGGACTGGGCGCAGCGTCCAAGAGATTTTTGCCGCGGAGGGCGAAACCCATTTCCGGGCCCTGGAGGCCGAAGTGCTGCGCGAGGCCCTGCGCCACCCCGGCCCGCCCCTGGTGCTGGCCACCGGCGGCGGCACCCCGTGCTTTCACGACAACATGGCCCTGCTCAATAACGCCGGGCCCACGCTGTGGCTCGACGTGCCCGTAGCTGTGCTGGCTGCCCGCCTGCCCCCGTCGGAAGTGGCCAAACGCCCCCTGATAGCTGCCGCCGGTGGGGCCGAAGCGTGGCTGCGCGAAACCCTGGCGCGCCGAATGGTGTTTTATGCCCAAGCCCGGCTTCGTTGCGGGGCCGCTTGCACGCTGCCGGCCGTGGTGGCCCAGTTGGCAGGGGCGGGCTTTGCCTTGCCCGGCACATTGCCGCCAGCATCGTAATTTCGTTAATTGATTCGTTCGTTGTCCGTTACCCCTATGCAATCAGTATCCACCGAAGAACCGGTCGTGACTCCTACGCAGCCCGACCCGGCGGCCCCTGTGCGGCCCAAACACAAAGGCTCGGCGCAGCTATTCCAAAACCCTGTGCTGGAGCGGCTTTCGCACACGCACATTGCCCTGCCGGTGAGCATTTTTGCGGCTACTGGCATCCTGAGCATGTATTACGGCCTCACCCACGGCTTCATGTCGGGCATTTCGGCGCTGGGGCTGTTTTTGGTGGGCCTGCTGGCCTTCACCCTCGTGGAATACCTGGTGCACCGCTACGTATACCACATTCCGGCCACCACGGCGGGCCGGGCCAAGTTTCAGTACACCATGCACGGCGTGCACCACGAATACCCAAAGGATAAGACCCGGCTGGCCATGCCGCCCATCATCACGGTGTTTGTGGCGTCGCTGCTGTTCTTCATTTTCCGCTTCACGTTTGGCTCCTACGCGTTCGGGTTGCTGGCGGGCTTCACGTTTGGCTACGCCATGTACTTGTTCGTGCACTACGCCATTCACGCGTATTCGCCGCCCAAAAACTTCCTCAAGGTGTGGTGGACGCACCACAGCCAGCACCACTACCGGCAGGACGAAGTAGCCTTCGGCGTGAGCAGCACCCTGTGGGACCACATCATCGGCACCATGCCCTCTAAGAAAAGCGCCTAGCCTGATTTTCGGCTTTGGTAAACACAGAAAAGGGCGGCCCCGTTAACGGGGCCGCCCTTTTCTGTGTTTACCAGGCTCAAGACTAAGGGCGTGGGCCGCGCATTTTGTTCACGATGAAGAACAGGAGCGCCACCACGATAAAGACGGCAATAATGCCCGTGTAAGCCCCAGCCTTGAAAATACCGGCGATGGCGTCGCAGCCAGTCAGCGTGGTGGCCAGGGCAAAAAGGAACACGAACAAGGAAAGACGGGAAGCATTCATGGCATCGAAAGAAAAGGTGGTGAAAGGAATTGCCAGCTATGTTGGAAATTGAGTAGTGCTCTTACTCCTACTTTCCCTAAAAGGTTGAAAATAGTGGTTAATGATTAACGGTAAGTGGTTAGTCGCCTTGCTGGCGTTTCCACTAACCGTTAACCCCTAACCACTATCAACCTACCAACTGCCGCTGGCACCGCCGCCGCCGCTGCTGCCCCCGCCAAAGCCGCCGAAACCACCGCCTCCACCACCGCTGAAGCCGCCGCCACCAAAACCGCCCCCGCCGAAACCGCCACCACCACCGAAAATGATGGGCGGGATGAAGCCGCCGCCAAAACCCCGATTGCCACGGCCCCCGCGCCCACCGCCGCCACCGGAAATGCAGTCCGTCCTCGTCGACCCACGCCGCGAGGTCGATGAACATCCGCCTGAGCCAAGCGACCCGGGCGAGGGTGCGCGTGTCGATGGCGACGGTCGAGCTCGGGAGACCGAAGACGATGTGCTTCCTCGTCTTGTCCGCGAGCAGCTCACCCAGCAACGTGTCAACGTCGAGCACGCCGC
>JBBQSQ010000170.1:0-9919 GCA_038213745.1 Cytophagales bacterium
GGTTTGTGGGCAAGGTGAACACCAACATTTGGGATTCGCCGCTGAACGTGCCCGTGCTGCGCCTGGCCGAAATGTACCTGATTCTGGCCGAAGCCGCAGGGCCAACCGCCGAGGGCCTGGAAGCCATCAACAAAGTGCGCCGCCGCGCCTTTGGCCTGCCCCTTGACGCGGCTTCAGCCAAGGACCTCACCGCCAGCACCCCCAACTTCACGGATGCCGTGCTGCGCGAGCGCAAGTACGAGCTGGCGTTTGAGTTTGACCGCTGGTTCGACTTGAAGCGCACCAATACCCTGGTATCGGTGATGACGGCCCAGGCCGCTTACCTGCGCACGCTGGGCATCACGCGGGGCATACCGACCGCGACCAACCTGGTGCTGCCTATTCCGCAGTCGGAGTTGGATGCCAACCCCGGCCTGAAGCAGAACCCCGGCTACTAGGTAGTTGTCAGTTGCTAGTTGTTCGTTGTCAGTCAATTATTCACCCTGACAACTGACAACGAACAACTGACAACTAACGCCGAGTCGCCCGGAACCCGAAGGCTTCCTTTTCATAAATTCCCACCGCATTATTCCGCTCAATGAAAAACGTTATCCGCGCGGCAGCCTTCGCCCTTCTGATGGCCCCGCTGCTGCTGGCTTCCTGCAAAAAGGAAGGCGAAAACAACAAGCTCGAAGGCCCCATTCCCACGGTTGACTTCACGTCCACCATCAATGCCAGCCAGTTTCCGGTGGTGGTTACGTTCAAGAACAACACCCAGAACGGCTTCCTGTACCAGTGGGACTTTGGCGATGGCACGGGCGTTTCGTCCGCCTTCGACGTGACCCACACCTACCAGCGCGCCGGTACCTTCAAGGTCACGCTGACTTCGGCGGGCAAGGGTGGCTCGGCCGTATCGCCGAGCAAGGACATTGTGATTCCGTCGGCCTGCGCCAACGCCGGGTTCTCGGCCCTCACCGCTTGCAGCGGCAACGGCGCGGCTTCCTGGACGATTTCTAACCAGCCCGGGGCCATTGTACGCCTGGCGGCCAACGGCACCACCGTGGTAAGCTCGACGCCCGCCACGGGCGGCACGCTGGACGCCTGCCAGCTGGACGACGAATTCACTTTTGGCAGCAACTACACCTACGGCTACAGCGCCGGCAGCACCAACGGCCAAACCTTCTCCAACGGTGCCTGCGGCCCGGCCCGCAACCCCAACTCCAGCTTCATCTTTAAGCCGGTGGGCGCGCTGGGCCAGATTGTGCTCACTACCAAAGGCTCCTTCATCGGCCTCACCGACTCGGTGTCGAACAAGACCTACGACCTGGTGGAAGCCAGCGCCACCCGCCTGCGCCTGCGCGGCACCAACCCGGACGGCACCTTCACGGTGGTCACCTACATCCCACAGATTTCGGCCATCGACCGGGTGAAGCAGCTGCTCACCGGCGGCTCGTCGCGCACCTGGAAGCTCGATAACAGCGTGGCCGCCACCATTGTGGTGGGCCCCAGCGACGCGGACCCCACCAGCTATTACGCCGGCGGAGCGGTGGGTAGCCTGCCCCCGTGCCAGGCCGACGATGAGTTCACCTTTACTTCGGCCAATGTGTACCAGTACAACGCCCTGGCCGAAACCTTCGTGGCTGGTAGCACCGGCGGCTGCCAGGCGCCGCGCTCGGTGAGCACGCCCTTCACGTTTGGCGCGGCCACGGGCGCGGGCATTGCGCAGTTTGAGCTGAATGCGGCCACGCCGTCGCCCTTCATCGGCGTCACCGATGCCCCAGACCGGGTGTACCGCATTCTTTCCATCGACAACCAGACCATGTTGCTGCGGGCCGGCAAATCCACGGCCGGAGTAGTCTTCACCATGAAGCTGAGGGTTAAATAACTGTCATTAATCATATTATCTGCCGGCAAATGAAACCGGCGGGCTTAGCATTCACTTACCTTATTTATGAAAAATCCCCTCTCCCATTTCCTATTCCGTCGCGGGGCCGGGGCCAGCTTCGCGCTGGTCCTGAGCCTGACCGCCTGCACCGAAAAAAAAGCAGACCCGCCGGTAGCGCTGCCCACCCCCACCACCGAAACCAATGCGGAGGTCCGCGACTACAGCCAGTACACCGAGCTGGTCTGGGCCGACGAGTTCACCGGCGGGGCCATCGACGCGGCCAAGTGGGGCTACGACACCGGCGGCGGCGGCTGGGGCAACAACGAGCTGGAATACTACACGACCTCGGCCGATAATTCCTTTATCGACAACGGCAACCTGGTGATTCAGGCCAAGCAGCAAACCCAGGGCGGCAACAGCTACACCTCGGCCCGCATGCTAACGAAGGGCAAGCAGAACTTTAAGTTTGGCCGGGTTGATGTGCGCGCCAAGCTGCCGAAGGGCCAGGGCATCTGGCCGGCCATCTGGATGCTGGGCAGCGACATCGACCAGAACAACTGGCCCATCTGCGGCGAGATTGACATGATGGAATTGCGCGGCCAGGAGCCCAACAAGTTCCTCACCACCATGCACTTCGGCACTGCTTTCACCGACCACCGCCAGAAGGGGGCCCCCGACCAGGTGCTGCCCGCTGGCAATTTCTCCGATGCGTTCCACACCTTCAGCGTGGTGCGGGGCAAAGACCAGATGCGCTTTTTTCTGGATGGCAACCTGTACTACACCTTCACGAGCAGCGACGCGTCGCCGTACCCGTTCAACAACCCGTTTTTCGTGATTCTGAACGTGGCCGTGGGCGGCAATTTCCTGGGCAGCCCCAACGCAAGCACCGTATTCCCCCAGCAAATGCAGGTGGACTACGTCCGGTATTACCAATACAAGTAAGCACAAGCGGGGTATATTCTGCTAACAATCTGATTACCTGTCATTCCGGCTGGAAATTGGTGGGAACAAAACGACCTGCCGGATAGGGTGGTGGCTACGTCTGGCTTGTGAGTGCCGGGCGTGGCTGCCCCCGATAGGGGCACCGCCGGGATATTCCCGGCCCCGTGCCACCGCACCGCACTGCTGCACTGCTCACCTTCCCAACCTATGATTTCAACGCTACTTTCGGGCATTTTGCTGCTGGGCAGCACCGTGGGCAAGCCTGCCCCGGTGCCCGCTCCGCCCAAAGACAAACCCAAATACAGCTTCCGCCAACTGGCCTGGAGCGACGAATTTAATTACACCGGCTTGCCCGACTCGACCAAGTGGACCTACGACGTAGGCGGCAGCGGCTGGGGCAACAAAGAGCTGCAGTACTACACCAAAAAACGGCGCGAAAATGCCCGCGTGGAAGGCGGCAACCTCATTGTGGAAGCCCGCAAAGAAGGCCTAATGGCCGGCAACGACTACACCTCCGCCCGCCTGGTTTCCAGGGGCAAAGGCGGCAGCCAGCTCTACGGGCGCTTCGAGATTCGGGCCAAGATTCCGGGTGCGCGCGGCACCTGGCCCGCCATCTGGATGCTGCCCGACCAGAGCCCCTACGGCAACAAAAGCTGGCCCGACAACGGCGAAATCGACATCATGGAGCACGTGGGCTACGACCCGAACGTGATTCATGCCACCACGCACTGCAAAGCCTACTACTTCCGCATCAATACCCAAAAAACGGGCATTACCAAGCTGCCCGACGCCACCACGGCCTTTCATACCTACTCCCTGGAGTGGACGCCCGAAACCATTACGGCGCAGATTGATGGCCAACTCTACTTCGCGCACCGCAACGAGGGCACTGGCTGGGAAACCTGGCCCTGGGACAAGCCCTTTCATTTGCTGCTGAATGTGGCCGTGGGTGGCGAGTGGGGCGGCCTGAAAGGCGTGGACGAAGCCGCCTTCCCCCAGCAAATGGTGGTGGACTACGTGCGGTTTTACCAAATGAAAAAAGAGTCTTGATTGATTCACCTCCGTCCGGTCATGCAGTCATTTATCAAAGCTTGAGCGAACTGTTTTTAGCTTACCACCATTTTTCACTCTCTTACCCGCTCCCACATGAAAATTTTTACTGGACTACTGGTTGTCACGGCTTTAGCAGCCAGCGGCCTCCATGCCTCGGCCCAAACCCTGTACGATAATTTTGAGACGACGCGCCTCGTGTCTTACCCCACGGCACAGGGCACCTTCACTCCGAACACGGCCAACCCCGGCTCGAACGCGGTGAACAGCAGCGCGACCTGCGCCCTCTACACCCGCGATGCGGCCCAGCAGTACGCCGTTATCGTGGTGAAACCCAACAACGCCCGCATGGCCGATGTATCGGCCTACGCCACGGGCACCAAGCGCATTACCATCAAGTTTCGCAGCCCGGCAGTGGGCACGGTGGTGCAAGCGGTGCTGCAAAACAGCGTGAAGTCAAACACCAACATGTATCCCAACGGCAAGTTTGGCGGCGATTTCAACGCCACCACCACCGTGGCCAACGCCTGGGAAACCCTCACTTTCACGTACACGGCCGCCGGTGTCGGCAACTTCGACCCGACCGTGCTGGCTACCGACGTGGACCAAATGGTGCTGCTGGTAGCCCCCAACACCAATACCGCCGCCACCTACTACCTCGACGACATCATGGGCCCGGAGCTGATTGCCGGCCCCACTTCTACTTTGGCCGTGAGCCAGTTGTACGACAACTACCAGGGCACCCGCGCCATTAAGTACATCGCCTATAAATCGTCGGGGGGCCTGAACGCCGACACCCTGAGCCCTGCTGCCGGCACCGCCGCCAACAGCAGCCGCGTAGCCCGCTACACCCGCTCTACTAACCAGTACGACGCTCTGGTGGTGCAGCCCCGCGGCGCGGCCCTGGCCGATGTTACGAACTTCAAAAACAACACCCTGCACATGACCATGCGGGTGTTTAGCCCCGCCTCCGGCATTCCGTTTCAGATAACGCTGCAAGATTCCACCGTGGCCAACGGCAGCAATTACCCGGCCGGCCGCAACTCAGAGTACACGGCCACCACCACGGCCACCAACGCTTGGGAAACCCTCACCTTCAACTTTTCGGCCGCGCCCAGCGCCACGCCCAACACCGGCCTGAACGAGATTGTGCTGCTGATTGCGTCGAACACCTTCGCCCGCCGCAAGGTGTACCTCGATGACTGGACCGGCCCGAGCCTGGTGGGCTACGTAGCCACCGCCGCCCGCACCGTGAAGAACGAAACGGCCGCTTTCGCGCCCGCCTACCCCAACCCTACCTCGGGCCTCACGCAGCTGCCGTTCAGCCTGCAAAAAGTGGCCGTGGTGAGCCTGGCCGTGTACGACAATATGGGCCGCCGCGTGGCCCAGGTGCTGGATGGCGAAACCCGCCTTGCCGGTGCCCACACCGCCGAATTGAACGCGTCCAAACTCGCCAGCGGCCTCTACACCTGCCGCCTAACCGTGGACGGCGTGAGCCTGACCCGCTCCCTGAGCGTGGAATAATTGCTTCCCTTCTTCTGTAAGCAAGAGCCCCGGCCGAATTCGGCCGGGGCTTTTTGCTGCCCTTCTAGCCAGTGCTTTGGCTACACCAGCAGCGCCAGAAAATCGGGCTGGCCGTTGCAGACCAATGGTGGCACACCAGTTGCTTCGGCGGCGCGGACGCCAGATGGGTCATGACGTTTAGTACTGGTCGTTTGGCCGGGTCGTTCGACGACGAGACGCCAACTATTGCGTTCCTGCCTCGATTAGGCCTCCACCTTCTCAGCCGCTTTGGAGCGCAGCTGGCGCACCGTTGCGCCGGTCTGCCACAGCTCCGAATCACCCACTTCTTTCAGCTCAGCATCCAGCTCGGCGCGGTAGTTGGGCGTGGTGCCGCGCTCGATGGTGCGGCGGGCTTCCGCGCCGCTGGCCACGCTGTCGTACAGCTCATTCAGCACCGGCAGGGTGGCTTCGCGGAAACGGCCTTTCCAGTCCAGGGCGCCGCGCTGGGCGGTTACCGAGCAGTTGGCAAACATCCAGTCCATGCCGTTTTCCCCCACCAGCGGCACCAGGCTTTGGGTGAGCTCTTCGACGGTTTCGTTGAATGCCTCGGAGGGCGAGTGGCCGCGCTGGCGCAGCACCTGGTACTGGGCCTCGATGATGCCGGCCAACGCCCCCATCAGTACGCCGCGCTCGCCGGTGAGGTCGGAGTACACTTCCTTCTTGAAGTCGGTTTCGAACAAGTAGCCCGAGCCCACGCCGATGCCCATGGCAATGGCGGTTGACCAGGCTTTGCCGGTGGCATCCTGAAACACGGCGAAGGACGAATTCAGCCCCCCGCCGGCCAGAAACAGGCGGCGCAGGCTGGTGCCGCTGCCCTTGGGCGCGACGAGAATCACGTCCACATCAGCGGGCGGGATGATGTTGGTCTGGTCGTTGAACGTGATGCCGAAGCCGTGCGAAAAGTACAGGGTTTTGCCGGGCGTGAGCTTACTTTTCAACATGGGCCACAGGGCAATCTGGCCGGCGTCGCTCAGCAAATTGCAGATGATGGTGCCGCGCTCGGCGGCCTCTTCCAGCGAAAATAGGGTTTCACCCTCTACCCAACCGTCCTTGATGGCGCGGTCCCACGACGGGGTACCCTGACGCTGACCTACAATCACATTGAAGCCGTTGTCGCGCATGTTCAGGGCCTGGCCCGGCCCCTGCACGCCGTAGCCGATTACGGCAATGGTGTCGTCCTGAAGGTATTCCAGCGCCTTAGCGAGCGGGAATTCGTCGCGGGTGATGACGGTTTCGTCGACGCCGCCGAAGTTGATTTGTGCCATGAGATTGGGGGATGTAGCGCGGACTTTTAGTCCGCGCTGGGGTTAAAAGAATATC
Organism: Cytophagales bacterium; assembly: GCA_038213745.1. Taxonomy (GTDB): domain Bacteria; phylum Bacteroidota; class Bacteroidia; order Cytophagales; family Hymenobacteraceae; genus Hymenobacter. The sequence continues at coordinate 6,740 of JBBQSQ010000170.1, forward strand.
GTGTTACTCGCGGACTGAAAGTCCGCGCTACATCGTGAATACCGCGTCGCGGCTGTTCAAAAACTCGTTTTCGGCCACGTCCTCGCCGGGCTCGCGGCGCTCGAATTCGCGCAGCTTGTGGTTGAAGCCGTCGCTGGCTTTGATGATGGCAATGCGGGCGCTGCGCACGAATTCAATGAGCCCGTACGGCTGCAAAACCTTGATTAGCGCGTCGGTTTCCTCGCGGTGGCCGGTGGTTTCGAACACCGTGTAATCCTTGCGGATGACCACGGCGCGGGCCCCGTTTTCGCGCAGCAGGCGCTCCACGGAAGCCTTTTCGGCAATCACGTCGGTAGGCACTTTGTAGAGCGCCATTTCTTGCCAAATCACGTCAGCGTTGGTGTTGTGATACACTTTCAGCACTTCCACCTGCTTCTCAATCTGGCCGGCCAGCTTGCTCACCACCTCCTCGGTTTCGGTGATAACGATGTTGAAGCGATGGATGCCTTCGATTTCCGAAGGCGACACGTTCAGGCTTTCGATGTTGATTTTGCGGCGTGAGAAAATGATGGCAATGCGGTTGAGTAAGCCCACCTGGTTTTCGGTGTAGGCCGTGATGTTGTATTCCTGGCGGTCGGGTTGGTGGGACATGGGTTCTGGGAATGATGACTTAATTGAACGTCATGCTGAGCGTAGCCGAAGCATCTCGCTTGTGGTAGTGACTCAATCGTTGCAACGGCACTGATTAGTGGTAGCACGCGAGATACTTCGACTGCGGCTGCGCCTTCGCTCTGCATGACGTTCTTTTTTCGTTGTTCTATCGGTTGTTAACGCAGCCGGATTTCCGCCACGCTGCACCCCTGCGGCACCATCGGGAAGATGTTACTCTCCTTGGCCACCAGCACCTCGAGCAGAAAGGAGCCAGGGTGCGCCAGCATCTGCCGTAGCGCGGGCCGCAAGTCCTCCCGCGCCTCCACGCGGCGGCCGGCAATGCGGTAGCCGGCGGCCACGGCCACGTAATCAGGGCTTTGGATGTCCACGAACGAGTAGCGGCGGGTGTGGAACAGCTCCTGCCACTGCCGCACCATGCCCAGGAATCGGTTGTTGAGGATGATGATTTTTACATCGACGCCGGTTTGCATGATGGTGCCCAGCTCCTGAATGGTCATCTGCACGCCGCCGTCGCCGATGATGGCGACCACCGGCCGCTCCGGTGCGCCGAATTTGGCCCCGATGGCGGCCGGCAGCGCAAAGCCCATCGTGCCCAGCCCGCCGCTGGTGATGTTGCTGCGGGTGTGGTTAAACTTAGCATAGCGGCAGGCCACCATCTGGTGCTGGCCCACGTCGGTCACGATGATGGCCTCGCCCAGCGTCAGCTCGTTGAGCTGTTGCAGGACTTCGCCCATGGTCAACTCCTCACCCGTCGGGAACAGTTCGTCTTTGATAACCGCGACCACTTCCTCAGCCATGTAATCCTGGAAGCGCTGGTGCCATTCGGGGTGCGTTTTCGGCTCGATGAGAGCGGTGAGCAGCGGCAGGGTTTCCTTGCAGTCGCCCCAGACGGGCACGGTGGCGGCCACGTTTTTGTCGATTTCGGTGGGGTCGATGTCGAGATGGATGACCTTTGCCTGACGGGCGTACTTGTCGAGGCGGCCGGTCACGCGGTCGTCGAAGCGCATGCCGATGGCGATGAGAACGTCGCATTCGTTGGTGAGAACGTTGGGGCCGTAGTTGCCGTGCATGCCCAGCATGCCCACGTTCAGGGGGTGGTCGGTGGGCAGCGCGCCCGCGCCGAGAATGGTCCAGGCGGCCGGGATGCCGCTTTTTTCGATGAAGGCCTTGAACTCCAGCTCAGCTTTCCCCAGAATCACGCCCTGGCCCCAGAGCACGAATGGCCGCTCGGCCTGGTTGATGAGCGCCGCCGCCTCGCGGATGTACTCGGGCCGCACAATGGGCACCGGGCGGTAGCTCCGAATATGCGTGCACGGCACGTAGGGCGCAAACTGAAACGGCTGGAGCTGGGCATTTTTGGTAATATCGATGAGCACCGGGCCGGGCCGGCCGCTGCGCGCGATGTAAAAAGCCCGGGCCAGCGCCTCGGGAATTTCCTCGGCCTTGGTCACCTGGTAATTCCACTTCGTAACGGGCGTGGTGATATTGATAATATCGGTTTCCTGGAAGGCGTCGGTGCCCAGCAGATGCGCAAATACCTGCCCCGTGATGCAGACCAGCGGCGTGCTGTCAATCAACGCATCGGCCAGGCCGGTAACCAGATTGGTCGCGCCCGGCCCGCTGGTAGCAAACACCACCCCCACGCTGCCCGAGGCCCGCGCATAGCCCTGCGCTGCGTGGATGCCGCCCTGCTCGTGCCGCACCAGCACGTGGTTCAGCCGGTCAGCGTAGTCGTAGAGCGCGTCGTAAATCGGGATGATGGCCCCGCCGGGGTAGCCGAAAATCGTGTCCACGCCCTCGGCCAGCAGGATGTCGAGCACGGCCACCGCGCCCGTGGCATTGGGGGCGAGGGTGGCTGCTTCCGGGGCTACTGAGGCGGTGGCTTCCGGCTCGGCAAGGGTGATGGTAGGCTCGTGGTTTAACATGGTGGTTGAGCTAATAATTCGGTGGAATGGCGCGCCCGTCAACCTCACCCCCTGACCCCCTCTCCAAAAAAGAGGGGGCACCGGTTTAGCATAGATTCGAGGTTCTTGAAAGGGCAAGTCCGGTGCCCCCTCTTTTTTGGAGAGGGGGTCAGGGGGTGAGGTTGACGTGGGCGGCGGCCGAAACTGTCACAGCCTCTTCCTCCGGCCAATCAGTTATGCACCCCCGGCTGGCGTCGCTCACGGTGCGGATGTATTTCAGCAGCACGCCCTGGCGCACGCTGGGGCGCGGGCGCTGCCACTGGGCACGGCGCAGCTCCAGCAGGGCGGGCTCTATCTGAATATCGATGGTGTTGGCGGCGGCGTCGAGGGTAATCCAGTCGCCGTTTTCGACCAGCGCGATGGCCCCGCCGTCGTAAGCCTCGGGGCAGACGTGGCCGACCACGAAGCCGTGGGTACCGCCCGAAAACCGGCCGTCCGTAATCAGGGCCACTTTATCGCCCAGCCCGGCCCCGATGATGGCCGAGGTTGGCTTGAGCATTTCGGGCATGCCCGGCCCGCCCTTCGGTCCCACGTAGCGAATCACGACCACCTGACCAGCCCGAAT
>JBBQSQ010000171.1:0-9899 GCA_038213745.1 Cytophagales bacterium
TCGTTGCGCTTGCGCTCAATGGCCAGGGCCACCTGGTTCGAGATGAAGTGCAGCACGTCGAGGTCCCCGGGGGTGTAGGAGTCGGCGCGGCCGTAGTCCTGCACGGCCAGCACGCCGATGATGCGGTCGCCGATGCTGAGCGGCGAGGCCAGCATCACCTCCGGCATCAGGCCGTAGGCCGAAATGGTGCCGCTGCGCGTGAGCTGCTGAAAATCGGCGTGGGTGAGGTAGCGCGGCTGCCCGCCGGCGATGATGTACTCCGACACGCCCGACGAAAACGGCCGCGCCACCTGGGGCCGGTTCTGCGGGTATTGGTCCACGTGGTACACGAACTGCAGCTCGGTGCGGGCATCGTCGCAGAGGGCGATGAAGAGGTTGCTGGTTTCGATAATCTTGCTCAGCTCGCGGTGAATGGCCCCGTAGAGGCTGGGCAAGTCCTTGGCCGAAATGGCCAGGTTGGCGATGCTGTAGTAGACTTTCTGGAGCCGCTCGGCCTTGATGCGGTCCGTGATGTCGTGCAGAATGGCGCGGCTGCTCGCCGGCTGGCCGGCCTCGCGCACCACGCTCATGCTCCCGATGAGGTGCACGGGCTTGCCCGTACTGGTCAGAAACACGGTTTCGACCTTGTTCACCGGCTCGCCATCGTAGAGGTTGCGGAGCTGGTAGAGCAGCTTGGCCTTGTAGTAGGGGTGCACCACGTCGGCGAGGGTGCGGGTGTCGAGCTCGGCGTCGGTGTAGCCCAGCTTTTCCTTCCAGGCCTTGTTCACGAAGAGGAAGCCGTTGTCGGCGCTCAGGTGCTGCACCAGGTCCTGGGCGTTGTCGAGAAAGTCCTGGAGGTGGGTGCTGTCGCTGGCCAGGGCCGGGCTGGCAAGGGTGCGGTCGTCAGGCCCTTGCCCGGCTTCCCACACCCCCGTGATGCTGCCCGCATTGTCGCGCGTGAAGCCCCGGCGCCACACCACCTGGCGGGGGTGGCCGCTTTTGGTGAGCAAGGTGCGCTCGTAGCTGGGGGCCAGCGTTTCGTGGGCGATGCTGTCGAGGTATTCCTGGCGCTGGGCGGCGCGCTCGGCGGGCGGCGTAAACAGCTCGTAGGCGCGCTGCCCCAGCAGCTGCTTGCGGGTGTAGCCGCTGAGGGCCAGAAACCGTTCGTTGACATCGGTGATAGCCCCTTGGGTATCAAGCAGTACGTAGAGCTGGCCCAGCTGGTCGAGCAGCGCCGCCAGAGGAGGTGCCACGGGCCGCGTGGAGGAAGTAGCCGAAAAGGAAGCCATAAAAACGACGCGAACTACCGGTTGATATTTGCGCTAAGATAACCACCGCCCTGCGGGCGCACGGCGTAAATTTGGCCAAAATAAAATAACATTGGTCCATTTCGGGGCCGTCCCCCTCTCCCGCCCTTGCCGCCCACGCCCGCGCCGCTGCTCTTTTTTGCCGTCACCACCGACTTATGCTTCGACCAGCGGATGCAGCGCATCTGCGGCAGCCTGGCCGCCGCGGGCTACCGCGTGCGGCTGGTGGGCTGGCAGCGGCCGGCCTCGCCCCCGCTCACGCCCCAGCCCTATGCCCAGCACCGGCTGCGCGGCTGGTTCCAACACGGCAAGCTGTTTTACCTGGAGTACAACGTGCGGCTGTTTTGCTACCTGCTGGGCCAGCGGGCCGCAGCCTGGTGCGCCGCTGACCTCGACACCGCGCTGCCCGTGTGGCTGCGGGCCCGGCTGGGTGGCCAGCCCTTCGTGTACGACGCCCACGAGCTGTTTACCGAAGTACCCGAAGTGGTGGCCCGGCCGGCCGTGCAGCGCCTGTGGCGCTGGGTCGAAGGCTTTATTGTGCCACGCGCCCGGCTGGCCTACACGGTGGGCCCGGCCCTGGCGCGGGTGTTTGCGCAGCGCTACGGCCGGCCCTTTGCCGTGGTGCGCAACGTGAGCTGCTGGCGCGATGACGAGGTATTGCCGCCGGCACCCAGCGCGGCACCACCGGGCGGCTACATTCTCTACCAGGGAGCCCTGAACATGGGCCGGGGCCTGGAAAACCTGCTCGACGCCATGCCGCAGGTAGCGGGCCGGCTGGTCATTTGCGGCGAAGGCGACTTATCGGAAGCGCTGCGCCAGCGGGCCCAAAAGTTAGGCTTGCTCGCCTCGGGAAAGGTCGAATTCCGGGGCTTTGTGCTGCCCGAGGCGCTGCGCGAAGTCACGCGCCACGCGGCCGTGGGCATTATGCTACTGGAGAATATTGGCCTGAGCTACTATTATTCCTTGGCCAATAAATTCTTCGACTACGTGCACGCCGGCATCCCGCAGGTGCTCATCGACTTTCCCGAATACCGTGCCCTCAACGACGCGTTCGACGTGGCCGAGCTGGTTTCGGACCTCGCGCCCGCCACCCTGGCCGCCGCCCTCAACCGCCTGCTGCGCGACGAGCCCGCCCGCTACCAGCATCTGGCCCAAAACTGCCGCCGCGCCGCGCCGCAGCTCAGCTGGCAGCACGAGGAACGGGTGCTGCAGGGGCTGTGGGGGGAACTGGTGCCGCTAGCAAATCGGCTAAAATAAAGCCCTTCATACTTACGTTTGTTGGCAGATGAAACAACTGCTTCTCATTATTCTGTGCTTGTTCAACGCTAGGCTGGGATTGGCTCAAACAAACACCAAGGCGCAGGAGGCCTACGAATACCTGCAAAGCCAGCGGGCTCGCGTCCGGGCAGTAGTGGGCCGCACGGACCAGCCGGCCGCTGACAGTCTACAAAAAGGTATTCGCCTGTTGCAGGAAGCCTTGGGCTATTACCATCGGCCGGAGATATTAGCGCTGTCCAAAACCAACAAGTCGCTTTACTACCGGCAGAGCGACATTCTTTTCGACCTAGCGGTGCTGCAGAGTCGGCTGGACCAGCCGGAAGCCGCCGTAGCATCGTTGGAGCCGCTACTGACCCAGGAATTTGCGGAAGTGTATGCCGGCTGGATAATGGAGCACCCCGCGTTGGCCACTGCCCGGCAGTCGCCCCGGCTCAAACCCCAACTGGATAAGGCAGCGGCCCTCAACCGGGTATTCGATTCGAAGGCGCTGGCCACGCCTTATCAGCCCAACTTGAGCCCCGCCGAAAAAATAGCCGGGCTATCCAAAATGTGGGCGGAAGCAAAGTATAATTTCGCCTATTTCGACCACATTCCCACCCTCGGCTGGGACGAGCTCTACCTGAACTACCTGCCTCGGGTGCAGACCACCACCAGCACGTTGGCTTACTTCCGGGTGCTCCAGAAATTTTACGCGCAGCTGCACGACGGCCACACCGGCGTGTGGGCCACCGACGGCCCGCTGGCCGACTCCGTGTACGGTCGCCCGCCCCTGCTAACCCAGCTGGTGGCGGGGCGGGTGCTGGTGCAACTGGTGCGCAACGACAGCTTACAGCATACGGGCATCGTACCCGGGCTGGAAATCGTCCGCATTGATGACCTGCCCGTGGTGGCCTACGCCGACCGGTATGTGCGGCCCTACCAAAGTGGCTCGACCCCGCAGAACGTGGACGTGCAGACCTACGCCTACAACCTGTTGCGGGGGTCGAAGGCGCAGCCCGTTCGGGTGGAGTTTCGGGATGCACGGGGGCACACGTTCACCCGCGTGCTGCCCCGCAGCGGCTACGGTAAAATAAAGGCCGTTCTGCCCGTGCAATTACGTTTTTTGCCGGGCAACGTAGCCTTGCTCCAGGTCAATGAGTTCGAAACCGATGCCGGATTCCGCCGGTTTGTGGCGGCCTTCGACTCTATTAAAACGACACGGGCCCTTATCATCGACTTGCGCCAAAACGGCGGCGGCAATGGCAGCAACGGCTTCCACATTCTCAACTATCTCACCGACAAACCCTATCTGCTGGGGCGCTACGAATCGCGCACATACAGCGCTGTGGGCCGCGCGCGCGGCGAGGGCGTCCGGTTCGAGCCGGTGGATACCGCCAATTATTCGTTGCCAGCGGGCGGGGCGCACTACTACGCCAAGCCGGTGGCCGTGCTGATTGGGGCCGCTACCTTCTCGGCGGCAGAAGATTTTTGCGCCGCCTACGTGGGCCTGAAACGGGGTGCGCTGATTGGGGAGCCCACTGGCGGCAGTACCGGGCAGCCACTCAGCTTCGCGCTGCCGGGCGGCATTATGGCCCGCATCTGCACCAAGCGCGATGCTTACCCAGACGGTACAGAATGGAACGGCGTGGGCATCATGCCAACTGTGCTGGTGCGCCCCACGGTAGCCGAGCTAGCCGCCGGCCAAGACCCGGTGGTGGTGGCAGCCCTGCGCTACCTGCACGCGCCGCCCGCTACGGCTAAGCCTCCGCGCCGCACGAACCGGCCCCACTGAGCTTCCCAACTTTTGCCTGTCACATTTATTACGGGAGGGAGCTGCAGCCTCGCAGGTATCCATCTTTTATCCATTATGAAAAAACTCCTACCCGCCCTGGCGCTCGGCACCGCCTGTTTCGCCGCCGGTGCCTTTGTGGCCCGGCCCACGGCCCCCGATGAAATCACGGTGCCCATGCTGCGCACGGCCCAGCAACTGTTCGGGCTGAATTTCACCGAGGCGCAACTCGACTCGACGCGCCGGAACCTGAGCGGCTACCGCGACAGCTACGAGGCGCTCCGCAAAATTCCGCTGCCCAACAGCGTGCCCCCGGCCGTGGTGTTCGACCCGCGCCCTTTGCGCATGCGGCAGGCCCTGCTCACCGCCGTGGCTACCAACCCCGGCAAGCTGTCCGAAGCAGCCAAAGCCATGCTGCCGGCCAACCGCGACGCCCTAGCCTTTTACACCGTGCGCCAGCTGGGCGACTTGCTGCGCACCAAGCAGGTAACGTCGGAAGAGCTGACCACCTTCTTCCTGGCCCGCCTCAAGCGGTACGACCCCAAGCTGCACTGCGTCATCACCCTCACCGAGGACCTGGCCCTGCAGCAAGCCCGGCAGGCCGACCAAGAAATTCGGGCGGGCAAGTACCGGGGCCCGCTGCACGGCATTCCGTTCGGGGTGAAGGACTTATTCAGCGCCAAGGGCTACAAAACCACCTGGGGCTCGGTGCCCTACAAAGACCAAACCCTGGACGAGGACGCCGCCGTGGTGGAGCGCCTGCGGGCCGCCGGGGCGGTGCTGCTGGCCAAGCTCACGCTGGGCGAGCTAGCCCAGGGCGACGTCTGGTTTGGGGAGAAAACCCGCACGCCGTGGGACGTTACCAAGGGCTCCAGCGGGTCGTCGGCGGGGTCGGCGTCGGCGGTGGCGGCGGGGCTGCTGCCGTTTGCCATCGGCACCGAAACCCTCGGTTCCATCATCAGCCCCAGCACGGCCTGCGGCGTCACGGGCCTGCGCCCCACCTACGGCCGCGTGAGCCGCGCCGGAGCCATGGCCCTGAGTTGGACCATGGACAAAGCCGGCCCCCTGGCCCGCACCGCCGAAGACTGCGCCCTGGTCCTGGCCGCCCTCACCGCCGCCGGTCCCGATGCCCGCGACCCCGCCACCCTGCTGGCCCCCAATGCCTTCCACTTCGCCTTCGGCACCAACATCAAAAAACTGCGCGTGGGCTACGTAAAGGCCAGCTTCGACCAGAATTACCCCACCAAAGCCAACGACCAGGCCACCCTGGACGTGCTGCGTAAGCTGGGCGTCGAGCTGGTGCCGATTGAGCTGCCCGCCATCGCACCCGGTCCGCTGCGCTTCGTGCTCACGGCCGAGGGCGCGGCCGCGTTCGACGACCTCACCCGCTCGGGCCGCGACGGCCAACTGGTGCTGCAAAACCGCTCGGCCTGGCCCAACACCTTCCGGTCCTCGCGCTTCATTCCGGCCGTGGAGTATCTCCAGGCCCAGCGCGTGCGCAGCCTGCTGATTGAGCAGATGGACGCGCAGCTAAAGGGCTTGGATGCCTACATCGCGCCTTCCTTCAGCCCCAACCTGGTGCTTACCAACCTCACCGGCCAGCCGGCCATTGCCATTCCCAACGGTTTCACGGCCGCCGGCCTGCCCACCACCATCACCTTCATGGGCCAGCTCTACGAGGAGGGCACGCTGCTCGCCCTCGCCAAGGCCTACCAGGACGCGACGGATTTCGACGAGAAGCACCCGGCTTTGTAATTTTGAATGTTGAGGGTTGAGAGTTGAGTTGCGTTTTTACTTATTTCAGTCACCCACTCAACCCTCAAAACTCAACACTGCCCTTTGCTCCCCCCCCATATCCTTGCCCAACTAGCTCCCACGGCCGCCGACCCGCGGCCGGTGCTGCTCACCATTGCCGGCCCCACGGCCGTGGGCAAAACCGCGCTGTGCGTGCAGCTAGCCCAGCAGTTCGGCACTGAAATCGTGTCTGCCGACTCGCGCCAGTTTTTCCGGGAGCTGAGCATTGGCACGGCCAAGCCCACGGCGGCCGAAATGCAGGGCGTGCCGCATCATTTTATCGACAGCCACCGCATCAGCGAGGACTACAGCGCCGGCCGGTTTGCCACCGATTGCCGGGCCGTGCTCACCGGTTTGTTCCAGCGGTTTCCGTTGGTCATCCTCACCGGCGGCTCGGGCCTCTACGTGCAGGCCGTCACCGACGGGCTGGACGAGCTGCCCAGCGTGCCGCCCGAAACCCGCGCCCAGCTCCACGCCGAGCTGGCCGCCCAGGGCCTGGCCCCCCTCGTGGCCGAGCTGGCCGCCACCGACCCCGTCGCCCACGCCCGCATCGACCAGCAGAACCCCCAGCGCGTGGTGCGCGCCCTGGAAATCACGCGCGCCACCGGCCGGCCCTTTTCCAGCTTCCACACCCAAAGCCCCGCCGCCGAAAACCCGCTGTTCCGCAACGTTAAAGTGGCCCTCACCCGCGAGCGCGACGAACTTTACCAGCGCATCAACCTGCGCGTGGAGCACATGCTGGCCGCCGGCTTGCTCGACGAGGTGCGCGGCCTCCTGTCCTACCGCCACCACCACGCCCTGCAAACCGTGGGCTACCAGGAAATCTTCGGCTTTTTGGACGGTGCCTACGATTGGGCCGAGGCCGTGCGCCTGCTCCAGCGCAACACCCGCCGCTACGCCAAGCGCCAGCTCACGTGGCTACGGCGCGACGCGGCGTACCAATGGGTGAACTTAGGGCAAGAGGGTGTGGGGGTAGGAGGGTAAGAGTTAAAGGTCATTTGTGAACCCAACTTCTACCCTCCTACCCCCACACCCTCTTACCCTAAAACCTACACGCTCAAAATCTCCACCATCCGCATAAAGCTCTGGTTAATCAGCTTTTTCTTGTTGATGGTGTCCACAAACGGCGTGTATACCAACTTTTTATCCACGATGCCGGCCATTACGTTTTTCATGCCGTTCATCAGGCCTTCCACGGCAGCGATGCCGATTTGAGAACCCAGCAGGCGGTCGGCGGCCGTGGGCGAGCCCCCGCGCTGGATGTGGCCAATCACCGTGACGCGGGTGTCGAGCTGCGGAATGGCTTCCTTCACGCGGGCTGCCGTGACGGTGGCGTTGCCCTCTTCCTCCCCCTCGGCCACGATGACGATGAACGAGGTTTTGGAGCGCTGCCAGCCCTTTTGCAGGGTTTCGATGACCACGTCCACGCTCATTTGGGTTTCGGGAATCATGACGATTTCGGCCCCGCCCCCAATGGCGCACGGAATGGCGATGTAGCCCGAGTCGCGGCCCATCACCTCCACAAAAAAGCACCGGTCATGCGAGTCGGCCGTGTCCCGGATTTTGTCGATGCAGTCCAGCGCCGTGTTCACGGCCGTGTCGTAGCCAATCGTGTAATCGGTGCCGTACAGGTCGTTGTCGATGGTGCCGGGCGCGCCCACCGTGGGAATGCCAAACTCCTCCTCAAAAATCATGGCCCCGGTGAACGTGCCGTTGCCGCCAATGGCCACCAGGCCCTCAATGCCGTTGTTGACCAGCTGGTCGAAGGCCTGCTGCCGGCCTTCCTTGGTCATGAATTTCTGGCTGCGGGCCGATTTCAGAATCGTGCCGCCCTTCTGCACCGTGTTCGACACCGAGGCCGAATCGAGCCGCACGAACTCGCCCTTAATCATGCCGCTGTAGCCCCGCATGATGCCGTACACCTCAATGCCGTGGTAGGTGGCAGTGCGCACCACCGCGCGGATGGCCGCATTCATGCCCGGCGAATCGCCACCACTGGTAAAAACTGCTATTCTCTTCATCTGACCAATCGTAAAGCAACGGGCCCAAATGGCACCCAAACCCCGCAAAGTTGGTGAAATGAATACAAACCCTCAACCTGATGCCCAGAATAAGCCTGACGCGGGCATTATCTTTTTTTTACATTTCGCGTAGTTGAACGGCAACAAGTCGTTGGTTTTTCGTGTACCTTACCCGTACAGTTGGCTTACTGGCTACCAATTCATCCTTCAACACTTAATTTCCACGATTTATGTTCGGTTTTTTCGAAAATGAGCAGGCCAAAAAAATTAAGGGTCACCTGCTAAATCTTGCGGCCCTGGCCAAAGCCGACGGCCACATCGACGCCCGGGAAATGAATTTTATCATCTCCGTGGGCAAAAAGAATGGCATCAGCGCTTCCGAAGTGCAGGCGTTGGTGTCGGGGGCGGCGAAGGGGACCAGCAACGATTTGCCAACGAACGATTCCGAACGGTTCGACCAGATTTTTGACCTCGTGGACATGATGCTGGCCGATGGCGTCGTGGACGACACGGAAATGGATTTCTGCATTATGATGGCCGAGAAGCTGGGTTTCCGCAAAGCCATTGTGGGCGTGCTGGTGCGCAAGATTTCGCAAGGCGTGAAGGACGGCCTGCCCCGCGAGCGCATCAAGGAAGAAAGCATTTCGTTCCTGAACTACAACGAGCTGCCCGTTAGGTAGCGCAAAGCGCGTACAAGCGCAAAAAGGCACGTCATGCTGAGCTTGCCGAAGCATCTTTACCGCACAAGTAATTGGTTTACTTCCCCGGTAGAGATGCTTCGGCAAGCTCAGCATGACGTGCTTTCGTTAATAGCCTTCCCCTACCTCACTACCGCGCTAATGGCCCGAAGCAGGGCCGCGCAAGCCCAATCAATTTGCTCGTCGGTAATGGTGAGCGGCGGGGCCAGACGCAGGGAATTGTCGCAGAACAGGAACCAGTCGGTCAGAATGCCTTCGTGCTCCAGCGCGTAGTCGATGATGGGTTTGAGGACGGCAAACGCTTCAAACTCGACCGCCATGAGCAGGCCGCAGCCGCGCACGGCCCGAATGGCCGGATGCACCAGCTGGGCGCGGAAACGGGCCGCTTTTTCGGCCACGCCGGCAATCAGCTGCTCTTCCTGCACAACGCGTAAGGTGGCCAATGCCGCCGCGCAGCTCACCGGGTGGCCCCCAAACGTGGTGCAGTGCCCCAAAATCGGGTTGGTTTTGAAACCCGACATGATTTCGGTGCTGGAAATGAACGCCCCGATGGGCATGCCACCCCCCATCGCCTTGGCACACACCAGGATATCGGGCTCGATGCCAAACTGCTCGAAGGCCCACATGGTGCCGGTGCGCCCGTAGCCGCACTGAATTTCATCGAGGATGAGCAGCGCGCCCACTTCGCGGCAGCGGCGGCGCAGAGCCGGCAGGTAGTAGGGCGAGGGCACGCGCACGCCGGCCTCGCCCTGCACGGTTTCGATGACGACGGCCGCCGTGCGCTCGGTTATCAGCAGCAGGTCGGCAAAATCATTGTGGCGGATGTGGCGCACGTCGGGCAGCAGCGGGCGAAAGCTATTCTTGAAATCTTCGGAGCCCGTGATGGACAATGCGCCGTGGGTGGAGCCGTGGTAGGCGTTGAGGCAGGAGATGAGCTCAGTGCGGCCGGTGTGGCGCTTGGCCAGCTTCAGCGCCCCTTCGATGGCCTCGTTGCCGGAGTTGGTGAAAAACACCGAATCCTAGTGCGCAGGTAGGGTTTGGTGGATGGCTTCGG
>JBBQSQ010000172.1:0-9788 GCA_038213745.1 Cytophagales bacterium
GGCAATTGAAAAGTCCATGGAGCTAAAAAAGGAAGTGCGGAGAATGAGAAAGCGCGGAGATTATTCCCGCGTCGGCTAGGCGGGCATTAGGGCGTGGCCTGCACTTCTTTTTTGAGGCCTTCCAGGTTCTGCCGCGACCCCTCCAGCTGCTGTTCCATGGCGGTGAGCTTGGTTTTTTCGGTTTCGATAACGGCCTTCTGCTGGGCTATCTGGGTGGATAATTCCTGCACTTTGCGGGCTTGCTCGGCCACGGCCGGGTTGGCCGAGTTGAGGTCGGCCGCCACGGGCGCTTCGGCCTCCGATTGGCAGCCGGAAAAGGCCAGGGTGCTGGCCAGTAGCCAGGCTGCGGTGGAAGGAAACGTAGGCATAGGGTTGGGGGGTTAAAAAAGTGATTCCAAGCAACTAAATGTTTATCAACAAAATACTTACTTATTGGGCAGCGCCAGCTCGATGTACAGCGGAAAATGGTCGGAGCCCACGTCGGGCAGGCGCTTCAGCTCCACTACCTGAAACGGCTCGCTGACAAAAAAGTGGTCGAGCGGCCAGCGCATGAGCGTGGAGCGGGCACTGAACGTATTGTAGAGGCCGCGCCCCAAGCTCACGTCGTGCAGCTCGCCCTCGCGGGTGAGCTGGTGGATGGTGCTCGACCAGCTCACGTCGTTGAAGTCGCCGGCCACGATGGTGGGCCGCTCGTTCTGCCGCACCGCGTCGGTTACCTGTTGCAAGGCCTTTCCGCGCAGGCCCACGCCATCGGGGTAGGCATCGTCGGGAATGGGCGGCGTGGGGTGAATGCCAAAAAATGTGACCTGCCGGCCATCGGGCAGCCGCAACCGCGTGCGGATGGACGGCACGCCGCGCTGGAGCAGGTTTTGCACCTGCGTATCGGCCAGCGGCAGGCGTGAGTAGAGTATCATGCCGTAGGCATCGTCGCGGGGCAGCTCGACGCGGTAGGGGTAATCGGGCTGCAAGGGCCGCAGCGCCTGCGCCCACCAGGCATCCGGCTCCAGGGTCAGCAGCACGTCGGGCTGCACGGACTTTACCAACTGGCGCAGGCGCTCGCCCTGCCTGTTTTTTATTAGTACGTTCATTACCAAGATGCTTATCCGCGCGGTAGCAGTAGCAGGGGCACCGGGCACGTCCTTGGGGGCGAAGGGCAGGTAGGGCCACAGAAAAAAGGCCTGTACGCCCATGCCTGCTCCCAGGCCTAACAGCAGCCCCCGCCGCACCCGTCGATGCGCCGGCCACCCCAGCGCCAGCCACCCCAGCAGCAGCACCGTGAGCACCACCAGCGTTTGAAGCCGGGGAAAGCCCAGCGCCTGCACCCACCATTCATCGGACGGCACCACCGAAACCAGGGTCAGCAGCAGCGCCAACGCGCCCAGCGCCGCCAGCAGGTAGCGCAGCCCGGTCAGGAAATACGTCATGGACAAGAATTTGACTGTCAGCTGTTCGTCGTCGATTGTCTGGGCATTATTCCTTTTTTGACAACCAACCACTACCCCACCGACAACCGATACCCCGCGTGCTACTGCGTTTTGGCCTGGGTTTTCACGCCCTTCAGGTTCTGCTGGGCACCGTCGAGCTGGTTCTTCAGGGCTTCGAGGCGCTTCTTCTCGATATCGGCCTCATCTTTCTGCTTCTCGACGGCCCGCTCCCGGTCTTTCACGGCGTTTTTCTGGTCGTTGTACGCCTTCTCCTGCGCATCTACCTGCTGTTGGAGGTCAACCACCTTTTGGGCCTGCAGGACCACGGCGGGATTATTCGATTTGAGGTCGTCGCTGGCCGAATGGCCCAGCGAACAGCCACTCCCGGCGAAGCAAATCAAAGCGAATAGGCAACTGAAACCAGCGGGAAAATTTTTCATACTGTGAAGGATTATTTTTTGAGAATGAGAACAAGAGCCCGTAAGGCTTTTTCGTTTTACGCGGTTGGGCCCGGCAGGTTCGGTTTGGCACCCACTGGTGGGCGCGGACGGAATGCTCCCCCCCTACCGGCCGCGGCGCGATTCCCTGCGGCGCGAAGACTTCCGGCGGACCGCGGCCGGCCGGGGTTCCGACTCGGTCTGCGGCTCAATCAGCAGCTTTACTGGTTGGCGGCTGCCGGCCCGCAGGCGCAACCAGGCGGTCAGGCGGCGCTCCTCGGCGGTGGGCAGCGGGCGGCGGGTGCGCACGGCCACCAGCACGGTGGTGTCGGCCCGGAGCGAGTCGGCGGCGGGACGCACCAGGCGGCTCAGGCCGAGCTGGCGCACGGCGGGGTGCTCCACCTGCACTTCGCGCAGCAGCGCGACCGCGCCGGGCAGGCCGGCGGTGGCGCTGTCGGGGTTCACCAGCAGCTTCTGGAGCTGCGCCAAACGGGTTTCGTAGCCCACCAGGGTTTGCTCCTGGCGATTGCGCACGTCTTCGAGCACGCTGCTGCGCAGGGCCTGCGTGTCGGTCGAGTCGAGGCGGGCCAGGCCCTGGCGCACGGTAAGCACGGCCCCTTCCAGGCGGTAGCGCGGCAGCTGGGTCCGGGCCTGTTGCAGCCGGGCCGGCGTGAGCCGCTGGCCGGCCAGCAGCACGTTGAGCGTACGCGGCCGGGGTAGAATGCGGCTGGTGACGACGAAGGTGCCGGGCAGGTTCAGCTGTTCCTCCACGAAGCGCTGGGCGTTGTGCGTGAACGTGCCGTCGCGCACGATGCCCACGGCCAGGTACACGCTGGGCGCGGCCGTGAGCAGGGCCACCGCCCAGATGGCGAGCTGCACCCGCCGCGCCCGCTTCACGCTCACGAAGGTGTGCTTGGGCAGCGGCAGCACCCGGCACACCAGAAACGTGGCCAGCGCGATTAACACGCTGTTAATCGAAAACAGATACAGGGCCCCGAACAGAAACGACCAGTGCGCCGTGGCCAGCCCGTAGCCGGCCGTGCACAGCGGCGGCATGAGGGCCGTGGCAATGGCCACGCCCGGCACGGCATTGGTGTGGCCCTTGCGGGTGAGGGCCACCGCCCCGGCCGCCCCGCCAAACAGGGCCACCAGTACGTCCCAGGTGCTGGGCTGGGTGCGGCTCAACAGCTCGGAGCCCGCGTCGGTGAGGGGCGTGAGGCGGAAGTAAAGCGCCGACACCAGCAGGCTGAACACCGAGGCCGTGAGCAGGCTCTTGAGCCCGCGCTGAATCAGGGCCAGCTCCAGCGTGGCCGCCCCGTAGCCCATGCCCACGATGGGCCCCATCAGCGGCGAAATCAGCATGGCCCCGATGATAACGGCCGTGGAATTCACGTTCAGCCCCACCGAGGCCACCAGAATGGCAAAAATCAATACCCACAGGTTGGTGCCCCGAAACGCAATTCCGGCCTCTACATCGGCCTGAATCTCGGCCGGGTCGGCCATGTCATCGGTGAGCAGGAAGCGGGTGCTCAAAAAGCGGCGCAGGACGTCAAGCATGCGGAAAGATAGGCGCGGAAGCAGGACCCGTGGCGGGCCGGTTGGTTTAAGGCGTCGGGGGCGCGGCCGGGGCTTTTTCCGCGTCCACCAGGCGCACGCGCAGCTCGGGCATTTTCTTGGGGAACTGCACTTCCACGATGTCGGAGGGCATCGACACGTTGTCGGCGGCCAGCAGGGTGGTTTTCACGCGGTTCATGAGGCGCGAGCGCAGCTCCAGCACGCCGCGCCGGTACTCCTCGGCCTCGGCCCAGAAGAACACCCGGATGTTGACGGTGCTGGTGGCCAGCTCCTCAATTACGGCGAAAGGCTGGTGCGGGAGTGCCTGCAGCACCAGCGGCTCCAGCTTCACCTGGTTCATGATGGTGTCGATGACGGCCTGCGCGTCGGCGTCGTAGTCGATGCCGATGAGAAAATCCTGGCGGATGTGGCCGTCGCGGGTGAAGTTGGTGACGGGCTCCTTCAGCACCAGCGCATTGGGCACGTAGATGTTCTTGCCGTCGTAGGTTTTGATGCGGGTGGTGCGCAGGTTCAGCTCCATCACCCGGCCCATGTAGTCCTGCACCTGAATGCTGTCGTGCACGTTGAAGGGCCGGTTGAAGGCCAGGATGACGCCGGCCAGGAAGTTCTCGGCAATGTCCTTGAAAGCAAAGCCCACCAGAAAGGCCGACAGGCCCAGCCCGCCCAGCAGCCCGCCCACCACGCCCGACAGCCCAATGATTTGCAGGGCCAGCAGCAGCCCGCCCAGCACCAGCAGCCAGCGCCCCACCTGCGTGAGAAAGTTGGTCAGCAGCGGGTCGGCCGAGTGGGCCGCCAGCTTGGCCGTGAGAAAGCCGCGCAGCCGCCCCGAGGCCAGCCACACCGCGGCCAGCAGCCCGGCCGCCACCAGCAGGCGCGGCAGCACAAACAAAAACTGCGTCCAGTACGCGTGGGCAACGGTGGTGAACTCCTGCAGCATGGGCGCAACCGGGGTTAATGCGACTGAAAAACCAGTGCCAATCAGGCCGCTGGCGCATCGCTCCGCAGCCATTCGGCGGCGGGCGGAATTTCCTCAAAAAAGGCCGTCGTTACCAGGCGGCGCAGCTGCTCGGCCACGGCGGGCGTGTGCAGGCGGTGCTCGGGTGCCAGGGTGGGCACCACGGCGTAGCGTTCGAAGGCGGTGTCTGCCAGCACGGCGGGCAGCCAGGTGGTGAGCAGCCACTCGCGGTCGGCCGCAGCGGGGGCGGCGGGCATGGCCCGGTGGTCGGCCAGAATGCCCCGCAGGTGGTAGCGCCGCAGCAGGTTGTGGGCGTGCACGTAAAGGGCCCGAAACTCGGGCCCGGTCATGGGCGCGCCCGACCAGTACAGGTGCAGGTAGCCGTCGCTGGGCGAGAAATCGACCGAGCCGACGGCGTTGGAAAAATAGTTCTGGGTGGGGAGCATTAAGATGGGGACAAAAAGCAACGGCCGGGCCAGCGGCCCGGTCAGGCGGCGCGCGGGGTGAGCCAGCTCAGCAGTCGCTTTAACGTAAGCCCCTGCACCACGGCCGAAAACAGCACCACGGCAAACGTCATGGGCACGAATACTTCCGGATGCAGGCCATCTGGCAGGCCCAGCGCCAGCGCCAGCGAAATGCCCCCGCGCAGCCCGCCCCAGCTCAGAATCAGCAGCGTGCGCGGCGGCAGTTGCTGCGAGAGGCCCAGCAGCCGGGTGTTTACGGCCAGGGCCACGTAGCGCACCAGCAGCGCCAGCACCGCCGCCGCCACGCCCAGCCCCAGGTAGAACGGGCTGAACCCAATCACAACCAGCTCCAGGCCCATCAGCACGAAGAGCACGGCGTTGAGCACCTCATCCAGGGCCTCCCAAAACTTCTCCAGGTAGTCGCGGGTGGTGTCCGACACGGCTTCGCTGCGGCTTACGTTGCCGATGGCCAGGCCCGCCACCACCATGGCCAGCGGCCCCGAAACGTGCAGGGCGCTGCACAGCGCGTAGCCGCCCATCACCAGGGCCAGGGTCAGGATAACTTCGGTCTGAAAGTGGTCCACGGTTTTGATGAGCCGGTAGCCCACGTAGCCCAGCACCGCCCCGGCCAGCAGGCCGCCCCCCGCCTCGCGCAGCAGCAGCAGGGCCGCCGAGCCCGGGCTGGGCGTTTCGCCCGGCGTGGCCAGCTCCAGCAGCGTCACGAACACCACCACCCCAAAGCCGTCGTTGAAGAGCGACTCGCCGGCCAGGTTGGTTTCGATGTTCTTGTCCAGGTCGGTAGTTTTGAGAATGCCCAGCACGGCAATGGGGTCGGTGGGCGCGATGAGTGCCCCAAACAACAGGCAGGGCAGCAGCGGCAGCTCCACGCCGGCCAGGTGCAGCAGGCCGTAGGTGCCCACGCCCACCAGGGCCGTGGCCAGCAGCACCCCGAGCGTGGAGTAGGCCGCAATGCTCTGCCACACGGCTTTCAGGGCATCCACCCGCACGTGCAGCGAGCCGGCAAAGAGCAGGAAGCTCAGCACCGAGCCCATCAGGAACCTCGTGAAATCGAACTGCAGCAGCGCCCCCCGCACGATGGCCGTGAAGCCCGGCACGATACGCCCGCCCGCCAGCACGCCCGCCGCCGCCACCACGCCCAGCAGCAAAAACATTATCCCTGCCGGCTGGCGCAAAAACCGGGCATTCAAATAGGAAAACAGGGCCGCCAGCGTCAGCAGCGCGGCCGAAAAAGTAAATAAGCTCATGGGTATGATGAACGGCTAAGGGACGCAGAGGTTCTTAGCCTCCCGCTTTATCAGGGTTGGGCGGCACGGGGAGCAGTCGTTTCGGCTGGCGCGGCCGGGGCTTCCTGGCTCAGCGTTTCGCGGATGAAGCCCTGGCGCAGGTGCTCGTACAGCGAATGCGGGTCGACGAGCGCGGCCACGGCCTGGGCCAACATGGCCCCAATCAGCAGCTGGAAGATGGCCGAGTGCCGGTCCGTCATTTCCAGCACCAGAATGGCGGCCGTGAACGGCGAGCGCACCACCCCGGTGAGGAAACCCACCATGCTCACCAATATGAGCAAGTTGCGGTCGGCCACGGCTACTTGCGCCAGCTGCGCGATGCCATCGCCGAGCAGCGCGCCCGCGCTCAGCGAAGTGGCAAACACGCCGCCCGCCCCGCCGCTGCTGTAGCTCAGGGCCATGCCCGCGAAGCGCACCGGGAACAGGTAGCCCGCTGTCACGCCATTGTTCTGAAACAGCAGCCGGTTGATGATGGGCTTGCCCGTGCCCACGCCATCGGGGCCCACCAGGTAGGCCAGCCCGGCCAGCAGCAGGCCGCAGCCCACCACCCAGCCGGCCTGCGCTTGCAGCGTGACAAAGCGCCTGCGGTAGCCGTTGAGCCAGAGCAGGGTTTTGGCGAAATACGCGCCCGCCAGCCCACAGGCCACGGCCGCCACCATCACCAGCACCTGGTACCAGCCCGCCGGCGAGGTAATTTTGGGAAAGCCCAGATACAGGTAGGAGCCCAGAAACTGCTGGGCCGTGAGCCCGGCGATAATCACGGCGCTGAACACGGCCAGGCGAAAGCGCGAAAGGTGAATCTGGGTCAGCTCCTCCACCACAAACACGATGCCGCCGAGGGGAGTGTTGAAGGCCGCCGCCAGGCCGGCTGCCCCGCCCGTCACCAGCGCAATCTGACGCGAGAGCTGGGGCCAGCCCGCCGGCTGCAGCCGGTTGATGGCCCGGAAAATGGCGGCCGAAACCTGAATGGTCGGCCCTTCGCGGCCAATAACGCCGCCGCCGAGCAGCAGCACCACGCTGCTCAGGACCTTGACGCCGGCCACGCGCAAGCTGAGCAAATACCCGGTGTAGCGGTGCTGCCCGGGGTTCGAGAGCTCGATGCCGGCCATCACCTGCGGGATGCCGCTGCCCCGCGCCGCCGGGGCGAAGCGCTTCACCAGCGCCCACGACACCAGGAAGGCCAGCGGCGTGAGCCCAAAGGCCAGCAGCGGCTCGCGGCGCAGCCAAGAAAAGCTCACTTCCTCGGCCCAGGCAAATACTTTTTCGTAGCCCACCGCCATGAGCCCGGTCAGCAGCGAGGCAATCCAGAAGGGAAAGCTTTGGAGGATGAGCCGCCGCACCCGCGCCGTGTACAGCGGTTGGATGAAGACGCGGTCGAACCAGGCCAGCGCGCGGGCATAACGGGAGGGAGAATCGGGCATAGAAGCGGTAAAGGTGCGGGTAATCGGGGCGGCAACACCGCCGCGGCCGCTGTTCTCTAACCGGTTTGGCGGCCGGATGGTGACACAACCCTCGTCATTCAACGTCCGTTTGGCTAACAAAGGCCGCCATTCCAAGCGTTGGAGTCGGCGCGCGCCTGACAGTTAATCCCTTTTTTTCAATGATGACCCCTGCCACATCGGCCACCCCCACGCCCCAGGGCCACTACCGCAAGTTTCTGCTGACGCTGGCCATCTCCTTCGTCATCATGTACGTGGTAATGTACCTCAACACTTACGAGCTGGACCACGTCTACTTCAGCCTCACCCGTTTCTACATGACGGTGCTGATGGTGACGGCCATGGCCGTAATCATGCTGCTGATGATGCCCATGATGTATCCCAACAAAACCACGAACGGCCTCATCATGGGGGCCAGCCTCACGCTGTTCGTGGGCGCGCTGCTCCTGGTGCGCAGCCAGACCTTCGTGGACGACACCCGCTGGATGCGGGCCATGATACCGCACCACTCCATCGCCATTCTCACCAGCGAGCGGGCCACCATCAAAGACCCCGAAGTGCGCAAGCTGGCCGATGACATCATCACCGCCCAAAAGCGGGAAATTGGCGAGATGAAGGCGATGATTAAGCGCCTGGAGCAACAGTAAGCACTGGCAATAGGGAAGCACGGTGGAGCGTCTGTTGGCCCCTGGCAACCGTTGAGGCCCCGGGCTGGGCGGCGCGATGGGTCTTGTCGGGTCTTGTTCGATTGCGGCCCGCAACCAGCCATTTGCTTGGCCCCGCGCCGCACTGGCGAACCGGAGTGCCCAAATCCAATAAGGGGCCGCCCAGCCGAACCGCCGCTTGCGGGCCAGCGCGAACAACTGCCGGCCAATGCCGTAAAACCCAGCCGGCCGGGCCGGAATACGCCGCGAACTGCCGCTATTCTGTCAATCCGCGCTACCGCCGGCGGGCTTTGCGCTGCTGGTAGTGCCTCCGACGTTCGTTTTCCAGCTTCCCTTTCTGCTTATGATTCCTTCCCCGGTGCCGGGCCTGCCCGCCGCCGCCGCCACGCTTCCGGCCCTGCTGGCCTTGCTGCCCAGCGGCATCGTGTACTACACGCCGGTGCTCGATGGGGCCGGCGGGGTCGTTGACTTCCGGTTTGCCTACCTCAACGCCGCCGCCCAGCGCCTATTGGCCCTGCCCGCCCAGCCTGCCGCCACCTACTTGCAGCAGTGGCCCGGCAGCGTAGAAAGTGGTGCGTTCGCCTTCCACCGCGCCACGTACCTGGCCGGCACCCCGGCGCAGCGCGACCAGCTTTACCAAACCGATGGCTCCGCCCTCGTCCTCAGCGTCCACGCCACCCGGCTGGAAGACGGCCTGCTGGTGAGCTTCACCGACGGCAGCGACCGGCCCCGCACGGTGGCAGACGAGGCCCTGCGCAACAGCCAGGCCCGCGAACAAGTCGCCCGCGCCGAGGCCGAGCGCCAGCGCGGCGAGCTGGAGCGGGTGTTCGAGCAGGCCCCATTGGCCATTGCCGTGTATCGGGGGCCGAACTACGTCATCGAGCTGGCCAACCCCACCGTGTGCCGGCTGTGGGGCCGCACACCGGCGCAAATCGTCGGCAAGGGCTTGTTTGAGGCGCTGCCCGAAGTGGCTGGCCTGGGCTTCGAGGAGCTGCTCGATGGCGTGATGGCCACCGGCGTGCCGTACGTGGCCCACGCAATGGAGGCCCAGCACGACCGCAACGGCCGCCGCGAAACCGTGTACTGGGACTTCGTGTACGTGCCCATGCGCGATGCCGACGGCCGCATTACGGGCGCGATGGTGGTGGCCAACGAAGTGACCGCCCAAGTGCTGGCCCGCCAGCAGGTGCAGCAACTCAACGACGAGCTGGAACTGCGCGTCACGGCCCGCTCGGCCGAAGTGCGGGCGGCCCTGCACGAGGCCGAGCACCAACGCGAGCAGCTGCGAATCCAGCAAGTGCTGCTGGGCCAGATTCTGGGCAAGGTGCCGGCCGCCATCGCCACGTTCAGCGGGCCAGCGCACCGGTTTTCCTTTTTCAATGCCGCGTACCAGCAGCTAGCCGGCGGCCGGGGGGCGTTGGGCGAACCCGTGGCGGAAGCGCTGCCCGAAATGATTGAGCAAGGGTTCGTGGCCCTGCTCGACCAGGTGTACGCCAGCGGGCAGCCTTACAACGGCACGGAGATT
>JBBQSQ010000173.1:0-9782 GCA_038213745.1 Cytophagales bacterium
GACCGGTCCGCTGGGGGCCTTGTTCGGCTTCTTCGCCCCGCAGCACCCGCTGCGCCTTGCGCCGCTTGCGCAGCGGCAGGCGGCCGTGGTGCAGCAGCTGGGCCGCATGTTCGGTCCGGCTGCCCTCCAGCCGCTGGCCTACCACGAGCTGGACTGGAGCCGGGAGCCGCTGACCAGTATTACCGGCGATGCGCAGCTCCCCGACCAGATTCCGCTCCAGGGGCCGGCCCAGCTACGCCAGTCCTGCTGGGCCGGCCGGCTCTACTGGGCCGGGGCCGAAACGTCAATCAGCGAATGGGGCCGGCTGGACGGGGCCATTGAGTCCGGGCAGTGGGCGGCGACCCAGGTGTTGGACTCCTTACAGGGGTCCGCTCAGGAAACGGAGAATACTGCACGCTAAGGAAGTAGGCCGAAAGTCTGAGATAACACTCAATCGGCCACCTTGCCTACTGCGGCTTTTCGGTGAGAATGGACGAGCACGCCCCGGTCGTTCTAAGCCCATTTTTTTAGGACAAGAACTAACTAGAAACGAGCAGGCAACAACGAGAAACTAATTGAAACACCCGGGGCAAAAGCTAACTGCGTAGCGTCAGTTAGGAGAATACTATTTTCGTGAACAGCCTGAAAAATCCCCAATCGCGGGGGTAGAACTTCCGGGCGGGTCGTCGGGCGGCAGTCAGCCTTCAACCAAGGCTTAGCGTCATTTCTTGCCCCGGTACTCGAAAAACCCGCTCAGCGAAACGTCGACGCTCTTTATCTCCAACTTTGGGTAGGGTAACAAATGAACGGCGGCTTTCAACCTTGGTAGGTCAAAAGCCGCCGTTCAAACCGGACGTGCCGGGAAGGGGACATCTACGGCTGGGCTGGTCAGTCGCCCCGAGATGAGGACCTCGTCAGCGCCAGCCAGCTACCGATTCACTGTTCGGCTGTCCCGCCCTCACACTTTCACATCATAGCGGTCGAGCATCATCACCTTATCCCACGCCTTCACAAACGCTTTCACGAAGCGCTTATGGCCATCGCTGCCTGCGTACACTTCCGCGACCGCGCGCAACTGGCTGTTGGAGCCGAAGATGAGGTCAGACCGCGTCGCCGTGAAGCGCTGCTGCCCCGTCGTGCGGTCGTCGAGCGAAAAGGTCATGCCCTTCGCGTCCGCTTTCTTCCACTCGAAGTCCATGCTCGTGAGCACGGTAAAGAAGTCGTTGGTCAACACGCCCACGCGGTCGGTGAAAATGCCGTGAGCGGAGCCGTCGTGGTTGGCATTCATCGCCTTCAGGCCCCCCACCAGCGCCACCCACTCGGGTGAGGTGAGCGAGAGGAGCTGCGCCTTGTCGAGGAATAGCTCCTCCGGGGCCACGCCCTGCGAAATCTGCTCAAACCCTTCATCGAGGTAATTGCGGAATCCGTCGGCTACGGGCTTCAACCACGTAAACATCTCAATGTCGGTGAGTTCCTGGGTGGTGTCGCGGCGGCCCGGCGTGAAGGGCACCTCGGTGGCAACGCCCGCATCGGCGGCCGCTTTCTCAAGCGCGGCGCAGCCTCCCAGCACGATGAGGTCGGCGAGCGATACCTGCTTGCCATCCTTGGGCTGGCCATTAAACGCCTCCATTACGGTGCGCAGGGCCGCGATAACCGGCACCGTCCGCCGATTGACCGCCCAGTCCTTTTGCGGAGCCAGCGCGAGCCGGCCGCCGTTGGCACCACCCCGCTTGTCGCTGCTGCGGTGCGTGACCGCGGCGGAAAAGGCCGTATACACCAAATCGGAGACGGCAATGCCCGATGCCAAAATCGACTTTTTCAACGCGGCGATGTCCGCCGCGTCGACCAATGTGTAATCGGCCACCGGGATGGGGTCCTGCCAGAGTAGGTCGTTTTCGTTCACCTTTTCGGGGCCGAGGTAGCGCTCGCGCGGCCCCATGTCGCGGTGGGTCAGCTTGTACCAGGCCTTGGAGAAGGCCTGGGTGAAGGCGTCGAAGTCGTTGAGGAATTTTTCACAGACCTCGCGGTACTCGGGGTCCACCTTGAGCGCGATGTCGGTCGTCATCATCATCAGGTCATTCATCTGGCCTTCGATGTGCGCGTCGGGCGTCTTGGGGGCGTTCTTGTCCACTGGGGTCCATTGCAGCGAGCCGGCCGGGCTCTTGGTCTGCTCCCATTCGTACTTGAACAGGTTGACGAGGTAGTCGTTGTCCCACTGGGTGGGGTTCGGCGTCCAACTGCCCTCGATGCCGTTGGTCATCGTGTTTTCAGCGTTGCCCTTGCCCTTGGGGTTGTGCCAGCCCATGCCCATTTCTTCCATCGGCGCAATCTCGGGCTGTGCCCCGATTCGGGCAGCCGGCACCATGCCGTGGCTCTTGCCAAAGGCGTGGCCGCCGGCAATAAGGGCCACGGTCTCCTCGTTGTTCATGGCCATGCGGGAGAAGGAAACGCGGATGTCGCGTGCCGAGCCCATCGGGTCTCCCTTGCCGTAGGGGCCTTCGGGGTTCACGTAAATCAGGGACTGATGCGTGGCCCCGAGCGGGTTTTCGAGGTCGTAGTCGGCATCGCCGTTTTGGCCGCGCCAGCGCTTGTCGCGCGTCACCATTTCGTCGGGCGTGTGTTTTTTATTTCCGTCCCACACCTCGGGGCCCCAGTAGGTGGCGTCGTCGGCTTCCCAGGCGTCGTGGCGGCCGCCGGCAAAACCGTAGGTGGGGAAGCCCATGATTTCCAGCGCGCAGTTGCCGGTCAGCACAATAAGGTCGGCCCAGGACAGGGCGCTGCCGTACTTCTGCTTGATGGGCCAGATGAGGCGGCGCGACTTGTCGGTGTTGCCATTGTCCCACCAGCTGTTGATGGGCGCAAAGCGCATCAACGCCTCTCCGGCGCCGCCGCGGCCATCGGCAATGCGGTAGGTGCCCGCCGAGTGCCAGGCCATGCGAATCATCTGCGGGCCGTAGTTATTATAGTCCGACGGCCACCAATCAACCGAAGAGGTCAGAAAGCCTTTAATTTCCTCCTTCAGCGCAGGCAGGTCGATGGCGTTGAATGCCTCGGCGTAGT
This sequence comes from Cytophagales bacterium, assembly GCA_038213745.1. Taxonomy (GTDB): domain Bacteria; phylum Bacteroidota; class Bacteroidia; order Cytophagales; family Hymenobacteraceae; genus Hymenobacter. The sequence goes on from JBBQSQ010000173.1 coordinate 3,040, forward strand.
CGAAGTCCTCGCCGAGCGGATTGGCACCTGGGGCATTGTGGTGCAAAAGCTCCACCCGCAGCCGATTGGGATACCAGTCGGAGAGGGTGGGCGACGCCCCTTCGGCACCGCCAATGCGGTCGCCGCCGAAGGGGCATTTACCGGCCATTTCGAATGTTTTGGTGTCGGTCTTGTCGTGGCTTATGTTGTTCATTGTGGTTCCCTGTTATGTCGTCGAAGGTGGATAAGCTGTCGGTAGCGCGCCGCTTACTTATTAAACGCTAATGGGTTGGGCTGTTGCGGGACTAAAATCGAAACTACGTGTGCCGGGCTACCGAGGCCAATAAACAGCCCGTATCCATTCACAAGTAGAGCTTGTAATTGCAGTCCAGGTTAAACGCAGGAAAAGGCTCCGTGGCTACATTTTAAGAAAACCTTAAGGCGCTTGGTACAGTACCGCCGACGTGACCCCCACTGCCTGAACGACTGGTTTTCGATGTGCCGTTGCGAAGTAGCCTGGCCGCTTCCGCCCAAGTGGACGACCGGGAATACGGGTCCACGACGGCCGGCAAAAGCAAGCGCGTCCCATGATTATTCTCAGGCCAAGCACTGGCACCAGGAAAATCTGCGCGTCAGTGAGCATCCAGTCGCGCGAAAGCTGGAGGCCGAACGGGGCATGCGGTTCGGGATAGGCGAGTTGGCGGGCCTGGTTTTAGAACGTGGCCGGCTGGAGTTCCACGCCACTTTCCGGGCCGAGAAAGGCAACGCGGTAACTAGTGCTCCGTTCCAAAAAGGCAGCGCCAACCAGGTGCGCCGGCGTTTCGCCACAGTAGGCTCCGCTCCGCATGACTCGGTGGCTTTAACAACTTGGAATCTCCTTTAGGTGTTTCAATTAGTTGCTGGTTGGTTCTCGTCCTAAAAAAAGGGCTCAAGAGCATCAAACCAGCAACCAGTAACGGGTAACGAGCAACCAAAACACAAGCCCCAAAAGGCACTGCGTAACAGCAGTTGACAGAAGACATAGTCGTCCTTCTTCTGTTCGTCACTTTTGGACGGCCTCAGGCTTCCGCTGTTTCATTCCCGAGAGGTACGAGGTGCTGTTATGGCCCAGCGAAAGGTTGCTTTAGGTAACTCCTGGCCTACTTTTTATCTAAAAACAGGAATATTTTCTTGTATGCCGCCTCCAATTCGCTGGCGGAGGGGCTATGGTGTCCTTCCGGCACAAACAAGACGGTGTTTTTTTGCTGGTCTTGGTGCAGTCGGTCCACAAACCCGGCAAATGTGACGGGCGGCACCTGGTCGTCCTGGCCCCCTTGCCAGATAAAAAAGGGCGGGTCGAGCGGGTCCAAGTAGGTGAGGGGTTCGTATTGCCGGGTCACTGCTTTGGGGGCATACCCGGCGGTTTCGGGAAACAGCGCCAAGCCGATTTCCTTCATGACGGGCACAGGGTGGTTCATGAAAACTTCTTCCACGACGTCCAATCCGCCCACTGGCCCGGAAAAGTTGACCACGCCGACGATGCGGATACCCGGGTCGAGCGGGTGCGGGTAAGCGGGGTCGTTGGTGGTCACCGCCACCAGGCTGGCAATGTGGGCCCCGGCGGAAAAGCCCGACAGTACGACTCGCTCCAGGTTTAGGGGGTAGGCACCGCGGTGCGCCGCGAGGAAGTTGAGGGCCAGGGTTAAGTCTTCTGTGGCTACGGGGATGCCCCGCTTGAGCCGGTAGTTGAGGTTGACGACGGTGACGCCTTTTTTCAAATAGGGCTGAATGTACCGCTCTTCCTGGGCCTTGTCGCTGAGGTAATACCCGCCGCCGTGCAGGAAAACAACGGTGTAGTTTTTGGCGTGGCGCTTTGGCCCGTCTGCGGAGCGGTAAACGTCCAGCGTTTGCTGCTGGTCGGGCCCGTAGGACACCTCCTTGCTGACGGTGTAAGCAGCTTGAATTTGCTCGGGAGTTTTATCAGCCACCGCCGCCAATCTGACGGAACAAGCACTTAAGGCCAACAAAGTGGCAACGCGGAGCCAAAGCAGCGGTGGGTGCATAAAAGTGAAGCGTTGAGGGACAGGCTGGGACAAGCCAAGCGGGGAGGTCGGGTCGCAGCAACACGGCCGCCGCCGCCGCTAGCACCGTTTGGGCTAAAAGTAAGCACCGGCCAACCTTATTCAGTTGATAGGGCAGCGGTCGGAAAGGCGAACCAGTGCTTGGTCAGGGGACTTTTTCGAGGGCCGCCACGCTGGGCGCACGGTTCAACGCGGGCGGATGCTGGGGTTGGCTGGCCCCTATGAAAGCCCGGTAATCACCCCATTGTCATCAATATCCATGTTTTCGGATGCGGGCACTGCCGGGAGCCCGGGCATTCGTAACAGGTTGCCTAGAATCGGGATAACGAAGCCCGCGCCCGTCGCCAGCTCAAATTCGCGGACCGTCACCCGAAAGCCTTCGGGCCGGCCGATGAGCTTTTCATCATCGGAAAAGGACTTTTGCGTCTTGGCCATGCACACCGGCAAGTGGGCCAGTCCCAACCGGTTGATACGCCGGATGGCAGCCTCGGCTTTCGGACTGTAATCGACCCCCGCCGCCCCGTAGATTTCGCGGGCAATGGTTTCAATCTTGGCTTTAATGGGCTGGTCCCACGCGTACAGGGGTTTAAAATGATTGGTGCCGCTGGCAATGCTTGCCAGCACCGCCTCGGCCAGTTGCGTGGCCCCTTCGCCGCCGTCCGCCCAACTGGTCGTTACTACTGCTTCCAGGCCCCGTTCCCGGCACAGCCGCTGCACCAGGGCAACCTCCTCCGGTGTATCGCTGCTAAAGGCGTTGAGCGCCACCACGGGCTGAAAGCCGAATTTCTGCGCATTCTCAATGTGCTTTTCAAGGTTGGCAAAGCCGAGCGCACAGCGGGTTACATCGGGCGTGTTTATTTCGGCGGGTGCCGCCCCGCCGTGGTGGCGCAGCGCCCGGATAGTGGCCACCAGCACGAGGGCGGCGGGGGCCAGGCCCGCGTAGCCACACTTGATATCTAAGAACTTCTCCGCGCCCAAGTCGGCCCCAAAGCCGGCTTCCGTGACTACGTAATCACCCAGCGACAAGCCCATCTGGGTAGCCAGCACCGTATTGGTCCCCTGGGCGATGTTCGCGAAGGGCCCGCCGTGCACGATGGCCGGGTTCCCTTCCAGCGTCTGCACCAGGTTGGGCTTGAGGGCATCGCGCAACAGGATGGTCATGGCGGCTTCCGCCTTGAGCTGGCGGGCATACACCGGCTCGTTGGCGTAAGTAAAGCCCACGAGGATGTTGCCGAGCTTCGCTTTCAGGTCGGCCAGACTGGTGGCCAAGCACAGGATGGCCATGACCTCGGAGGCGGCCGTGATGTTGAAGCCGTCACTGCGCATCACGCCATTGGCCTTGCCGCCGAGGCCGATAATAATGTCCCGCAGGCTGCGGTCATTTACGTCCATCACCCGCTTCCACACAATGCTTCGCGGGTCGAGCTGCAAGGGATTGCCCGGGGCCTGAAGGGCGTTGTCGAGCAGGGCTGCCAGGAGATTGTTGGCCTTTTCGACCGCGCTAAAATCACCGGTGAAGTGCAGGTTAATGTCTATCATCGGGCCTACCTGCGAGTAGCCCCCGCCCGTGGCCCCGCCTTTGGCCCCAAACACTGGCCCGATTGAGGGCTCGCGCAGGACGGCAATTGCCTTTTTGCCGAGGCGGTTCAGCCCGTCGCTCAGGCCAATGGACATGGTGGTTTTCCCTTCTCCCGCCGGGGTAGGCGTAAGGGCCGTTACCAGAATCAGCTTTGCATTGGCTATTTTTTCTGGCGCAATCAGATGCAGTGGTAGTTTCGCTTTGTACTTGCCATACAGCTCCAGCTCGTCTTCGGCGATGGAAAGCCGCGCAGCCACGGCCTGAATAGGGAGTAGGGAGACAGATTGGGCTATCGAAATGTCAGTCATGTGAGGAGCGGCTTGTTCGGCTGCTGTAACATCATAACCGGCGTTTTGTATGCGGCGTCCATTTTGGCAGGCGGTGCGCATAACCTGATTGCCAGTCACCGGGCCGCTAATGACCTGACCAAAGCCCTTAGCCGCGTTGATTTCGCGGTTCGGCACGCTCCGGACGGGCCAGCAGACTTACGCGCAGGTACTGCCGCAACCCCTGGCAGTTCCAGCTAAATAGGCCCCCCGCCAGGGCCAGGTAAAAACAGAAAAAAACCGAACTGACTGCTTGTTAAGGCAATTAGTTCGGTTTTTATGGCCGACTACTTATCGGCGGGCGAGGCTTACTTTTTCGCCAGTGAGCCGTCGGCGTTGAACACCACGTCGTGGCTTTTGCCCCCTTTGCTCACTTCGGCCTCGTAGGTCGTCTTGCCGTCGGCCGAAATCAGGGTGGCGGCTTCGGTCACTTTGTAGGCCTTGTAATCGCTGGCCAGCTTGGTGCGCACGGCGGCGGGCAGCTTTGCCGGCGACATGTCCGACTCGGTTTCCAATAGTTCGCCGGCCGGGGTAATCAGGGCCGACATGGTGACGCCGTTCTGCGTGAAGCCGGCTTCGTACTTAGTCCCTTCCTTCTCCCAGGTGTTGCTGGTGATGGCAGGGAACTTGGCTTTGAAGGTAGCCTTCACCGCGGCGGGCACCTGGGCGGGCTTGAGCATTTGGGCGTGGGCGGGGGCGGTCAGTGCCAGGGCAAAGGCGGCTATAATCAGGACTTGCTTCATAAGTGAAATAGGATTGTTGGTGAAATTATACCCAAAGATATTGCCCAATAATGTGTTTTTTCTGTAGTGCCGATAGCCCGTAATTCCCTCCCTGTAGCGGTTTTCAAGTCGGTATATAGGCTGGAACGAGTAGGGGTGGGGCCGGCTCCCGCCCCTACAATCTAAACGGCTAAGATTCAAAAGTAAAATCCACCGTTAGGGTGTGAATGGCCCTGGGTGCGCCACCGGCGATGGCTCGGCGCACGGCATTTCCGGCCGAACTTAAGGCGGAATTGGCGCGGTGCCGGATTCAATACGTACAGGTATCGGAGCGCCTGTGGAGCAGCTTCAGAAAACACGTCTCAAAGCAGCCAGGCGTAGCTAGTACCCATCCGAGCCGGTATGCAAAGGCGTGACAAACGGCTAATTGAGCACGAAAACGACGGTTTTCGGCGCGCCTTGTAAAGTCGCGGCGCAGTGAGCTGGGGCCCGCTGGTTGGCGGGCCCTGGGCGACACCTGCCCGGCGGCAGGGGCTTGCAGCCGCGGGGCACAGGGCGGGCCGCACTCGTCGGGTAGAGCACGGCCCGGGTTGCGTTATTCCGCGGCCGCGGCACCAGCTGCGACCAGGTCTTGGGCCATGCCGGCGGCGTCCAGCTCCTGCAGTATCATGGCGGCACACTTCTCGCCGATGACCATGGTGGGGATATTGCTGTTGCCGTTGATGATGATGGGCATGATGGAGGCGTCGGCGACGCGCAGCCCGGCGATGCCGTGCACCCGGAGCGCGTCATCGACCACGGCCAGCGCGTCGTGGCCCATTTTGCAGGTGCCCACGGGGTGGTAAATGGTCATCGAGTAGTCGCGGATGAAGTTTTCGAGGGCTTCGGGCGTGGTCACCTCGGGGCCGGGCAGGTGGCGCTCGCCGCGGTAGGGGGCGAAGGCGGGCTGCTCGGCGATGGCGAAGGCGGCGGCCACGCTCTGCTTCATCAGCTCCATGTCGTGCGGGTCGCCGTAGTAGTTGGGGTCCACCAGGGCTTTGTCGAACGGGTCGGCCGAGTTCAGGGTGACGCTGCCCGTGCTGTGGGGGCGCACCACGCCTGGCAGCAGCGTGTAGCCGTGCCCGGCGGGGTTGCCCGCGCCGTGGTGAATGAACCAGCTGGGCCCGAAGTGAAACTGAATTTCGGGCGAACCGTCGATACCCAAATCAATGAAGCCCCCGGCTTCGCCAATGTTGGAGGTGAGCATGCCCATCTGCTCGTTCTGGAAGCGGGCTCCCTGCTCGGGCGACGCAGCATCGGCCAGCGTAACCGGCTGAGTGCAGTGGTAGGCCACGGGCACGAACAGGTGGTCCTGCAGGTTTTGGCCCACGCCGGGCAGGTCGAGCTTCACCTCAATGCCATGCTGGCGCAGGTGCTCGGCCGGGCCGATGCCGGAGAGCAGCAGCACCTGCGGCGAGTTGATGGCCCCGCCGCTGAGGATGACTTCGCGGCGGGCCCGCACCTGCTGCGCCTGGCCGTCGTGCTCGTAGGCCACGCCCACGCAGCGGCCGTCCTCAATGAGCAGCTCCGTGACGTGGGCGTGGGTGATGGCCGTGAGGTTTTCGCGCGCCAGGGCGGGGTGCAGGTAGCCGCCGGCGGCGCTGCACCGCAGGCCGTTTTTCTGCGTCACCTGATACAGGCCGAAGCCGGTTTGTTCGCCGTTGTTGAAGTCGTCGTTGGGGGCGTAGCCGGCCTGGGTGGCGGCTTCCACGAAGGCCAGGCTCAGGGGGTTGGGGTCGCGCAGGTTGGCCGTGTTGATGGGGCCATTCACGCCGTGGTGGGCGCTCTCGCCGCGCTCCTGATGCTGGGTTTTGCGGAAGTAGGGCAGCAGGTCATTATAGGCCCAGCCGCGGTTGCCCATTTCGGCCCAGCGGTTGTAGTCGTTGGGGTTGCCGCGCATGAAAATCATGGCGTTCATCGAGCTGGAGCCGCCCAGCATCTTGCCCCGGGGGTTGAACTCCCGTCGTCCGATTAGGCCGGCCTGCGGCACGGTCATGTAGTCCCAATCAAGCGCCGTTTTGAAGAGGTGCGGGAAGGC
>JBBQSQ010000174.1:0-9773 GCA_038213745.1 Cytophagales bacterium
GGTGCACATCTACTCCGACGGCTCGGTGGGCATCAGCACGGGCGCGGTGGAGATGGGCCAGGGCGTGAACACGAAAATCGCGCAGGTGGCGGCCCGCACGCTGGGCATTTCGATTTCGCGCATCAAAATCGAAACCACCAACACCACCCGCGTGGCCAATACCTCGCCCAGCGCCGCCAGCGCCACCGCCGACCTCAACGGAAAGGCCACCGAAATGGCCTGCGAGGCCCTGCGCGAACGGCTTTTGCGCCACGCCAGCACCGAGTACACGCTCAACTATGAAGGTCTCGAAATCCACGACGAGCAGGTACTGGCCGCCGGCGTGCCCGCCGAAACCAACTGGGAAAAGCTGGTGTCGTCGGCGTTCTGGAAGCGCGTGGCCCTCACCGAAAACGCCCACTACGCCACCCCCGACCTGCATTTCGACGCCAACCTGAACCAGGGCCACCCCTTCGCCTACCACGTCTACGGCACGGCCCTCACCAGCGTAACGGTGGACTGCCTGCGCGGCACCTACACCGTGGATGCCCTGCGCATTGCCCACGATTTCGGCCAGAGCTTCAACCCCGTCATCGACCGGGGCCAGATTGAGGGCGGCGCGGTGCAAGGCATCGGCTGGATGACCATGGAAGAAGTGGCCTACAACGCCGAGGGCCGCCTGCTCAGCAACTCGCTCAACAGCTACAAAATCCCCGACATCTACGCCGCCCCCCGGGTGCTCGACGTGCATTTCCTCGACACACCGGGCCACCCCAAGGCCATCCTGCGCTCCAAGGCCGTGGGCGAGCCGCCGCTCATGTACGGCATCGGCACCTACTTCGCCCTGCGCGACGCGGTGCGGGCCTTTCAAGGCCACACCGCGCTGCCGTTTTCCGCACCGCTCACGCCGGAAAAGGTGCTGGTGAGCTTGTACCCGGAGTTTTCTCATGAACCAACTAGCGAAGCTTTAGCCAGGCAAATAGCCACGTCCGAATGACAGAATACCTCCCGATAAAACAGATTCTTGGAACTGAAAAACTCGAAAGCTTTATTGCTGCGGCAAGACACTATTGTTTACTTATCGATGATAAGCAACAGGTATTGCCCCAAGTATTTCTGCCACAATCTCATCGGGCTTTACTCAGATTATATACTGCTGCTTTGAATCTGGAATGGGTTGATTTACAAAGCAACGAAGACCCTGAAGTTGAGAAAATTGATTTACAGGCAATTCTCCAACTCGTTGCTAATAAGATAGGTGAGCATCGATTTTACTGGAGCGTATTCGACCCGACCAGCATGGAAGAAACAGATGCTGGGTGCGATGATTTGCTAGATGATTTAGGGGACATTTATGCGGACCTTAAATATTCATTGTCACTATTTGACTTGCAGACAACTGACGGTCTGGAAAATGCAGTCTGGAGTTTCAAATTTGACTTTTCGGCTCACTGGGGCCAGCATTGCATCAATGCATTGAGAGCACTGCACTACTTCATTCAGAAAATAGAAGCCGGCTGACTTTACAAAGCAAAAGCGGCTGACACGTTGGACGTGTCAACCGCTTTTGCTTTGTGATTGAACAAACTTTTATACCTTTTTCCGCCGCCCTTCCAGAATCCGGAAGAACGAGCGGGTCTGCACCTCTTCCAGCGTCAAACCCGTCGCCAGAATCTCCTCTTCCGAAATCGCGCCGCAGTTCAGGGCTTTGAGGAAGAAGTTGAGCAGGCCCTGACCGGTGGCGGCGTCGTCGAAGATATCGCCGGTGAGGGTGGAGATGGCGGCGCGCTCGACGAAAGTGCGGAGGCGGAAAACCGCGTCGTCGTAGCTGCTCAGGAAGAAGTGGTAGGTGGCGGCGTAGCGCATCGACAGCTGCGCGGGGTTCAAATCCCAGCCCTGGTAGAAGCCGTTGATGAGCGAATACGTGGTGTGGCGGTAAGCCTGCTTCCACGCATTGTGCACCGACTCGCGGTTTTCGCGCAGCTGGGCGAAGGTCAGGTTCTCGCCGCGGTGCGGGCCGATGGGCATCACGTTGGTCGCCCCATCCGAGAGCCAGATGCCGGTGCTGCCCAGTGCCACTTTGGTCATGTGGTGGGCGAAGTCGTTCACGGGGTGGTCCATGGTCTGGTACCTGGCCGTGATGCCACAGGAGGCCGTGTAGTCATAGGTGCCAAAATGGGCCGCGATGCAGCGCCCCTCACTGGCCCGGATGATGCGCAGGAGCGGGTTGCGGCCCTCCTCGTCCATAATAATCTGGGTGGCCTCTACCATGGTTTCCATTTTGAGTGTGCCCGCTTGCAGGCTATTCGCCTGCTCCAGCAGCTCAAACAGGCGCACTAGGGTGGTCATCTGCTCCGGAATGGTCACCTTGGGCAGCATTACCACGAAATTGTCGGGCAGCTTGCTACCGGTTTCGGCCAGCAGCGTGGTCAGGAAGATATCGAGCGTGCGCACGCCGCGCTGCTTCAAATCTTCGGTGAAGGGCTTGATGCGGATGCCGATGAAGGGCGAAAGGGTACCTTGCGCCATACCCTTGGCCACTTCCCTGGCGGCGCGCACGGCGGTTTCGTCCTCCTCCGCATCGGGCCGGTTGCCGAAGCCGTCCTCGAAGTCGATACGGAAATCTTCTACGGCTTCATGCTTCAGCTTCGCCACGATTTTGTTGTACACCGAGTAGGCCAGCCAAGCGGGCTCCTTTTTGCGGTCCTCGGGGCTCATTGCATCGAGTTTTTCCGTCAAAGCGGCCACGTCGGCCTCCAGGTGCGGCAGGTGCTCGTGGCCTTTGAGTTGCAGCACGCAGGCCAGCTCCACGAAATTGGGCGCGTAGGTGAGCAGATTGTTAAGGGCGATTTCGCCCATCTTCACGCAGGTATCGGCCTTGAAAAGGTTGGCCCCGCCGTACACGGTATGCACAGGCTGGCGGTCAGGCCGGTCGCCAGGGTAGGTGTGCTGGAACTTGAGATTGGCCGCGCCCAGTTGGTCGAGCAGGGCGGCTTTATCGGAAACTTGTAAACTGAGTTTCATGGTGGGAATCTGGTTGTTCGTTGTCAGTTTTCGGTTGTCAGGCGAACCTAATGGAACGTCATGCCGAGCGCAGCCGAGGCAGCTCGCGTGCAGCAGTAATCAATGGTATTGCAACGAAGCGAGCGAGATGCCTCGACTACGCTTGGCATGACGGGCTCACGAGCCGCGATAGGTGGAATACCCAAACGGGTTGAGCAGTAGCGGCACGTGGTAATGCTCATTGCCGGTCACGTTAAAAACGATTTCCACGAAGGGATAAAAATTCGCGGTGCCGTCCTGCGCGAAATATTCCTGGGTGTCGAATTTCATTTTATAAATACCCGGCTCCAATTGCTCTTCCTTCGATAACAAATCGGTAATTCGGCCATCGAAGTTTGTCACGCCGTGAGCAATTTTCTGCCAATTATCGCCAACCTGCTGCCACAGGGCAATTGCCACGCCCACAGCAGGTTTTCCTTTCGTGGTATCAAGAATATGAGTGGTAATCTGGCTCATGCGGCAAGGAGTTTTTCGAGGCGAATTCGGGTGATTTTATCCTGTTCGCCAGCGGCAATTAAAATTTCAGATTCCGGCTTATTGGCCAGCCGGGCCTGCAGCAATGCCAGCATTGCTTCGGCCGACTTGCCGGTGGCGCACACAATAAATATGTAACCGAATTTCTTTTCGTATTCGGTATTTCCGGCGGCTAGTGCTTCGAGCGTTTCCTGCGAAGCTTGTTGCACCGAAGCCTGCTCTCCCTCGGCCCAAGTGCAGGTGGTGGCGAATTTGGTACGCAACGCCTCCACGTCGCCGCCAATTTTGGGGTGGTGGGTGAAGGCTTCGCGCCAGTCGGTTTCGGCCAAGCTATTCCATTGGTTTTTAGCATGTTTCATCAGCGTTTCCACGTCGGAGACAGGGAAGCAGGCAACCATGTTTTCGACCCAGGCCGTGGAGCCACAGCAGGTTTGCAGGGCATCGATGAGGGCAGGTTTGGGAAGGCTATTTAATTCGGCGAGGGTCATTCGGTAATGATTTTTCGCGCAGTTCCGGGTGAGCTATAGTGCGCGACACAAATTCAATAATGCCTTTATTACAGCGGGATTTTTCAGCGAAAAAAACTCCAGTAACTAAGCCCGCTGCTGCAACTGCTGCACCCAAGGTAACACCCCAGTACCCTCGCAAAGACAACCAGATAAGTGTGGCAGCAATTGCACCAATAATAGCCGGTGAAATAAAGATTTGTAGCCACGCCAAGACCGTGAGTAATTGTTCAATAAATTCCATTATCGTAGAAATTACTTGCGCAGTAGAGATGCTTCGACTGCGCTCAGCATGACGTTCTACCTGAATTGATAATTACCGCACCGTTGGAAATCGGTTCACATTCTTGTAGTAGATATACACCGACGGCTCCTGCCCCATGGCCGTGGCCCATTGCTGGCAGTACGGTGCCATCCAGATAGAATCGCCTTTTTTCACCGGGTACCAGCACTGGTCGAGCATGTAGATGGCCTGGCCTTCGAGGTACAGCAGGCCGTGCTCCATAATATGGGTTTCCACCATGGGCAGGTTGCCGCCGATGCCGTAGGTGAAGATGTTCACGGCCATGTCGAAGCCCAACTCATTCGGCAGCAATTCCTGGATGCGCAGGGCCTCGTCGTTCATGTAAACGGGCGCTTTGCTCAAGTCGCGCGCGCCCCAATGAATGCCGGGCGTGGCCTGGTCCGCCAGCGGCTGATACACCTTGTGGAACGTCAGAATCTGCGTGCCGGGCGTGGCATTAGCAAATCCATACGCCTGGTCTACTGGCACATACACGTACTGGCCCGCCGTCAGAATCCGGGTTTCGCCGCCAATGGCCGCCTGGCATTCGCCCTCTACCACGTAGAAGAATATCTGCGAAGCCTCGGTTTTGCCCAGCAGCTGGCTGGCGGCGGTGAGCGTGACGAGCGTCTGGCAGAGGTGCGCGCCCATCTGCTCGTTGATGATGACATTGACGGTGCAATCAGTCCAGCCAGGCACGTTGCTGTTGATATAGCCGTCGGGGGCGATAATGGCGTGGTTGCGCTTCACAACCGAGCGCGTCAGGGCGGACATTTCCATTTTTTGAATTAAAAATGAGGAAGTAAAAATCGCGGGTTTGAGAAATTAATTGCGCGACAATTATTGGGGCATTTTTAATTTTTCATTCTTAATCTTTAATTCCATCAAAAACCGGTCGGCCACTTCCAGCGCGGACACCAAATCGGCCAGCTCCACGTCCTCCAACGGGTTGTGGCTGATGCCTTTAAAGCAGCGAATAAACAGCATCGTGGCCGGGGCCACGGCCGATACCGGCACGGCATCGTGCCCCGCCCCGCTGACGAGGCCTACCACTTCGTGGCCCGCGTCGGCGATGGCTTCGGCCAGCAGTTCGTTCAGGTCGGCATCGCAGGCCACGGGCGCGGTTTGCTGAACCAAGTTCCAGGCCAGCTTCACGTTGCGCTGGCGGGCAATGGCTTCGGTGTAGGTTTTCAGGGCCTGGTACGCGTCGGTGAGTTGGGTGGCATCGGGGCTGCGCAGGTCGAGGCTGCACACCACTTCGCCGGGGATTACGTTGCTGGCGGCGTGGCTCAGCGCCAGCTTGCCCACGGTGGCTACCAGGTTCTGGTCGTGGGCCAGGGCAAATTGCTCGGTGATGAGAATGAACTCGGCGGCGGCGCAGAGGGCATCCTGGCGCATGTCCATCGGCACGGTGCCGGCGTGGCCGGCCATGCCCGTGAACCTGAGCTCAACGCGTATCTGGCCGGCAATGGCCGTCACCAGCGCCACCGGCAGCTGTCGCTCCCAGAGCACCGGCCCCTGCTCAATGTGCATCTCAAAATACCCCAGCCAGTCAGCAGCCGGAATGGCATCGGCGGCAATCTGGGCGGCGTCGGCTTCCATGATTTCCAGGGCCCGCGCCAGCGTAATGCCCCCGTCGTCGGGCCGCGCCAGCAGAGCCGAATCGAAGGAACCGGTCACCACCCGGCTGCCCAGGTACGTGGTGTGAAACCGGACGCCTTCCTCGTCGCTGAAGGCAATGAGCTCGATGTGAAACGGCAGCTCAACTTGCTGCGCCAGCAGGTTTTCCAGCAAATCGAGCCCCATGAGCACGCCCAGCGGCCCATCGAACTTGCCGGCGTTCACCACCGTGTCGATATGCGAGGCCAGCACGAATGTCCGGGCCTCCGGATTAGCACTGAGCAGGCGGGCGCGCAGGTTGCCAATGCCATCGACGCGGGTGGGCAGGCCAGTGGCCTCCAACCAGCCCTGCACCAGGGCGCGGCCCGCCAGAAAAGCGGGCGTACCAAAGGTGCGCGTCACGCCATCCGCATCTTCGCTAATGGCTGCCAATTGCTGGATGCGCTGCATAATTCGCTCGGCGCGGGTGGTGTATTGCTGCTGCATTCAATTACCGGGTTAAGAGTTGGCCATGGTTGAGATGGCGGTAGTCAGGGCGCTGATACACGTGCTCACCCCGCAAAAAAGTTGATTCCACCACGCCCGTCAATTCCTGGCAAATGTAAGGCGACACTTTGTGTTTGTGCTGAAGCAGGTCCTCTCGCACCAGGAAGGTCTTTTCGGCGTCAAATACCACCAAATCGGCGTCGAAGCCAATGGCTATTTGGCCTTTTCGCTGGCTTTGGCCGGCCAGCTTGGCGGGGTTCTCACTGAGCCATTTGGCGATGTCGTTTAAGCTGGCTCCGCGGCGGCGGGCGGCCGTCCAGAGCACAGGCAGGGCGAGTTGCAGCGAGGCAATTCCGCCCCAGGCGGTGGTAAAATCGCCGCTGGCGAGCTGCTTGAGGTCGGGCGGTGCGGGCGAATGGTCGGTGGCCACGAAGTCGATGATGCCGGCCTGCAAGGCCGCCCACAGCTGCTCGTTGTTGGCCTTCTCCCGGATGGGCGGCGCGCATTTGAACTGCGTCTGACCGTCGCCAATGCCCTCGGCATTGAAATAGAGGTAATGCTGGCCGGTTTCCACCGTCAGCGGCAGGCCGCGGGCCTTGGCGGCGGCGATGGGCGCAAGGGCATTGGCCGACGACAGGTGCACGATGTGCACCGGGCAATCGAACTCCTCGCACAGGCGAATCATCAGCGCCACGGCATCATCCTCCCATTTTTTGGGCCGCGACGCCAGGTAGTTCGGGTACGAGCGCCGGTCATTCTGCTTCCAGTCGTCGTTGTCTTCGGATAACTCGCAGTGCACCAGCAGCGGCAGCCGGTGCCGCGCCAGCAGAGGCATCACCTGCCGCAAATCGGCCTCTGTCACATTCGGAAAATCGTCAATGCCCGAGTGGGTGAGGAAGGCTTTAAAACCCAATACGCCCGCCGCAATCAGCGGCTCTATTTCGGCCGCATTGCCCGGCACTACCCCGCCCCAAAAGCCCACGTTGGTGTGCAGCTGGCCTTTGGTGGCCGCCCGCTTCAATTCCAGATTGGCCACCGATGTGGTGACCGGGGCCGAATTCAGCGGCATATCCACCAGGCTGGTGAGGCCGCCGGCCAGCGCGGCCCGGGTGGCCGTCTCGAAGCCTTCCCAATCGGTGCGGCCGGGCTCGTTGATGTGGACGTGCGGGTCAATCAGGCCGGGCAGGATGGCGTGGTTACCCACGTCCATAACGGGGCCAGCTACTTGCGTATCACTTGGGAGAAGGTCACTAATCCGACCGTCCTTTATAAGCACCAAGGCTTCACGCATGCCGGTGGGGCACACCACGCGGCGGCTTTTCAGAGCAAGGTCAAACATAGGGCGGCATTTTGCGCTAAATTGAAGGCTTATTCAGCCCGGAATTCTTTAAATCTGATGCATATCAAATTAGGAGCCAATACGTACGGCAAGAATGCGGTCAACCTCTCGCGCATCATTCGCCACGAAGATTATCACGAATTTCGGCAAGTGTCGGTGAGCGTGGCCCTGACGGGCGATTTTGACACGGCCCACACCGCAGGCGACAACGCGCTTATTCTGCCCACCGATACGCAGAAAAACACGGTCTACGCCCTGGCCCGCGAGCATTTCACGGGCACCATCGAAGCGTTTGGGCTCATGCTGAGCCAGCACTTTTTGGCCCGCAACCCGCAGGTTTCCCTGGTGCGCATCGAGCTTATCGAGCATCTCTGGCAGCGCATGGCCTTCGACGGCGCGGCCCACCCGCACGCCTTCACCGGCGGCGGCTCCGAAAAGCGCACCACGGTGGTAACGCGCACGGCGGCCGGCCCCACCGTGGCGTCCGGCTTAAAAGGACTCCTGCTGCTAAAAACCACCGACTCCGCCTTCGTGGGCTACCCCAAGGATGAGTTTACCGTGCTGCCCGAAACCACCGACCGAATCCTGGCCACAGAATGCGAGGCCAACTGGGAATACACTTCGGCCGAGCTGAATTTTGAGGCCTTGTACCAGCAGATTCGGCAGTCGCTGCTGCGCACATTTTCGGCGCACAAAAGCCTGTCTGTGCAGCACACGCTGTATGCCATTGGCGAGAAAATCCTGCAAGACCACGACAGCGTAAAGGAAATCAGCCTGGTGATGCCTAATAAGCACCACATTCCGTTCAACCTCGAACCCTTCGGCATGGCGAATACCAACGAAATATTTGTGGCCACCGACGCCCCGTTTGGCTACATCACCGGCACCGTGACGCGGGAGGAGTAAACCAATGCCCAGCCCTCCCCGCGACCTGCCCGTGTGGGCCCTGGCGGCGGCGTGCCTGCGGGCGGGCACGCCCGTGGCCCTGCTGTGCGTGCTGCGCAGCGCCGGCAGCAGCCCCGGCCGCCAGGGCTTTAAGATGGCCGTGGGCGAAACCAAAACGGCGGGCTCCATCGGCGGCGGCATCATGGAGCACAAGTTTGTGGAGCTGGCCCGGCAACGCCTCCGCAGGGGCGACACCACGCCGCTGCTACGGCCCCAGATTCATCGGCGCGAGGCCCCCACCGACCGCTCCGGCATGATGTGCTCGGGCGAGCAGGACGTGCTGCTGTGGCCGTTAGTCCCCACCGATTTGGCCAGCGTCGCCGCCATTGAGAATGGCCTGAAAACGAACACGGGCGGCTATTTAACGGTAAGCTCCGCCGCTGGGCTGCGGTTTGATACTGCCGCGCCCCCCACAGCTTTCGGAAGGTCAGAAGCCGATTTTTATGCTTACCAGCCGGGTCCGGCGTGGTACTACCGCGAGCGGCTGGGCTTTCGCGACCACCTCACCATCGTGGGGGCCGGCCACGTCAGCCTGGCTTTGTCGAAGGTGGCCGCCGCGCTCGATTTCGAGCTAACCGTCCTCGACGACCGCCCCGACCTGCCCACGCTGGCCGCCAACGATGCGGCGCACCACCGCCGCGTTATCGCCTACGAAAACGTGGCCGCCGAAATCCCCACCGGCCCGCACCAATACGTGGTGGTGATGACCGTGGGCTACCGCACCGATGCCGTGGTGCTGCGCCAGCTCCTGGCCCAAGCCCAGCAGGGGCGCTCCTACCGCTACCTGGGCGTGATGGGCAGTGCCGTGAAAGTAGCCGAGCTACGCCGCGGCCTGCAAGAGGCCGGGTTTTCGGCCGAAGACATTGCGCAACTGCGCGGCCCCATCGGGCTGCCCATCAACAGCCAGACGCCAGAGGAAATCGCCATCAGCATTGCCGCCGAGCTGATTCAGGAACGACGTGACGCTGCGCTTAATGAGGAATGAGGAATGAGGAATGAGGAATGAGGAATGAGGAATGAGGAATGAGGAATGAGGAATGAGGAATTTCGGACCTCTACGGTCATTTTCCAATTCTTC
>JBBQSQ010000175.1:0-9675 GCA_038213745.1 Cytophagales bacterium
GGAATGTGCTGGCCCGTTTGCACAAACAGCCCAATGCCATCGGAGAGGCGGAAGTTGATGCCGGCCGCCCCAAAAAGGTCGAGGTACGACTTATTTTCGTTCACGTTCACCCCGCGCACCTGGCCTTCGCGGCTCATGTACACGTAGCCCGGCGCGGCCAGCAGGTAGGGCTGCACCACGGCGTCTTCCTTCAGGGCCCAGCCGTTGTTGAGCTTCAGCTTGAAGGCCAGGTCCACATTCACCACGTTGGTGCTGAAGAAGGTGGCCGCGCTTTGGGTGCCTTTCAGCTCCACGTAGCTGCCTTGCAGGCTCAGGTCGAGGCCCGGAGTGAGGTAGCGGTTGATGGCAATGCCGGGGCCGTAGTAGTTGCGGTCCCACTTCCAAAAATCGGAGCCGAGGCTGCCCTTGTACTGGTAGGCACTGCCGAAGAGGCTGACGGCCGTTTTGCGGTCGGCATTCTGCGCGTATCCGGGCGAGGCAGCCAGCAACGTTAATCCCAGGGCCAGAATAGGTACGGAGGAATGTTTCATGCGAATGGGCTTTAGGTAGTCAAAAGGCCCGATTGCACACCACCGCCAGACGCCGGGCCATACGCATAGCTGTTAGGCTATACTTTACGGCCTCCATAAGGTTATTGTTGAGTTAACACAAATCGCAACAGTTGTATGCCCAAACTAAAACTGCTTAGGGTACTTGGCAACTGGTTGAGAACTATCAGAAAACCGTTGGGTCCTGCCCCAACCCGGCACGGGATAGAAGGCAGCTAAAGTATTTGCGACAACGACTTGCCGGTTTCGCCCGACCTTTGCCCCTTCAACTGCACAGATAGCATCCCATGCCCACCCTCCTCCTCGGCGATTACAATGACCTCGAAGTAGTCCGCGAAGTAGATTTCGGCCTCTACCTCACCTCCGACGACGGCGACCTGCTGATACCCGAAAAGTACGTGCCCGTGGGCACCCGCGTGGGCGACGTGCTCCGCGTGTTCGTGTACCGCGACTCGGAGGACCGGCTCATTGCCACCACCTTGCGGCCGCTGGCGCTGGTGAATTCCTTCGCCGCCCTCACCGTGAAGGACCACGGGCCGGCCGGCGCGTTCCTGGAGTGGGGCCTGGAAAAAGACCTGCTCCTCCCCTTCCGCAACCAGCGGCGCGACCTGCGCACCGGCGAGCGGGTGTTCGTGTACGTATACCTCGACGAGGAAAGCGACCGGCTGGTGGCCTCCACCAAATGGAAGCAGTTCATCAGCAACGAGCCATTTCAGGGCGAGCCCGGCGACGCGGTGAGCATCCTGGTGGCCGACGAAACCGAGCTGGGCTACCCCATCATCGTGAACGGCACGCACCAGGGGCTGCTGTTTCACAACGAAGTATTCCGCCCCCTGCGCCTGGGCGAGGCCCTGCCCGGTTTCCTCCGCCAGGTGCGGGCCGATGGCAAGCTCGACGTGCGCCTGCAAAAGGAAGGCTACGGCGAAGTAGAGTCGGCCACCGATACGCTGCTCAAAGCCATCCAGGCCGCGCCCGGCGGCCGCCTGCCGCTGGGCGACAAGAGCCTGGCCGAGGACGTGTACCGCCGCGTGGGCATGAGCAAAAAGGTGTTCAAGAAGGCCCTGGGGGCGCTGTTTCGGCAGGGGCTGGTGCTGCTGGAACCGGAGGCCACGGTGTTGAAGTAACCGCTCGGCGTTCCGGGATAGCCGTAGCGCGGCGACAGGTTTGTAGCATTTCATTCCCCGTGGTCCCAAAGCCGCGTAGCGGCGACAGAGGCATCCAAGGCATTCTGTCGCCGCTACGCGGCTTTTTACGTTCTGCCGCCTGATTTCTACAAACCTGTCGCCGCCACGCGGCTGGACGTAATCAGAAAACCAAAAGGCATCCGCTACTGCCTGATTCCGTATCACCTTTTGCATATTTTACCTATCGCACCCGCTTTCTATGCAAAAAACTGCTTTACTCGCCGGGGCCTCGGGCCTCATTGGTTCTCAGCTGCTGCCGCTGCTGCTGGCCTCGGAGCGCTACGCCAAGGTGATTGTGGTGGGGCGCAAGGCCGTGCCGACCATCCACCCCAAGCTGGTGCAGGTGGTCACGGAGCTGGATAAGCTGGAGGACGTGCGCCTCCAGCTCATTGCCGACGACGTATTCTGCTGCCTGGGTACCACCATGAAGCAGGCCGGCTCGAAGGAGGCGTTTTTCAAAGTCGATTTCCTGTACGTAATACAGCTGGCGGCGGTGGCGGCCAGTAATTTCGCCTCGCAGTTCATGGTGATTTCCAGCATGGGAGCCGATGCCGAAAGCCGGGTTTACTACAGCCGGGTGAAGGGCGAAATGGAAGCCGCCGTGCGGCAAACGCCGTTTCGGGCCATCCATATTTTCCGGCCCTCGCTGCTGCTGGGCGAGCGGGCGCAGCCCCGCCTGGGCGAACGAATAGCCGCCGCAGTGCTGGGGATGGCAAAGCCCTTGCTGCGCGGCCCGCTGCTGAAGTACCAACCGGTGACGGACGCCACGGTAGCCGCCGCCATGCTCCGCGCCGCCGAGGACGATGGCGGCGGCGTGCGGGTGCACGGGCCGGAAGAGCTAGCGCAAGGCCCGGCAGTGCAACGCCTGGGGAAAGAATAAACGCCGAAGCTTGAATAACAAAAGCCTCGTCGGTGTCTGGCGAGGCTTGTTGCTGCTACTTCTTCAAAGGGTCGTGGCCCCAGTTCATGAGGGAATAGCGCCAGGGCGAGGTCTCCACGTCTTTTTGGTGGTGCGGGCCCTGGGCCGAATGGCGGGCCACGTAGCTGTGCACCTTGTGCATGTGGGCTTCGTCGGCAGGCGTGAGGTCGGCCTTTTTCTTATGTAGAATTTCGATGATGCGCTCGCCGGAGTGGTGGCCGATGCTAGTGCCATCGCCGCTGTCCTGGCCCACGGATTTCGACTCGTCGGTTTTGAGCCATTTCTCCAGCTCGGCGGCGGTCATGTTCACGTCTTGTTTGAAGGCGACGTAGATGTCGCCGGAATCGGAAGTAGCCATGCGGGTGAAAAAGGAATAAGACGTGGAAGGATGCCCTTTATTTACTCATTTCTGCGCCATCGGGTTGCGGGAACTTGAGCTGGAGAATGAGTGGGTGTAATGCAAACCGCGCCTCGGCTATTCACGCACCAGTTAGCGGAGCCACACCTTGAAATACGCGGCTTTCCCTACTTTTGCCCGTATCATCTTCTCCCGCACCATGAGCGACCTGATTCAGTTTGTTGCCAACTACGATGACCTGTCCACCGACAAGGGCTTCCAGTTCAAGTTTCACTGCGACCGGTGCCGCAATGGCTACATGTCACGGTTCCAGCCCAACGCCATCGGCATTGCCGGCAGCTTCATTCAGGCGGCCAGCAGCCTGTTTGGCGGGCTGGGCGGGGCCGAGAATGCGGCCTACCACATCCAGCGCGCCGTGGGTGGCAAGGCCCACGACTCAGCCCTGGAAACGGCCGTGGCCGAGGGCAAGCAGCAGTTTAAGCAGTGCACCCGCTGCGGCCATTGGGTGTGCCCCGATGCCTGCTGGAACCACAGCGCCGGCCTCTGCGAGGACTGCGCCCCCGACGAGCAGGAGGAGCTGCGCGCCCAGCAGGCCCAGGCCGCTAAGGAACAAATCTACACCAAGACCCGCGCGCAGGACTACACCCAAAACCTCGATTTTCTCAACCGCGGGGCCATTCTGCAGTGCCCCAGCTGCCAGGCCAAGCTCACGCCCGACCAAAAGTTTTGCCCCAGCTGCGGCACTCCCAACCCCGCCGCCAAAGCCCAGGAGCGCCACTGCACCAGCTGCGGCGAAGCCCTGAAACCCGAGCAGAAGTTCTGCCCCAGTTGCGGCACGAAGAACTAGCAACCACTGAGCGGTGAACGTCCGTCAGGCAGCGCATGCTGCGCATCAAGCAGCGACGAAGCCGCTTGGCCGCAGCACTAGCCAAGGATAGTTGTCCGCCGGAACGATGCCCGCTTACATATTAGCGGCGTAACTTCAGGATTCATGCCTTAGTTTTGCACAAGTTTTTATTATTCATCCGTGCGTTACTACATGAAGCATCTTTCGTTTACTTTTATCGTTTTCCTCCTGCTGTTGTCAGGCTTCGGGGCCCAGGCCCAATCAAAAAAGAAGGGCAGCGGAGGCAGCAGCGCCTCTTCGGGCTATAATACGGGCATTGGCCTGCGCGGTGGCGGGTACTCGTCAGGCCTTACCATTAAGCACTTCCTGAGCGGCAAAAATGGCGTGGCCATCGAAGGCCTGCTCACGACAGAATACAAAGCCCGCGGGGCGCGCCTCACCGTGCTGGGCGAAAAGCACCTGGGCGTGGCCGATGTCAAAGGGCTACAGTTTTACTACGGGGCCGGCTTTCACGCCGGAGCCTACCAGGGCCGCTACTACTTCGCCGATGACCGGTACTACTACAAAGGCCGCAAAGGCGACCTGTACCTGGTACGCGGCGACTACCGCTACGATGAAGCCACCTACGTAGCCTTCGGAGCCGACCTTATTCTGGGCCTTGAGTACAAACTACCCGACCTGCCCTTCGTGGTAGGCTTGGATTACAAGCCCTACTTCGACGTATTCAACGGCTACACCGGCTTCTACAACGATGCTGCTGTCAGCCTGCGCTACACGTTCTAAGCACGTGGGCCCGGGGGAATAAAGGCCGAATTTATTGCCCTACTACGATAGGCTGCCCCAATGCAGTATTTGGGCGAATTAATTTACCGGCCCGCCGTGGATTCTGGCGGGCCGGTGTCAAATTGTTAGTTGCTCGTTGTCAGTTGTTAGTCGGTTATTTGCAAAGCACTGACAACTATCAACTAATGGCTGACAACTTAGCACCTGCCAGCTAACTGTTTTAGCCGAACTTTGCGCCATGATACAGGAACTAAAGAGCCCCACCGGCCGCGTCTACATCACCATCGAAACCGACACCGCCAACCGCTGGATTTTTGTGGATTGGATTGGCTACCTCACCGCCGATAGCATCAAGGCGGGGGCGGCGGCCTACACCAAGGCCCTGGCCGACTCCGGCTTCTCCTGCGTGCTCAACGACACCCGCTCGGTGCGCGGCCCCTGGGACCATTCCATGGACTGGGTTATCAATACCTGGGCTCCTAACGCCGCCAAAGCCGGCCTTCGGCACTTCGCCATGGTCTCCACGCCCGAGTCGCTGGCCGACGGTTCGGCGGCCAATTTCTACGCTCAGCTCACCGCCTTTCAGGCCGAGGTGTTCGACAACCTGAGCGCCGCCCGCACCTGGCTGCACCGCGTATCGACAAAATAGTCGGGCGCGGCCACCGCATAGCTTCTTGCCGAAGGGCCGGCCCTCCCGCCGGCCCTTTTTTTGGGCCGCTACGCCGCCGGGACAGTTGGGGCTGGCCGGCGGTACTTGTCCCGGTAGGCCCCCGGCAACACGCCCGTAATCCGCTTAAACAGCGTTCGGAACGCTTTCGTGTCGGAGTAGCCCACCGCGTACATGGCTTCGTTCACGTTGTCCTGCGATGATTCGAGGCTCATTTTGGCGGCTTCTATTTTTACGCGCTGCACGTATTCGGCCACGGTGTTGCGCGTAGCTTTCTTGAAGCGGCGCTCGAAATTGCGGCGGCTCAGGAAGCTTTGGGCGGCCAGGTCATCCACAGCCAGCTTGTCGGCAAAGTGCTGTTCGATGAACTCCTGGGCCTTTTTGACGGGCGCGTCGTCGTGGTCTTTCTGGCCCTGAAAAATAATAAACGGCGACTGGCTGCGCCGGCCAATGTCAATTTGAAACACCTTGGCGCAGGTCACGGCCAGGTCGCGGCCCACGTATTTTTCTACCAGGTAGAGCACCAGGTTGAGGTAGGAATAGGCCCCGCCGCTGCTGTAGAAGCCCTGCTCGTCGGTAATCACCTGCTCGGCCACCAGGTGCACGGCGGGGTACATGGCCGCAAACTGCGCGGCCCCCAGCCAGTGCGTGGCGCACTGCCGGCCGTCCAGCAGCCCCGTAGCCGCCAAGATGAAAGCGCCCAGGCACAGGCTGGCCACCTCGGCCCCGGCGGCGTGCTGGCGCACTATCCAGGGCAGAAAGGCTCGGTTCAGGGCCACGGCCTCGGCCAAGTCGCCGTGCGGCGCGGGGATGATGACAAGGTCGGTGCGGAACTCTTCGGCAATGGTGCGGTGGGCGTGCAGCGTGAACAGGCCCCGGTTGAAGCTCCGGGTTTTGGTGAGGCCCACCAGCTCAATCTCAAACGCCGGGGCCTGCCCCCTGCCCACCAGGAAGTCATTGACCTGGCTCAGGACCTTGTGCGGCCCTTCGATGCTGCCGACCACGGCATCGCTGGCCAGCATCAGGATGGAGATGTGCTTCATGGGTCAAATGTAGACAATTTCTTGCCGCATTCGGCCCCCTAATTGGGCGCAATCGCCCCTTGGCTCACCCGGTTTTTGCTAATATCTTTGCTAAACAAGTTAGGTAATCAAATTTTTAGCAAATCACCGATTAATTCGGTAGCCCTTACCATTTTTTTCACCCCCAAAAACCCCCATCGCCATGAAATCCCGCACCACCGCCCGAATCTATTGGACCCTGCTTCTGCTCTTCAGCCTGATGATGCTGGCCGACGGCGTGGCTGGCCTCATGCTGGAAAAAAACGGCCAGCAAGCCATGCGCCAGCTCGGCTACCCGCTCTACATCATGACCATCACGGGCGCGGCCAAAATTCTGGGCGCGCTGGCCCTGCTCCAACCCAAGTTCCGCACCCTGAAGGAATGGGCCTTCGCGGGCTTTGCCATTGATTTTTTGGGAGCGGCGGCGTCGGTGGCGTTCGCCGGGCTGGGCTTCGTGGCCATGCTGCCGGCGCTGGTGATGACGGCCGTGCTGTTCGGCCTCTACTTCACCTGGAAGCGGTACCTGGCCAGCGGCCAGCAGCCAGATGCGGCGGTCGCGGCCGACAGCGTCGGCTACGCCATTTAGTTCTTGCATAGCCCATTATGCCTCGAAGCGGCATAGGACGGGCGCGGCATCGGCTGAAAAACAATTGCAGGTGGGTCCCAACGGCTCGCCCATGTGTCACGATTGTCTTTCCTGAGTACGCTTCATCCCTTTCGCCTTTATACACCCGGTAACCCACTGGCCCACAGCATGAGAAAAATCAGAATCATGGAACACATCTCCCTCGACGGCGTCATTCAGCACGACGACGAGGGCGGCTTCGCGTACGGCAATTGGACGACGCCTTATCGAACGCCGGCCGGATTAGCGGCGCTCGTCGAGGTCTACGGCAGCCGCTTCGATTTGCTGCTGGGCCGCCGCACCTACGATGCCTTTGCCGGCTTCTGGCCCACGGCCGGGAACAGTGCAATGGCGAACGGGCTGAATGCGGCGACGAAATACGTGGCGACCCACCGGCCAGCCAGCCTCGACTGGGGCCCGGTCCGGGACTTAGGGACTGACATTATTGAGGGTATTGGCCGCCTTAAGGCCACGGACGGCCCGGATTTGATTGTCTGCGGCAGTTCCACGCTGACGTCCGTGTTGCTGGACCAGGGATTGGCCGACGAAGTGGTGCTGCTGGTTTACCCGGTTTTGCTGGGCCGGGGCAAGCGCATTTTTTCGGACCAGGTTGGTCCGCGCGAACTCGCGTTCGTCAGCTCGCAGGCAACGGCCACGGGCGTGCTCCTGAACACGTACCGGCACGTGGGCCCGTTGCAATTCTGAGGCGGTTGACTGAAAATAAGACGTTTGCTGGGTGCAAGGTCTGGGCCAGGTGCTCCGCGAAACCGGCTTGTGAAGCGGGCTCGCCAAGCCACTTTCCGTACGGATTCACAGCGTTCGCGCTACGCCACCACCGGCAGCGTGAAGCTGAACGTGCTGCCGCTGCCCAGCTCGCTTTCCACCCACAGCCGGCCGCCCTGCGTGGTGATGAACTCTCGGGCAATGCTCAGACCCAGGCCCGAGCCGCCGCGGTAGCCGGCCTTATCGGGCAGCTGGGCGAAGCGCTGGAAGATGCGCTCATGGTTTTCGGCGGCGATGCCGGGCCCGCGGTCCTGCACGCTCACCTGCACAAAGGCCCCGGCCGGGGCGGCGTGCACGGTGAGAACTTCGCCCACTGGCGAGTAGCGAATGGCGTTGGCCAGCAGGTTGATGAGGACCCAGGTGGTTTTCTCTACGTCGGCGCGGGCGGCGGGCAGGCTTGGGGCGAGCTGGAGGTCGAGGCGGAGTTTTTTGTCGTCGAGCTGGGGCTGCACGGTGGCGGTGGCGTAGGTCACCACGTCGGCCAGGCTAGTGGGGCGCAGGTCGAGCTGGATGCCCGCGCCGGCGTCGAGGCGCGACACGTCGAGCAGCTCGGCCACCATGCGCTGGAGGCGCTGGGTTTCCTGCCGGATGTAGCCCGTGATGCGCTGGCGCTCGTCGGCGGGCAGGCGCTCATCCTGCAAGAGCTTGGTGTTGAGATTAATGCTAGAAAGCGGCGTTTTCAGCTCGTGCGATACCGTGGCCAGGAAGTTCGACTTCACCTGGTCGAGCTTCTTGAAATCGGACACGTTGCGCAGGGTGAGGATGTGGCCTACAAACTCCGTCTTTTCCGTGGCTTCGTTGAAAGACACCAAATCCTGCACCGCCAGGCGGTAAAAGGCTTCTTCGCCGCGCTGGGCGATGTGCAGCAGCGGGGCTTCTGCCACGGCGGCTTCGCGGTTGGGCGCATCCAGCGGCCGGAGCATGGCCTGAAACAGGTCGTTTTCGAGGCGCACGGTGGCGGCCGGGCGCCCCACCAGCTGGGTCACGGGCATCCCCAAAAGGTCGCAGAGCACGGGGTTCGCCAGCAGGATAATGCGGCTTTCATCGAGCAGCAGCAGGCCCTCATCCAGGGTGTTCACGATGCTGGCGGCGCGGTTGCGCTCGGTGATGAGGTCGGCTTCGGTGGAGGTGCGGTACTCGCGCAGCTGGCCCAGCATGCGGTTGAAGGCGCGGGCCACCTGGCCGAACTCGTCGTGGCTTTCCTGTGGGATGCTGGCCGAGAAGTCGCGCGCGGTGGCGTGGTCGAGAGCGGCGGTGAGCTTGCGCAGCGGCTGCACGGCGGCCTCGGGCACGCTGCTGGCCAGGGCCAGGGCCAGCAGCACGGCCAGCGTGATGAAGATGAGCAGGTTGCGGTTGGCCTGGTCGGCGCGCTGGTTGGCGGCTTCGGTTTTGCGGTTCAGGGCGTCGGTGTTCAGCGCCATCATGCGGTAGGTAAGCTCGCCGAGGGCGAAAGGCTCGTTGATGCCGGCAGCGGCGGCGCTCTGGGAGGCCCCGGGGACCAGCCGGGCCTGCTGCTGCCGCCGTTGGAGCTGCTGCGTCAGCTGCCACAATTCATCCACTACCTGCTGCTCGCCGGGCTCGGTTACGTTGCGGTCTTCCTCCCGCAGGGCGGCCACGAAGCGGGCCGTGCCCGCCGTATCAGCCAGCGGCTGGCGGGCCAGCTGGTCGAGCTGCCGCAGCATGGTCAGCCCCATATTTACGGAATAAAGGTTGGCCTTGAGCACGTCGCGCGAGCTGCGGTCGAGCTGCCGCAGCGAATAATACGCGTAGCCTCCGATGCTGAGCAGCAGCAGCAGCATCGCCAGGAAACCCAGGTTGATTTTGGTTTTGAGGTTCATGGGGATTGGGAGAACGATGTAGAGACGCGACCCTTCGCGTCTCGGCGTGGCGGATGTTGTTT
>JBBQSQ010000176.1:0-9481 GCA_038213745.1 Cytophagales bacterium
TTTCACTTCCCCGGCCAGTTTGAAGAGCGGTGGACCACGGCCGCCGATGGCACCCGGCTGCACGGCCTGCTCTTCAAGGTGCCCGCGTCCAAGGGCCTGGTGTTCTACCTGCACGGCAACGGCGGCGCGCTCGACAGCTGGGGCGAGACGGCGGCCACCTATACTGCGCTGCACTACAATGTGTTCATACTCGACTACCGCGGCTACGGCAAGAGCGGCGGCATCATCACCAACCAGGCCCAGATGCTGGCCGATGCGGACACCGTGTATCGGCAATTATTGCCCGAATACCCCGCCGAAGCCCGCACCGTCATCCTGGGCTACTCGCTCGGCACCGGGCCGGCTACGTGGCTGGCCGCCCGGCACCACCCCAAGCTGTTGATTTTGCAGGCCCCGTATTTCAGCATGCGCGACATGGCCGCGCGGCTTTACCCTTTCGTGCCCGGCTTTGTGCTCCGCTACCCCATGCCGACCAACGAACTGATTGGCCAGGTAAGCGCGCCCATCGTGCTGTTTCACGGCGACCGGGATGAAGTGATTGACTACAATTCGACCTTGCGCCTCAAAGCCCTGCTCAAGCCCACGGATAAGCTCATTGTGCTGCCCGGCGCGCGGCACAATGGCATGACCAATAACCCCGATTATCGGCGGGAAATAGCCCGGCTGCTGCACGATACTTCGAGGCAAGGCACTACTATTCAACAGGCTGATTAGAAGTAGAGCGGCTGATTTAAGCTTGAGGTTACCACTGAGAGTCGACTATACCCAGGTAAATGCACTATAATTTTTTACTGAATAAGTACAACTAATTGAATTTTAACATTAAGATAGTAAGTATGTTAGCTCAAATAACTAACGTATATTTGCTACCTTATACCTGACACCGTAATTATATTCTATGTCCGATTTTTACCAGCTCAATACATCATCTGTACCCGCAGTTGCTATCCTGGAATTGGCCAATCCAACTTCTTCAGCGGAAGACCAACTGGCTGAGCTACGACGGGTTTTGGCCGAAACCCAGGCCGCCCTGCGCGCTGCCGAACAGCGCCTGGCTGACCAGCAGGATTTTTACGAAACCATTTTCAACCAACTCAAGGTTGAAGTGGCCGTGTTTGACGCGCAGGAGCGGTACGTGTTCGTGAACGACAAATGCTTCAGCAACCCGGCGCTCCGGACCTGGATTATTGGCAAGAACAACGAGGAGTACTGCGCCTACCGGCAACGGCCGGTGGCGCTGGCGGACAAGCGCCAGCAGATGTTCCGAGAAGCCGTGGCGACGGGCACCGAGGTGGCCTGGGAAGAACCCATGCCCACGGACAAGGGCATCGAGTTGATGCGGCGGCATTTTGTGCCGGTGTTTGCCGCCGATGGCTCGCTGCGCATGATGGTGGGCACCGGAGTCGACACCACCAAGCGCCGCCTGGCTGAGCAGAAGCTGGAGGAACAGCGCCAGTTCTACGAATTCGTGCTCG
The DNA here is from genome assembly GCA_038213745.1 of Cytophagales bacterium. GTDB lineage: Bacteria > Bacteroidota > Bacteroidia > Cytophagales > Hymenobacteraceae > Hymenobacter. Next base: position 1,476 of record JBBQSQ010000176.1, read on the forward strand.
ACCAGATGCCCTGCGACATGGCCGTGTTCGATGCCGATTTCCGCTACTTGTTTGTGAATACCAGCGGCATCAAGAGCCCGGACGCCCGAAAATGGGTGATTGGCAAAGACAATTTTGACTACTGCCAGCAGTACGGCCACCCCATTTCCCTGGCCGAGGAGCGGCTGGTGCGCATGACCCAGGCCGCGCAGGAGCGCCGGCTGGTGACCTACGACGAGACCTTCCTGCGGCCCACCGGCACGCGCCACCAGTACCGCTGCCTGCAACCCGTGTTCCACCCCGATGGCCGCCTGCACCTCATAGTGGCCTACGGCCTCGACATCACGGAGCGGGTGCTGATGGAGCAGGCCCTGCGCCACGCCAAGCTGGCGGCCGAGTCGGCGGTGCGGGCCCGCGAGATTTTTCTGGCCAACATGAGCCACGAAATCCGTACGCCCATGAACGCCATTTTGGGCATGAGCCAGTTGCTGGCCAAAACCCCGCTGGCCCCCGACCAGGACAGCTACCGCCAGGCCATCAGCATATCGGCGGAGCATTTGCTGGTCATTATCAACGATATTCTGGATTTGTCGAAGCTGGAAGCGGGCAAGATGACGCTGGAACAGGTCGGCTTCACGCCGGTGCACCTGCTGGCTGAAATTGAGCAAACCCTCCACTACAAGGCCGTGGAAAAAGGCCTGCGCCTGCTCACGCGCGTGGGCCCCGCCGTGCCGCGCGTGCTGATGGGCGACCCCTACCGCATCCGGCAAGTACTGCTGAACCTGGCCAGCAACGCCATCAAATTCACGGAAGCCGGCTACGTGTCCATCACCTGCGACTTTGTGGCCGACCCGGCCGGGGCCAACGGCAAGGTCACGTTCCGGGTGGCCGATACCGGCATCGGCATTGAGCCGGATTTCGTGAAAAACATCTTCAACGAGTTCAGCCAGGAGGATACCTCGGTCACGCGCAAGTTTGGGGGTACGGGCCTGGGCCTGAGCATTTGCCGCAACCTGCTGAAGTTGATGGACAGCGACGTGGAGCTGGAAAGCCAGAAAAACAAGGGCACCACCATGCAGTTTGTGCTGGACCTGCCCGCGGGCACGCCCGCTGATTTGGCCCCCAAAGAAGTGCTGCCGCCCGACAGCACCATGCGCCAAAGCCTGCGCAACAAGCAGGTGCTGCTGGTGGAAGACAACCGCTTCAACCGCCAGATTGCCAAAACCTTCCTGGCCCACGCCCACGTGCAGGTAACCGAAGCCGAGCACGGGGCCGAAGCCGTAGAACTGGCCCAACGCCAGCATTTCGACCTGATTCTGATGGACATTCAGATGCCGGTCATGGACGGCTACGCCGCCACGGCGCTGCTCCGCCAGCAGCTGGGCCTCACCACGCCCATCGTGGCCCTCACGGCCAATGCCATCAACGGGGAGCGCGAAAAATGCCTGGCCGCCGGCATGGATGGCTACCTCGCCAAGCCTTTCAAAGAAGAGCAACTGCTGAAAACGGTGGGTGAATGGGCCCTGCGGCAGCCCGCCACCCCCGTCCTGGCCGAAGCCATTGTGGCAGAAGCGTTCGACTTATTGGTGCCCCCAGCGGCCCCGGCCGCCGAGCCCAGCGAGAAACTCTACGCCGTAGACGAGCTCCTGGAGGTAGGGCAGGGCGACCTGGAATTCGTGGCCTTCATGCTGGAAACCTTCGTGGAGAGCTGCGAAGAGGCAATAGAGCGCTTCGGCCAAGGCATCCAAACGGCGGACATTGGCCTCGTGAAGACCACCGCGCATACCCTGCGGCCCAACCTAACGCACCTGCGCGCCTACCACCTGATGCCCCCCGTAGCCGCCCTGGATAAGTGGCAAGGCGATTTCCAGCCCGACACCCTGCAACCGCTGGTCGACTCCGTGGTGCTGCTGCTGCGCGAAGTTGTGACCCAAATCCGGCTGGATACCCGCACCTGATACCAAGCGGCTGTTCTGATAGGGAGCGGGGGCCAACCCCGCTCTCTACTTGCTGTTTGAACCAAGCTGAGTCGGAGCCAACCGGTTTGGGTAAATTATTAACGGATTGATGGTTATGTAGGGGCTTGCGCACTGGGTGAAGGCGGCAACGATTGTTGAAAGGCTGGGACCTAATCCTAAATTCGGCAACGCCGGAACGCCGGCCGGCGTTGGCAAGGCTCGTAACTTGCTGGAATTAGCGCGAAGCATCGCCTCTCCGACGCGACGATGAGAAGCGCGTACTTATGATTTCGTTGACGTCTCCTACCAATTCTATTTCCCGCAAAACCCACCGCGTGGCCGTGGGCGCTTTGTTTTTTCTGCTGGGGTTGTGCTTCGCCAGCTGGGCCTCGCGCATTCCGAGCGTGCAGCAAAAGATGGGCATCTCGGAGGCGGGATTGGGTGGCGTGCTGCTGGCCATTCCGCTGGGGCAGCTGCTGTCGCTGCCCTTGGCCGGCTGGCTGGTGGCCAAAGAAGGCAGCCGCAAGGTGGTGCTGTGGGGCGTGGTGCTCTACGCCGTGGCGCTGGTGGGCCTGGGCTGGGCCAGCAGCCTCTACCTGCTGGTGCCGTGCCTGGCGCTGTTCGGCATCGGCGGCAACCTGACTAATATTTCGGTGAATACCCAGGCCGTGGGCGTGGAACGCCTTTATCAGCACAAACCCATCATGGCCTCGTTTCACGGGCTCTGGAGCTTGGCGGGGTTTGTGGCGGCAGCCGTGGGTTCGTTTATGATTGGCCACGCGGTGCCGCCGGGCATGCATTTTATTTTCATCGCGGCCTTTATTCTGGTGGGCCTGGCGGTGAGCGCCGGCTCCACCGTGCGCGAAGACAGCGGCGTCGACCCCAACCAACCCATCTTCGTGAAGCCCGACAAGGAGCTGCTGGGCCTGGGGGCCATTGCCTTCTGCGCGCTCATCTGCGAGGGGGCCATGTTCGACTGGAGCGGGGTGTATTTCAAAAAGGTGATTCACGCCGATAAGGACTGGGTGGGCGCGGGCTACACGGCCTTTATGAGCACGATGGCGGCCGGCCGCTTCGGGGCCGACTGGCTGGCCCATCGCCTCGGGCCGAAGCGCGTCATTCAGCTCAGCGGTCTGCTCACGGCCACCGGGCTGAGCATTGCCGTGGCCTGGCCCACGCTGCCTACGGCGCTGCTGGGCTTTTTGCTGGTGGGGTTTGGCACATCGGCGGTGGTGCCGCTGGTGTACTCGGCGGCGGGCAAGTCCACGCACATGTCGGCGGGCATGGCGCTGGCGGCGGTGTCTACCATCGGCTTCTTCGGGTTTCTGCTGGGTCCGCCGGTCATTGGCTTCGTGGCGGGCGCCACGAGCCTGCGGGTGTCGTTTGCGCTGATTGCGGTGATGGGCCTGTGCGTGTCGGCCGTTGCGAGCCGGGTGCGGGTGTAGCTTGGGAAATGGGGGACCGGGTGCGAAGGAATAGGAGCAAGTCCGTCATGCAGAGCGCAGCGAAGCATCTTTACCGCACAAGCAATTCTAACATTTAGGTTACTATTGAGGTAAAGATGCTTCGCTGCGCTCTGCATGACGCGCACTTTTTCACTCGCTGACCACTCAATCCAAAACCCACCCCAAATGCCCGACAACCCCCAGACCGCCACCAAATACACCTGGGACGATGTGCCCAAAGAGCAGGTGACCGACCAGCTCTCGCGCCGCCTCATTACGGGCGAGAAGATGATGCTGGCCCACGTCTACCTCAAAAAGGGCACCATCGTCCCTCTGCACCAGCATCATAACGAGCAAATTACCTACATCCTGGAAGGGGCGCTGCGCTTCTGGATTGGCTCCGAAGATGCCGAGCCCATCGTGGTGGGCGTGGGTGAGGTGCTGCACATTCCGGGCAACGTGCCCCACAAGGCCGAAGCCATCGAAGACACGCTCGACGTGGATATTTTCAGCCCGCCCCGCCAGGACTGGCTCGACAAATCGGACGACTACCTGCGCCTGAAATAGCCCGATTATGGACCTCGGACTGAACGGAAAAGTCGCGCTGGTGGCCGCCGCCAGCCAGGGCCTGGGCCGCGCCGTGGCCGAAGAGCTGGCCGCCGAAGGCGCGTCGCTCATCCTCTGCGCCCGCCACGATGCGGCCCTCCAGGAAACCTGCGCCGCCATCGAGCAAGCCCACGGCACGCCCGTACTGGGCCTGGCCACCGACGTGGCCGACCCCGCCGCTGTGGCCCGCCTCGTGGAAGCCGGCCTGGCCCGCTTCGGCCGCATCGATATTCTGGTGACCAACGCCGGTGGCCCGCCCGCCGGCACCTTCGACACGCTGAGCGCCGCCCAGTGGGAGGCTGCCACCAGCCTGCTCCTCACCAGCGTGGTGGAGCTGACGCGCGCCGTGCTGCCCGGCATGCAGGCGCGGGGCTGGGGCCGCATTCTGAACATTACCTCCATCTCGGTGAAGCAGCCGGTGGCCAACTTGATGCTTTCCAACAGCTTGCGGGCGGCCGTGACGGGCATGGCCCGAACGCTAGCCACCGAAGTGGCGGCCCAGGGCATCACGGTTAACAATATTCTGCCCGGTTACACCCGCACCGAGCGGGTGGTGGGCCTGGCCCAGGCCACGGCCACGCGCGAGGGCATTTCACCGGCCGAGGCCACGGCGCGCTGGGAGCAGGAAATACCCATGCGCCGGCTGGGCGAGCCGAAGGAGTTTGCGGCGCTGGCGGCCTTTATGTGCTCGGAGCGGGCCAGCTACATCACCGGCACGTCCATTCCCGTAGATGGGGGCTGGATTCGGGGGCTGCTGTAACATTTAGTGCCTGCCGCGTATAGGTAGAACGTCATGCTGAGCGCAGCCGAAGCATCTCTACCGCGCAAGTATTTAGTTACTCCTGCGGTAGAGATGCTTCGGCTGCGCTCAGCATGACGTTCCTTTTTGCTCCAGATTTTCTTTATAAAACCTTGACTGAAAACCTCACCCATCGCCAGAAAATGCTCACCCTCGCCGGCATTCTGCTGGCGATGTTTCTGGGGGCGCTCGACCAGACCATCGTGTCCACGGCGCTGCCGCGCATCGCGGCCGATTTGCACGGGCTCGACCGGTTTACGTGGGTGGCCACGGCCTATCTGGTGGCCAGTACGGCGCTGGTGCCCATTTATGGAAAGCTGTCGGACATGTACTCGCGGCGCACGATTGAGATTGTGGCGGTGAGTATTTTCCTGGTGGGGTCGATGCTGTGCGGGCTGGCCGGCGAGTTTGGCCCGCTGCCGCTGGTGGGTGATGGCATGAACCAGCTGGTGGTATTTCGGGCCATTCAGGGCTTTGGCGGGGCCGGGCTGTTTGCCATGGCCTTCATCATCATCGCCGACTTGTTTGCGCCGGCCGAGCGGGGGCGCTACCAGGGGTTTACGGGGGCCGTGTTCGGCACCTCATCGGTGCTGGGGCCGCTGCTGGGCGGCTTTCTCACCGACCGGGGCACGGGGCTGATTCCGGGGGTGGCCGGCTGGCGGCTGGTGTTCTACGTGAACCTGCCGCTGGGCCTGCTGGCCCTCTGGTTCATCATCACCCAGATGCCCCCGCTGCGCCCCCGTACCGAGCCCAAACCGTTCGATTTTCTTTCCGCCGTGCTCCTGATGACGGGACTGGGGCCGCTGGTGGTAGCCTTGCAGCTCAACAAAAACCAGTATGGCTGGACGGCCCCACTCACGCTGGGCTTGCTGGGCGTGGCAGTGGTGGCGCTGGGCCTGTTCGTGGTGCGCAGCCTGCGGCACGAGAACCCGATTCTTAACTTCGGCCTGTTCAAAAACAAAGTTTTTCGGACGGCCAACGCGGCGCTGTTTCTGATGGGCGGGGCGTTTCTGGGCGTCATCATTTTCGAGCCGCTGTTCATGGTGAACGTGCTGGGTGAGTCGGCCACGCGGGCCGGGGCCAGCCTCATTCCGCTATCACTGGGCGTCGTCACGGGCTCGCTGCTGGCGGGCCAGATGGTGTCGCGCTTCGGCCACTACAAGCGCTGGATGCTGGCCGGCCTCTTGCTGCTGCTCGTGGGCTTGTCGCTGCTGGCCACCATGCCGGGCACGGTGCAGTACCACCAGGTGCTCATCTACTTAACCATTTGCGGGCTGGGGCTGGGGCCTACCATGCCGCTCTACACGCTGGCCGTGCAAAATGCCACCGAGCCACCCCTCATGGGCCAGGCCACGTCGGCCAGCCAGTTTTTCCGGCAGATTGGCGGGGCCATCGCGGCCTCGGCGCTGGGCATGGTGCTCACCCTCACGCTGGCCCAAAACATGCCCGCCGCGGCCCGCCCGTTGGCCACCCGGCAAACGGTGGTGGCCGAGGGACCGGCCCGGCCGTCGAGTGCCGCCCCGGCCGGGCCCAATCCGGTGGTGCGGGCGGCGTTTGCCAGGGCCATTTCGCGGGTGTATTTCTTTACTATTTTCCTGGTCGTGGGTGGGTTTGTTCTGACGCTTTTTATTCCCGAGCTGCCGCTACGTAAGAGCAACGACGCGGGGCCGCCAGTAGCGGCAGAGTAGTTAAAGCAGGCCCGTCGTGCTAGACGTGAACGAGCATAGGCAGCCCGTGCGCTTTCTCAAACCCGAATAGTAGTGGCTGCGGCTTGGGGCATCGAGTATCTTTCGGCAATTTCAGCCGCCGTCTTTCTGCATGAATCAGAACTTGCAAGCGCACTACGACGCCATGCGCCAAGCCGCCATCCAACGGCTGGGTCAAGGTGATGCCGAACTGGACCCGCTTGTTGATTACGAAGCAAATCCGCGCATGGGCATCACGCTGCTCGCCCGGCCGCCCGCGTCTGTCACTGCTGCCATCGAGGCTGTGCTGGCCGATTTCTGGCAGGTTGAACCGGCGCAATACTACTACCCCGCGTCCGACATCCACCTCACCATTCTGTCGATAATATCCTGCTACAGCGGGTTTAATCTGATTAATGTTACCCCCGTCGACTACCAGGAGGCTGTGCAGAACATCCTGCGGCACTTTTGGCCGTTTACCATCACCTTCACTGGCCTAACGGCCTCGCCGGGAAGCATTATGGTGCAGGGATTTCCGGAGGATGACACGCTGAACAACCTACGCGCTGAATTGCGCGCGTTCTTTCGCGCTTCCGGGCTCCAGCAGTCCATCGACCAGCGCTACAGCATTCAGACGGCCCATGCCACCGTGCTACGCTTCCGAAGTAAGTTGCGCAATGGCCCAGCACTCCTGAAAAAACTCGGGCAATACCAACACCATTCCTTCGGCTCATTCGAGGTGAATTCGCTGGAGCTGGTCCACAACGACTGGTACCAGCGGGCCGCCAACACCGTGTTGCTGGCGCAATATGCGCTGTGAAGCTGTTTTTAAATGTGGGTTTGTTTGCCCAGCCCCACCCAGCCGCGCCGCATGGCGTAGTAGATGGCCGTGCCCACAATCAGCCCCACTAAGTAGCCGTAGGGCAGCCCGGCGCAGAGCAGCCCCACCAGCAGCGCTACCAGCAAATCGGCGCGCTGGGTGCTAACATCGCGCAGCAGTGTGGCCAAGGACAGCGCCTCGAACAGCAACAGCACCCCCAGCACCGGCAGCGGGAAAATCTGCACCACATCGGCAAAGCCCTGGCTGAAAAACAGGCCCATCACCAGGAAAATACTGCCGTAAATGACCACCGAGCCGCCCGTGCGCGCTCCAAACGCATAATGCCCCACCATGCCGCCCGAGCCGTGGCACACCGGAAAACCGCCGAAGAAGGGATTTACCAGGTTCATCATGGCATAGGTGAAGCTGATTTTTTTGATGGTGAGGGGTTTCCGCTCGGGAAATAAGTCCTGCGCTACCTGCTTGGTGGCCAGAATGGAATTGCCGAGCGAGAGCGGAATCTGGGGCAGCGCCAGCAGCACGGCTCCGGTCAGAATGTCGGCCGTTTGGGGCAGGTGCCAGGTGGGCAGGTGCAGGCCGGCCGCCTTCTGGGCGGTGGCAAAATCGAGTTTGAATACCAGCGCATACGCCACGCCTAAGGCAATGACAATGAGCGCCGCCGGCCAGCGCCGGTTGCCAAACAGCACCACCGTA
>JBBQSQ010000177.1:0-9478 GCA_038213745.1 Cytophagales bacterium
GGGGTCGTCGTCGGGGTTGAGGTGGTTGCCAAACGTGCGCTCAATCTCCTGCACGAAGGCATCCTCGCCCGCGTCGCGCGTGATGACCAGCCGCCGCTCCAGCGCCACCCGAATGGCTTCGGTGAGCTGCTCGGCGGCTTCATCGGGGTCGTGGGCGTAGGCGGCGGCGTAGTCGGCCACCACGATGGGCGGGGCCACGTTCAGCAGCACATCCGAGCGAAACTTGATGGGGTCAAAGTAATTGGTAGCCACCGGCACCACCTGCAAGCCCAGTTGGAAGCCGTGCCGGGCCTCGGCCCCCAGCGCAATGCGGGCCGCCCCGGTCTTGAGCGGCCGCAGCTTGCGCTCGCTCACGCTGGTGCCCTCCGGAAAAATCATGATGGTGCCCCGGCGGCCCAGGTAATCGAAGCACCGGCCGAAGGAGGCCTCGTTCTGGGCCACCCGCTGCTCGGGTGAGACGGGGCCACTCGTGCCCGTGTCCTGCGCCCGGTAGATGGGAATGGAGTTGCCCGATTCCATGATGGCCCGGATTACCGAGTTCTTGAAAAACGTGCTTTTGGCCAGGAAGGCGATGGGCTGGCGGCGGTTCACGGCGGCCAGCAGCGGGTCCATGAGGGTGTTGGGGTGGTTGCCGGCCAGCAGCAGCGGGCCGGGCAGGCGCAGGCGTTCCGGGTGGCGCACCTCAATGCGGCGGAAAAACACCCGTAGCGCTACCTGCACCAGCGGTTTCATAACGGTATAAAAGAGCATGGCCGGGAATACGTGAAGCCCCGAAGATAGGACGTGCCCGGCCGCCTGGCCCACAACCGAAACGCGGCGCCCCACCCCGCGGGGGGGCGGGGCGGTTGGGTTGTGGTCCGGGGTAGGGGCCGCTATTTTTTCTTGGCTTTCTCCTTGGCTTTGGCTTTTTCCTCGTCGCGCTTGGCTTTGGCTTTGGCCTTGCGCTCGGCTTCTTCGGCCATTTTTTTGCGCTTGCCGGGGTACTTCAGGTCGTAGGTTTTGATTTTGAGCAGGCTATCGGCTTCGACTATGGACGTGCGGGTCGTGACCCGGCCCGTGAGCGACACCATGTCACCTTCCATCAGTTGGGTGGTGGTGCCGTCGGTGGCCGTCACGAGGCCCATCTGGCTGATGGTGGTGCCATTAACCAATTTTTTATCAGCCACCAAAGGGTTGGTGACGCCTAGCTCCGTCAGCACGACGCGGCCTTTCTGCATCATCAGGCCGTCCTTCACGCTCACGCCGGTAGCGGCCGCCATACGGGGTTTGGGAGCCACGCCGCCGGTCCGGCGGGCGGGAAGCTTGGTTTGGGCCTGGGCAGCAACCCCAGCCAGTAAAAACAGCGCGAGAAAACAACGCGAGACAAGTGGGAATTTCATGGAAAAGTGTAAGATGGAATGTGTAGAAATCAGTACAAAACCCTTTGCGAGCCCAAGTTACAGCTTTTTCTGTATTGAGCGTAATACTAGGGTAATGCATGAGTGCAAAATAAGGGCCAGACTGAAACGAGCAGAAAATTGACTGTTTAGAAGCATCTCTCGTTGATTAAAAATGCCCAAGCGTACCAATGAAACGGCCGGTCGTCAGCCGCTGTTATGGCTTCGTTGAATTAGGGCGTCAACTTGCAGGGCTCATCGTGGAAATAAAAAGAATAGGTCATTGCCGCCGGAAAAGCCGACGGTTGCGTTTAAAATGCGGACTTTGCACCCACTACCTGAGCTGAGGGCTAGTGGCAAGTTGGCCACCGGCCCCGCGCCCGGTGGCTAGCGCGCATTACTTATACTACTTCCAACGTGGACTACAAAGACTATTACAAGGTGCTGGGCATTGAAAAGTCGGCAACTCCTGAGCAAATCAAGAAGGCCTACCGCAAGCTCGCCCGCCAGCACCATCCCGACGTGAACCCCAACGACAAGGGGGCCGAGCAGAAATTTAAGGAGTTGAACGAGGCTAACGAGGTGCTCAGCGACCCCGAGAAACGAAAGAAGTACGACCAGTTCGGGGCCGACTGGCAGCGCTACCAGCAGCAGCCCGGCGGTGGGGCCGGCCGGGGCGGCCAGCCCGGCGGCGGCTTCGACTGGAGCCAATACACCCAGGGCCAGGGCGGGGGCGGGGGCAGCCCGTTTGGCGAGGGCGAAGATTTTTCCGATTTCTTCGGCTCCTTGTTTGGGAACATGGGCGGGGGCGGGCGCGCGGGCGGCAGCCGACCCGGCGCGGGCCAGGACTACCAGGCCGAGCTGGAGCTGACCCTGGAAGAAGCCTACCGCGGCGGCCCCCGCACCATCACGGTGAACGGCAAAAACCTGCGCCTCACCATTCAGCCCGGCGTGGCCGACGGCCAGACCATCCGGTTGCGCGACCAGGGCGGGCCCGGCCGCAACGGCGGCCCCAGCGGCTCGCTGCTCATCACTTTTCACATCCGGCCCGATGCCCGCTACGCCCGCACCGGCGACGACCTGACCCAGGACGTGCCCGTGAGCGTGTACAAAGCCCTACTGGGCGGCGAGCAAGCCGTGGAAACCCTGAGTGGCTCCGTCAAAATCAAGCTCAAGCCCGAAACGGCCAACGGCACCCGCCTGCGCCTGCGTGGCAAAGGCTTCCCGGTGTACCGCAAAGAAGGCCAGTTCGGCGACCTGTACCTGCGCCTGAGCCTGACGCTGCCGCAACACCTCACCGAACCGGAAAAAGAACTGATTCAGCAATTAGCCGCCCTCCGCCCCGAAAAAAGTCCCGAAGCCTAGCCCGTTAGTTCAACGCCATGGAAATGCACGTTCTCACCCTCACGTTTCAAGAATGCTCGGTTCGCTACGGGCTGGCCCCGGCCGCGCTGCACGACTTTCTACGGGCCGGCTTGCTGCGCGCCGCGCCCGCGCCCGAAACCGTTATCGTCGACGAGCCCGACGACCTGCCGCGGCTGGCCCGGCTGCACCACGAGTTGGGGCTAACCCCCGAGGCGCTCGACATTATTCTGGCCATGCGGCAACGGCTGGTGCGCCTGCAAGCCACGCTGGCCCGCGAATCTGCCCGCGCCCGGCAACTGGAAGACTTCCTGCTGGGCGGCGGCCCTACGTTGGAAGGATGAACCAAAAGCAGTGTACTTCAGTGGTGAGATGCAGCGAACGTTGTTGAATTATTTACCATTGGAAAAGTCACTGAACATAATCTGGCTTCTCGGATAGCTCCTGAAATAAGGGTAGTTTTTGGCCTCCCTCTGAAGCGTGGCCAGCGCGGTACTTTGCCGGGGATGGGTCTTCACAACAAAGCAGTATATCGTTTCCACTCAGGAGAGTGGCTAGGCACACTTTCTACTTACCTACTCGTACCTAATGGGACTAAGTAAAGGCACAAGTATTTGCTTACCGGGTAATCCGCCGGAGACAGTAGCGGCTTTTCTGCACGAGAAGCTTATGGGAGCCCACTCCGCTGCGGAAAGCATCTACTTTGCTGGTATCACGCTGAACGTCTGCGATATGACGCAGGAATTTCAATACACGCAAGCGTTTATGGCCGAACGAAATCTGCTGGAGGTGGGGAAATATGACGCCTATGTCAACGCGTTCGACCTAACCACCATGGTGAGTATGGAGTGTAGTTTTTACTCTCTTTTCTATCCCCATTTCTTACCGCTCGTCGAAATGGTAGCCCAGGAGCTTAGTAAGCATTTCGGCGTGTACGCGTTGGTTTCAATTGATAACGTCGACGAGGATTACTGCTTATTTGATAAGGGCATACGCATGGTGATGCCTCCTGCTAATAACGACTAAGGCGTTACCTCAAGTAAAAGAAGCTTTTACATTCTGTAAACCACCGTTCACAACACGCAAAGGCGGAATTGCAGTTGCTTCTCAAACAGGACCATGTGCGAGTCCAACTCACGTTGGTGCGCTAGGCTACCGCCAGCGCCAGCAGCAGGCCGGCCAGCGTAGCCGCCAGCTTGGGCCAGTTGAGCCGGTGTTCCGGGCTGGTTTCGAAGAGAATGGTGGTGGACACGTGCAGGAAATTGCCCGCCACCAAGCCCAACAAGGCCGCGTACAAGCCGCTGCTGAGCAGCTTAGACAGTACCACGTAGTTGCTGATGATGATGCCCACGGGCGAGGCAAAGGCAAAAATCAGCAGCCCGGGCCACACCCGCCGGAAGCTGCCCAGCCGCAGCCGCAGCAGCGTGGCCAGCGCAAACGCCGCCGGCATGTGGTGCAGCGCCACCCCCACCACAATGGCGTAGAAGTTCTGGCTCATCTGCCCCACTTCCGGTGTGCGCACCAGGATGCTGCCTTCCAAAAAAGAATGCACCACCAACGCACCCAGCAACAGAAACGGCACGCGGCCCGGGGCCCCGTGGGGGCTGTGGGCCGCCTCATGGTGCACGTGGCCGTGCTCGATGCCCTGCGACAACACTTCGAGCAGCAGCTGCCCAAAAAAACCGGCCAGCACCCAGTAGCCCACCCGCGCGGGGTGCGCGGGGAGCATTTGCAGCGCCTCCGGCAAAATGTGCGTAACGGTGAGCGTAAATAAGTAGGCGCCACTGAAGGCCAGCAGTGGTTTCAGCCACTGCCCGCCCCGCGCCACCGGCACCCACGCGGCCGCGGCCCCCGCGCCCAGCACCGTCAGCAGCAGCAAAAAAATAGCAAACCCCATATTGAAAAAATGAGGAATGAAGAATGAGGAATGAGGAATGAGGGATTGATGCACGCAATTCCTCATTCCTCATTCCTCATTCTTCATTCCAGAATGACGCAAAGCGGCAGCTTTGCTACCGCCAACCAGCGGGCAAAGCTGCCACCCAAACGAGAATTCGCGGAAGCAAAAGCGCCTTAGCGCTGGATTTGGTGGCCGTTGGCGGCCGTGTCGGCCTGGCCCGATTTGCCGGCATCGTTCAGCTTGCCCCGCTTGCGCATGCCTTCCTCGGCATTGGCCGAAATGGCCGACTCGGCGGTGGGCACTTTCTTGGTGTCAACGCCAGCGGCTTCGGCCTCGGCGGCTTCCATCAGCGGCGAATGGATGTTTTCGATGGAGCCGTTGGGCACCGAATGGTCATAGTTTTCGGATGCGCGGGTTCCGGGTGCCACGAGGTCGGTCGATACTTTTTGGTCGGGGCGCCAGTCGGAAGGCTCGCTGCTGCACGAAGTCAGGACCAGCGAAGCGGTGGCCACGGCCAGCAGTAAGGGGTGGGTCAATTTCATCGGGATAAAATTAGCAGGGGGAATAAAATTAAACGGTGGTGACGCCGGCCTCGGCCGGCAGCAGGCTTTTGCGGCGCAGCAGGGCTTCAAATAGCTTCAAGTCGTTGGGCGAATTGAAGACGCGCAGGGGCAAATGTAAAAACACGGGCACGTCGAACGTGCGGGCCAGCCACACGCGCCAGCCGGCCGTGTCGGCGGGCGGGGTGCCGGGCTTCAGGTACAGCAGGTAGGCATCGGCATCGCGGCGGGCTCTGCCAATCATGTCCCAGGTCAGCTGCATGGCCTTCTCCGGGCCTACGCGCAGCAGCAGCTGCTTGTTGTCCATCTCAAAGTTCATGCGCTCAAACAGGGGCTTGCTCTGCTCCATCTGGGTCACGCCCGTCACCTGGGCCGAGCGGAACAGCACGAACAGCACCGTGAGCACCACGCTCAGCGCCAGCCACCACCACGAATGCACGAACAAAGCCGGCAGCAGCCCCAGGGCAAACGGAATCAGGGCGTAATACCAGTCCTTTTTCCACACCTCGCCCATCACCAGGCGGGTGTACATATCGGTGGTAAGCTGCGTTTTCTTGGTGCGAATGGCCAGCGGCGACGCCTGCTGTGACTGGCGGAAGCCGCCGCCTCCGCCCCGTTGGTTGGGTTGGTTCATCTTTTATAGATGTGAAAATGTGATGATGTGTTGAAATGTGAAAATGTATAACATATGCTGATGCGAAAAGGAAGCATTTGATGCGCAACACATTTTCACATCATCACATCACTCACATTTCTCAATACGCTTTTAAGCTCAAATCGAGGCTTTTGACAGAATGCGTGAGGGCTCCCACCGAGATGTAGTCGACGCCCGTGCGCGCTACTTCGGCAATGGTCTGTTCCGTGATGCCGCCGCTGGCTTCGGTGGGGTAGCGCCCGCCAATGAGGGCCACGGCCTCGCGCAGCTGGTCGGGCGGCATGTTGTCGAGCATGATGCGGGCGATGCCGCCGACATCCAGCGTCTGCTGCACCTCGGCCAACGAGCGGGTTTCAATTTCGATGGGTAGCTGCCGGTCGGTTTCGGCCAGGTAAGCGTGCGTGGCCGCAATGGCCTGAGCCACGCCGCCGGCGTAGTCTACGTGGTTGTCCTTCAGAATTATCATGTCGAACAGCCCGTAGCGGTGGTTCACGCCGCCGCCGATGAGCACGGCCCATTTCTCGCAGAGGCGGAAGTTGGGCGTGGTTTTGCGGGTGTCGAGCAGCTTGGCCTTGGTGCCGGCCAGCAGCGTGTTCAGGTGTGCCGTGTAGGTCGCAATGCCGCTCATGCGCTGCATGCAGTTGAGCACCAGCCGCTCGGCCGTGAGAATGCTGCGCGCCGGTCCTTCAATGGTGAAGGCGATGTCGCCGTATTTCACGGGCGTGCCGTCGGCCAGCAGCGCGGTCATTTGCAAGGTGGGGTCTACTTCCTTGAAAATGAGCGGGGCCAGGGCCATACCGGCCAGCAGGCCTTCGCCCTTCACCAGCAGATGGGCCCGGTTGCGGGCAGCAGCCGGGATGGCGGCCAGGGCCGAGTGGTCGCCGTCGCCCACATCCTCGGCCAGCGCCGTGCGGATGAAGGTGGTCAGGGCTTCGGGCGTGAGATAAGAAGCAGGAGGAATATGCACGGCACAAAGGTACGGTCCCGGCCTTTGCGAATGAAAAGAACGTTGCCCGAAGCGCGCTAGCAAAGCCCCCAGACGGGCCAAACTCCGCGTGGCTGACCGGAGTGCTTAAATAATAACCCACAAAAAAGCCCCAACCACTAACGGCTGGGGCTTCAAAATAGAATTGCCTGAAAATTACTCCTTCGTAAAATCCAACGTGTCGATGGTTGGCGCACCGCGCGAAGGCTTCAGTTTCACAAACACCCGGTAGGTGCCGTTGCGGCCCGCGTAGCGCCCAATGGCGTATTGAATACCTTCTTTGCTCTCGCCCTGGTGAATGAACTCGAAGCTGCTGGGCGTGTTTTTGGCGAAAAAATCTTTCACGATAATTTCGGCCTGCGTGGCGTTAACGGTTTGTTTCTCACCGTCGAAGCCAATCTCAACCGTAGGAGCGAAATATTGCGACAGCTCCCGGGAAGACCCATTGCGCAGGGCCGAGCGCACGGCCCCCAGATTATCGTCCTGCGCGTGTGCCGCTACGGCACCGAACAGGAATAGCCATCCCAGAAATAGCGTCCTAATTAAATAGCGTTTCATTAGTAAAGTAATAAGTGCATCATACACGGCGAATTTTAAAGCGAAAATAATGCCAGGAAGTAAAGGCGTGTGTTATGATTGCGGCGAATGCAGTAAAAAAGAGCTCAAATGAAAGGGCCGGTGAAGGTAGATAATTCCAACCCATGGGGCGGGGCTGCCGTATCTTTGCGGGATGAGTAAGCAGGTACTATTGGTGATTCTGGATGGGTGGGGCATAGCCCCAAATACGGCGGTTTCGGCGGTTGATACCGCTAGTACGCCGTTTTACCACGAGCTGTTGCAGCGCTTTCCACACAGCACCTTGCAGGCGTCGGGCGAGGCCGTGGGCCTGCCCGAGGGGCAGATGGGCAACTCGGAAGTGGGCCACATGAACATTGGGGCGGGCCGGGTGGTCAACCAGGAGCTGGTACGCATCGGCAAGTCCATCCGCGAGCGGAAACTGGGCCAAATGCCTGCCCTGGTGAAGGCGTTTGAATACGCTGTCGCCAACGATAAGCCGCTGCATCTGATTGGCTTGCTGAGCGATGGCGGCGTGCATTCGCACATCGACCACGTGAAAGCGCTGTGCACTATTGCCCATGAGGCGGGGGTGCGCCACGTGTTCGTACACGCCTTCACGGATGGCCGCGACACGGACCCCAAAAGCGGGGTGCGCTACGTGAACGAGCTGGAGGAATCGCTGGTGCGCAGCGGGGCCAAAATTGCCTCGGTGGTGGGCCGCTACTACGCCATGGACCGCGACCAGCGCTGGGAACGGGTGAAGGTGGCCTACGACCTGTTGGTAAACGGCGTCGGTACGCCGTCACAAAACCTGATTCAAACCATTCAGGAGCAGTACAAAGAAGGGGTTACGGATGAGTTCCTGAAGCCCATTGTGAAGACGGGGGCCGACGGCCAGCCGCTGGCTACCATCGAGGAGGGTGATGTGGTGCTGTGCTTCAACTTCCGCACCGACCGCGGCCGCGAAATCACCGAGGTACTGACCCAGCAGGACATGCACGCCTTCC
Source organism: Cytophagales bacterium (assembly GCA_038213745.1). Taxonomy (GTDB): domain Bacteria; phylum Bacteroidota; class Bacteroidia; order Cytophagales; family Hymenobacteraceae; genus Hymenobacter. Next base: position 8,404 of record JBBQSQ010000177.1, read on the forward strand.
AGATGCAGCGCCTCAACCTGCACTACCTCACGCTCACCAACTACGACGACACCTTTGTGGGCGTGACGCCCGTATTTGAAAAAGACAACCTGGACAATACGCTGGGCGAAGTGCTGGCTGCCAACGGCAAAAGCCAGATTCGCATTGCCGAAACGGAGAAATACCCGCACGTCACGTTCTTCTTCTCGGGCGGCCGCGAGGTGAAATTCGAGGGCGAAAGGCGCATTCTGCGGGCTTCGCCCAAAGTGGCGACCTACGACCTGCAACCCGAGATGAGCGCCGCCGAGCTGCGCGATGCCATCATTCCGGAGCTGCAAGCCCGGGCGGCTGATTTTGTGGTGCTGAACTTCGCCAACCCCGACATGGTGGGCCATACCGGCGTGTTTGAGGCTGTGGTGAAAGCCGTGGAAACCACCGATGCCTGCGCCCGCGCCGTGGTAGAAGCCGCGCTGGCGGCCGGCTACGCCAGCATTATTATTGCCGACCACGGCAACGCCGAGTTCATGCGCAACGCCGACGGCTCGCCCAACACCGCCCACACCACCAACTTGGTGCCGTGTATATTGGCCGACAACGATTACCAGGGCACGCTGGCCGACGGCAAGTTGGGCGACCTGGCCCCCACCATTCTGGCGCTTATGGGCCTGGCCCAACCTGCCGAAATGACGGGCCTGAGCCTGCTACGTCGCACTAGCCCAGCGGTTCCGAATGCGTAACCGTTTGGCCGGGATGGGATTGGGGCCGTTGGTTTCGCGCTGGCCGGCGCTGCTGCTGGGGACTGCGCTGCTGGCGGGCTGCGTCGAGGCCGGGCCGGCCGCGCCCGTGGCTCGCCGCCCGCTGTACTTTGATGTGAAGGGACTGCTTACGCAGCAGGTGGCGCAGTTGGCCCAACGCCACGCGGCCGTGACCAAGCGCGTGCGCCTGCGCGGCAACGCCACCGAAACGGTGCGCGTGCCCACTGTGAAATGGGAAGACGAGCTTCAGGTGTTCTTTCAGGCCGACATCAACAAAGCGGCCCTGCGGGGGGCTTACCGCACCGATTCGGTGGCGCTGCCCGGGGGACTGCTCCGCCGAA
>JBBQSQ010000178.1:0-9432 GCA_038213745.1 Cytophagales bacterium
GAACTGCACCAGCCGCACCAGCGCGCCAAAGCGGCCCAGGCTGTAATCAAACGTCAGGTTGACCTTGTAGGGCGGCGCAGAGGCTTTCACAAACGCCTGCTCGCGCACACCGAAGAAGATTTCTTCTTTGCCCGCCAGGCCCGGCGTTGTTTTGGCATTGCCCACGATGAGCAGGCGGTTGAGGTTGGCAGCCAATGTGGTGGTGAGGCGGCCCGCGCCCACGCCCTGGGTGTTGGCCAGCACCACATCCAGGCCCCAGGTATCGGTCGAAACGGCGTTGGCGAAGAACTGGGCCTGGCCCACGTTCAGGCTCTGCAGGATGGGCCCGATTTTATCGTCGTCATCGGCAAACGTGCCGGTGAGCACAATCCGGTCCTTGATGTGGATGTAGTAGCCGTCCACGGTGAAGCTGAGCACCGAGCCGGCGCGGCCCGTGAAGCCTACGCTGGCCGACTGCGACCGCTCCTGCGTGAGGGCCGGAATGCCCACTGCCCGCGACACCGGTCCGTTGTTGCGGTCCAGCAGAATATCGACCGGCACCCCGCCCACCACGTTGGTAAACACGGTGTTGAAGTTAACCTGCGCCAGCGAAGGAGCCCGGAAGCCACTGCTCACGGTGCCGCGCAACGAGAACGTTTCGCTCAGCTTCAGGCGGGTGGCCAGCTTGCCGGTCACGTTGCTGCCGAAATCCGAGTAGTTTTCAAACCGCACCGCGCCCGCTAGCAAAAAGGCCTTAGTCACGTCCAGTTCCGCATCAGCATACACGCCGATGTTGTCGCGGCTGGCCTTCACCTCATTGCGCGGCTGGAAGCCCGGGAAGCCTTGTGAGCCCGCGGCCCGCTCGCTGAGCGCGCCGGGGTATTTACGGTACGAGCCTTCCTCGCCGGCAAAAAGCGAGTACCATTCGCGGCGGTATTCGCTGCCGATGGCCACGTTCAGGCCTTGCAGCACCGTTTTGAAGTTGCGGCTCAGGTTGAGGTTCACCACGTTTTGCTGGAGCTGGAAGCCGCCCGCGTCAAACGACGTGGGCGAAGCCGCGCCCAGCGTGGCGTTCAGCGTGTTTTCCACGCCATAGTGAAAGCGGTTGGAGCCGAAGCCATTGCTTAAATCCACATCGAAGCCGCCGAACGTGCCCCGCACCCCTACCGCGCCGTGCGCATCGGTGAGTGCGCTGGTGATGATGGGGTCGAAGCCGTTGGGGTAGAGCGTGGGGTTGCTGCGCGGGTTCGGGATGGGGTTGTCGTTCTCATCAAGCACCGTGGGGAAGCGCGTGTAGGCGTAGGCCTCGCCCTTGCGAAAGTTCACGCCCCCAAACACATAGGCGTAAATATTCTCATTGATGGGGAGCTTGCTGTTCAGGTAGACCGACGTGTTATTGGCCTTTGGGTCGCCGTACTGGCGGCGCTGAATGCCATCCGGGCCCGGCACGTTGGCCCGCTGGGTGTGCTGGCGCTGGTTGAAATCGACGGTGGCATTTACGAAGCCGCCCTGGCCCACGCCCACCCCGTAGTTGAGGTTGGCGTTGAAGTTGCCGCCGTCGAATTTCTTGTCATCGAAGCGGTATTTGGCGTCGTACGCGCCGTAGTTTACGTTGGCGGTGAGTTCGTTCACGCTGGTTTTGAGCACGATGTTGATGACGCCCGCAATGGCATCGGAGCCGTACTGGGCCGAGGCCCCGTCGCGCAAAATCTCAATCCGCTCGATGCTGGCGGCCGGAATCGTGTTCAAATCGGTGCCGGTGTTGCCCCGGCCCCGGCTGCCAAACAGGTTCACGAGGGCCGACTGGTGCCAGCGCTTGCCGTTCACGAGCACCAGGGTTTGGTCGGGGCCCAGGCCGCGCAGGCTGGCGGGGTCCACGTGGTCGGCTCCATCGGCCCCGGTCTGGCGGTTCGAGTTGAACGAGGGTGCCACAAATTGCAGCAGCTGGTTCACGTCGAGTTGGCCGGTTTTGGCCGTCACCTCCCGAATATCAATGATGTCGACCGGCGAGGGCGAGTCGGTCACGGTGCGGTTCTGGCTGCGCGAGCCCACCACCTGCACGGCGTCGAGGCTGGTGCTGCTTTCGGCCAGCTTGATGGTGAGGCTGCCGCCCTGGCTGACAACTTCCTGCGTGGCGTAGCCCAGCGAACTGATGACCAGCCGGGGCTGCGTGGTGCGGGTTCGGAACGAGAACCGGCCATCGGGGCCGGTGGAGGTGCCGTTGTTGGTGCCTTTTTCCACCACCGTGGCTCCAATGACCGGCTGCCCGGCGGCGTCCTGCACTTGGCCGGTCAGGTTAGTGCTCTGGCCCCAGGCCATACTGGTTACCAGGCAAATGGGCGCAATAAGTAGACTTTTTTTCATGGTGCGAGCAGTAGTTATCAGGTGAGAGGAAAGAGACCGCATGCTGAAAACGAGCGTTTCAACTCGTGCAAGCTAACTCCCAAGGGCATAAAAAAACCAGCCGGTTAAAGCTGGTTTTTAAATTTATAGGTAAAAGCCTATACAAATTTTTCAGAATGTCAGTCTTTTTCCTCAAATAAGCATGCGCATGGGGTCTTCCAGCAAGCCTTTTAGCGTTTGCAGGAAGGCCGCGCCGGTTGCGCCGTCCACCACGCGATGGTCGCAGCTCAGGGTCACTTTCATGATGTTGCCGATAACTATCTGGCCGTCGCGCACCACGGGGGTTTGCTTGATGCCGCCCACGGCCAGGATGCAGGCGTCGGGCGGGTTGATGATGGCCGTGAATTCGTCGATGCCGAACATGCCCAGGTTCGAAATGGTGAAGGTGCTCCCCTCCCACTCGGCGGGTTGCAGCTTCTTGGTCTTGGCTTTGCCAGCCAGCTCTTTCACCTCCGTGGCGATTTGCGAAAGGCCTTTCTGGTCGGCGTTGCGAATCACGGGCACCAGCAGGCCTTCGTCCACCGCTACAGCTACGCCGATGTTGATGAGCTTGTTCTGCCGAATTTTATCGCCGAGCCACGACGAGTTCACCACCGGGTGCTGGCGTAAGGCCATGGCCGTGGCCTTCAGCACAAGGTCGTTGAAGCTCAGTTTCACCGGCGACAGCTCGTTGAGCTTCACGCGGGCTTCCATGGCCTTGTCCATGCTGATTTCCATCGTGAGATAGAAGTGCGGGGCCGTGAACAGGCTTTCTGACAAGCGCTTGGCAATCACCTTGCGCATCTGCGATACGGGCGTGTCGGTGTAGCTGTCGTTTGGTGCTTGGTTGGTGGTGCCTGGTGCTTGGGCAGCCGGGGCGGCGGCTTGCGGAGCAGCAGCTTGCGGTGCCGGCGCTGGGTCAGAAGCTGGGGCAGCCGGTGCCGCTTGCGGAGCCGCCGCGGCAGCAGCACCGGAAGGCTGGAAATTCTCCACGTCGCGCTGCACGATGCGGCCATTGTCGCCACTGCCCACTACCTGCGACAGGTTGATGCCTTTCTCTTTGGCAATGCTCTTGGCGAGCGGCGAGGCCAGGATGCGGCCACCAACCGGGGCCGCGGCGGCCGGTGCGGGAGCAGCCGCCGGAGCCGGGGGCACCGTTTCGGCCACCGGGGCCTGAGCCGCTTCAGCGGGCGCGGGAGCCGCTGTCGAGGCCGGCGCGGCACCACCGCTTTGGCCACCTATCAGGGCTTGAATATCAGCGCCTTCTTCCCCGATGATGGCCAAGATGCCATCCACGGCCACCGCCTCACCCGCCTTGGGGCCGGTGTAAAGCAACGTGCCATCTTCGTAGTTTTCGAGTTCCATGGTGGCTTTGTCGGTTTCGACTTCGGCCAAGATGTCTCCGGATTTCACTTTGTCGCCCACATTTTTGAGCCAGGCGGCAATGGTGCCCTCAGTCATCGTGTCGCTCATTTTAGGCATGCGCACCACGGTGGCTTTTTTGCCATTGGTGGGAGCCGCCGGAGCCGCAGCGGCCGGCGCAGGAACGGCAGCAGCCGGAGCCGGAGCCGGAGCCGGAGTAGCAGGAGCGGCTTTGGGAGCCTCGGCCACTGGGGCGGCAGGCGCTGCCGGGGCCGGGGCAGCAGCGGGGGCAGCGGGAGTGCCGCCGTTTAGCAGGGCGGCAAAGTCTTCGCCCTCCTTACCTACAATGGCCAAAACCCCATCCACGGCCACCGCCTCACCCGCCTTGGGCCCGATGTAGAGCAACGTGCCGTCTTCGTAATTCTCCAGCTCCATGGTGGCCTTGTCGGTTTCGACTTCGGCCAGGATATCCCCGGATTTAACTTTATCACCCACTTTTTTAAGCCAGGCCGCGATGGTCCCTTCGGTCATCGTGTCGCTCATTTTGGGCATTTTTATGATTTCGGCCATCGGATTTGTAGCGCTTGGATTGAAGGGGCCAAAATTAGCCCGAAAAGTTGGCGGGGCAATGTTGCGGGCGGGAGAATAATGGGCAGGCAGCAGAAGTAGAACGTCATGCCTCGGCTGCGCTCGGCATGACGTTTTTTTGCCGATTAACGCCCGTTACGCCTGCAAATGCGAAACGTCCAGAAAGTTCTTAATGGTGAACACCGTGCCGGTGAACTCCAGTTTATACAAGCATAAGTTGCTGTGCTCGAAGCCTTCCATACAGCTGAGCGGGTAGTTGAGCAGTTGGCAGAGCATGACGCGCATGGCGCGGCCGTGCATGCAAATGAGCACGGTTTCCTCGTCGTCGCGGGCTTTGAGCAGCTCGATGAACGGGCGTTGGCGGGCCGCCACCTCCTCCGGGCTTTCGCCGCCGGTGAGGCGGGCGTGGGTGTCGCCGGCCACCCAGCCAGCCAGCACCTGGCGGTATTCGGCGTCTTCCGCCATGGTGATGCGGGTGCCTTCGCGCACGCCCCAGCTTATTTCGTTGAGGCCGGCGTGGGCTTCGTGGGGCAAGCCGAGGTCGAGAAAGTGCTGCACCGACTCGTGGGTGCGGCGCAGGGCCGAGGTGTAAACCTTATGAAACGGGACATGGCCGTAGGCCGCAAAAAACTGCGCCGCCTGGCGGCGGCCGGTGTCGTTCAGGCTCGAATCGACGCCGCTGCCCTGCACAATGCCGCGCACGTTGAAATCGGTCTGGCCGTGGCGCAGGAGAAAGATGGTTCGGGGCCTCACGTTGGGTAGTAGTTTTGCGTAGAAACGCATCAACAATTCCTCAAAGTACGGGGTTTGGCTTTTAGTGGTTAGCGTTTAGTGGTGAACAATTAGTGGCTTGCGAAGAATATGCTTGAGTTAAACGCCGCTTTTTTATTTTACTATTCACCATTAACCGTTGACCGTTGACCACTATTGAAATGACTCTGGAAGAAGTAAAGAGCTGGACGGCTTCCCGCCCCACCCTGGCCGACGCCCTCGGCATGGAAATCACCGAAGTGCACGCCGACTACCTTGAAGGCCGCATGCCCGTAGACGGCCGCACCCACCAGCCCATGGGCCTGCTGCACGGCGGGGCCTCGGTGGCGTTTGCCGAAACCCTGGGCAGCCTCGCCGCCGCCCTGCGCATCGACCGGGCCAAGCAGGCCTGCGTAGGCTTGGAAATTAACGCCAACCACCTCAAAGGCGTGCGCAACGGCTGGGTGCGGGGGCGTGCCACGGCGCTGCACATCGGCCGGAGCACGCAGGTGTGGGAAATCCGCATCACGCACGAAGAAACCGGGGCGCTGGTCTGCATCAGCCGCATTACCATGGCCGTGATTGACTTACCGGTCGCGAGCCCACAGGCCGATTAGATGCAAGCCGCGTCCTTTCGGCAACTGCCCTGGCCGGCCGTAGCGGCGGGCCTCGATGCCCCGGCCCGGCTGCGGCACCTTGTGGCCGGGGCCCTGCGCACCGGTCGGCCGCTGGCCGTGTGGCGCGAGCCCGGCGATGAGCACCCGCGCCTACTGGTGGCCCGCTCCCTCGAAGCCGCCTACACGGGCCTGCCGCCGGCGCTCGATGCCCAAGCCCCGGCCGGTTTCGCCTTTTTTCCCTTTCGCGATTCCGACCACAATCCGGCGCTCTTTTTACCGGCCGATGTGCGCTACGACGTGGCGCACCCCGAAACGGTGTCCCTGAGCAGCGCCGCCGCCCGCGAGCTGGTGCCGCTGCTCACGGCCTGGCTGGCGCAGCCTCCGCTGGCGGACATGGCCTGGCACTACAGCCCTCGGCCGATGCCCCACTCCGCTACCGAGGCCGAATACACCGAATTGGTCCGTACCGGCGTGGCCGCAATCCAAGCCAGAGAGGTGCTGAAAGTGGTATCATCGCGGGCCGCCCGCCGGCCACTGCCGGTCGGGTTCGACCCGCTGGTGGCCTTTGCCGAGCTCAGCCAGCAGTACCCACGCGCTTTTGTGTCGCTGGTGAGCGTGCCAGGGGTGGGCACCTGGCTGGGGGCCTCGCCGGAAGTGCTGGCGGAGGTCACGGCCGACGGGCAGTTTCGTACCATGGCGCTGGCCGGCACGCAGCCGCTCACGCCGGGCCTGCTACCCCAGGCGGCCATTTGGCGGCAGAAGGAAATTGAGGAGCAGGCCCTGGTGGCCCGCTACATCGTGAGCTGTTTCAAGCAGTTGCGCTTGCGCGAATACCACGAAACCGGCCCGCGCACGGTGGACGCCGGGCAGGTGCTGCACCTGCGCACCGACTTTGAAGTGGATTTGCAGAACGTGCCCTCCCCCGCTTCGCTCGGCACCGACATGCTGCGGCTGCTCCACCCCACGTCTGCCGTGGGGGGCATGCCCAAGGTGCCGGCCCTGGCCTTTTTGCAGCAGCACGAAGGCTACGACCGCGCCTACTACAGCGGCTTCCTCGGGCCAGTGAACGTGGTGGCACCCGGCATCTCGCGCCTCTTCGTGAACCTGCGCTGCCTGCAACTGCGCGCCACCGAGGCCGTTCTCTACGCCGGCACCGGCCTCACCATCGACTCCGACCCCGCCCGCGAGTGGCAGGAAACCCAGATGAAGATGCAAACCATAAGCGCGGTGCTTCAGTGAACAGTTAGCAGTGAACAGTACATAATGCTGTTCAAGCTGCTCCCAAATAACTGTTCATTACTCACTGTTAACTGTTCACTGACCCTATGCAGGCCGTTTATAACATCGCCGAAATCTGCGCCCGCCACGGCATCACCGATGTCGTTTTGTCGCCCGGCTCGCGCTCGGCCCCGCTCACGCTAGCCTTCGCCCGCCACCCCAATTTGACCGTGCGCGTGGTGCCCGATGAGCGCGCCGCCGCCTTCATCGGCCTGGGCATCGCGCAGGCCCAGCGGCGGGCGGTGGCGCTGGTCTGCACCTCCGGCACGGCCAGTTTGAACTACGCGCCCGCCGTGGCGGAGGCCTTTTTCCAGCAAATCCCGTTGGTGATTTTCACCGCCGACCGCCCGCCGGAATGGATTGACCAGCTCGATGGGCAAACCATCCGGCAGCACAATTTATACGGTGCCCATGCCAAGGGTGCGTTCGAGTTTCCGGTCGATACCGCGCACCCCGATGCCAAGTGGTATTCGGCCCGAATAATTAATGAAGCTATTAATCTGGCGCAGGCCGCGCCCGCTGGGCCGGTGCAGGTGAATGTGCCGTTGCGGGAACCGTTTTATCCGAAGGCGGGGGAGGAAATTCGGTACGAGCAGGATGTGAAGATTATTTCGAAAACAACTAACAAACCGAGCTTTACGAGAGAGCAATTCACTCCTTTCGCAACGGAGTTACAATCAATCGGTCGGCGATTGATTGTAGCCGGGCAGCAACCGGCTGACGAAGAACTGAACCGCGCCCTGGCAGAATTTTCGAGCACCTTTTGTATTCCCATCGTTGCTGACACTATTGCCAACGTTGATGCTGGCACTCACTACACTTTTAATAAACAAGACGTATTTCTCGCAGGATTATCTGACCATCAGAAAGTTACTTTACGGCCAGACTTGCTTATCACCTTCGGCAATTCCCTTATCTCTAAAAGCCTAAAGCTTTTCTTGCGCAATGCTGCTCCTCGCCAACACTGGCATATTCAAGCCAGTGGCCCGGTGGCAGACACCTTTCGCAGCTTAACGGAAGTAATTCGCGTCGAACCAGCCACCTTTTTCGCTAATCTGGCCATTGGGCCCGATAGTCTTGATGACGAAGCCATCGCGTCGTGGCAAGCGGCAGAACGCGGTTCCAATACTTTTATATCAAATTTCTTCACCGACGCCACCCAGCCCTTCAACGAGTTCTCCGCCTTCCGCCACCCCCTGGCGGCGCTGCCGGAAACCACTGCCCTGCACCTGGCCAATAGCATGGCCGTGCGCTACGCCAACATCCTCGGCATTCCGCAAGGCCGGCAAATTGAAGTGTTTGCCAACCGCGGCACCAGCGGCATCGATGGCTGCACCAGCACGGCCGTGGGTGCGGCGCTGGCCCAGCCCAACCGCCCGGTAGTGCTGCTCACCGGCGACGTGGCGTTTTTCTATGACCGCAACGCCTTCTGGCACAACTACGCGCTGCCCAATTTGCGGGTGGTGCTGTTCAACACCCACGGCGGCGGCATCTTCCGCATCATCGACGGGCCGCGGCAGCAGCCGGAGCTGGAGGAGTTTTTTGAGACGCGCCAAGCGCTGACGGCCGAGAACACGGCGCGGGATTTTCACCTCCGCTACTTCCCGGTTTCGTCGTTTGAAGAACTAGAAGCCGCGCTACCGGTTTTCTTTGCAGCCGAAACCGGCGCGGCCATTCTGGAAGTCTTCACCGACTCGAAGACCAACGCGGCGTTTTTTGAGGAATACCGGGCGGCGGTGAAACAAGCTTTTTCTTAAACCACCTCTGCGAACCTCAGCGAAACCACTGCGAACCTCGGCGAGAACTAAGTCATCCTATTCTCGCTGAGGTTCGCAGTGGTTTCGCTGAGGTTCGCAGAGAAAACTTCAACCCAATATGCCTGACCAAATTACCTGGACCCCCATCAAGGAGTTCAAAGAAATTCTCTTCACGCAGTTTGGCGGCATCGCCAAAATCAGCATCAACCGGCCGCAGGTGCACAACGCCTTCACACCCCTCACGGTGCAGGAGATGATTGAGGCCATGCGCCTGTGCCAGGACCGCACCGACATCGGCGTGATTATCCTCACCGGCGACGTGGCGTTTTTCTATGACCGCAACGCCTTCTGGCACAACTACGCGCTGCCCAATTTGCGGGTGGTGCTGTTCAACAACCACGGCGGCGGCATCTTCCGCATCATCGACGGGCCGCGGCAGCAGCCGGAGCTGGAGGAATTTTTTGAGACGCGCCAAGCGCTCACGGCTGAGAATACGGCCAAAGATTTTAACTTGCGCTACTTCCCGGTTTCGTCGTTTGAAGAACTAGAAGCCGCGCTACCGGTTTTCTTTGCAGCCGAAACCGGCGCGGCCCTTCTGGAAGTCTTCACCGACTCGAAGACCAACGCGGCGTTTTTTGAGGAGTACCGGGCGGCGGTGAAGGCCGCCTTTGCTTGACAAACTTATTCAAACGGTCATGTTGAGCGCAGCCGAAGCATCT
>JBBQSQ010000179.1:0-9418 GCA_038213745.1 Cytophagales bacterium
CGCCACGCTGGTGCGGCGCGGCGACGTGGACGCCGCGCTGGCCGACCAGATGGACAAGGAGTTCCGCGACACGCTCCAAGCCCGCCTCGACATGGTGAAGCAGCAGGCGCTGCCCTACAAGTACCAGGCCCTGGAAAACGAGTGGCGCAGCCTGCGCCGCAGCACCCCGGAGGACTTTAACCAGTCGCCCGAAACCGGTGTTTCGGCGGACGTGGTGGAAAAGGTGGCCAAGGCCCTGACCACGATCCCCGAGGGTTTCAAGCCCATCACGCAGATCGACAACCTGCTGAAGGAGCGCCGCAAGATGTTCTACGAAACCCGCGTGCTGAACTGGGCGGCCGGCGAATTGCTGGCCTACGGCTCGCTGCTCACCGAAAACCACATTGTGCGGGTGAGCGGCCAGGACGTGCAGCGCGGCACGTTCTCGCACCGCCATGCGGTGCTGCACGATGCCGAAACTTCGGCTCCGTACAACTCGCTCAACAACCTTGAAGGCGAAAACCAGAAGCTAAGCATCTTCAACTCGCTGCTGAGCGAGTACGCGGTGCTGGGCTTTGAATTCGGCTACGGCATGGCCAACCCCACGGCCCTGGTGGTATGGGAAGCGCAGTTCGGCGACTTCGCCAACGGCGCCCAGACCATGATTGACCAGTTTGTGGTGAGCTCCGAAAGCAAATGGCAGCGCATGAATGGCCTGGTGATGCTGTTGCCGCACGGCTACGAAGGCCAGGGGCCGGAGCACTCCAATGCGCGCCCCGAGCGCTTCCTGCAATTGGCAGCCGAGAACAACATTGTGGTGGCCAACATCACCACGCCGGCCAACTTCTTCCACGCCCTGCGCCGGCAACTGACGTGGAGCTTTCGCAAGCCGCTGGTGGTGATGTCGCCCAAAAGCATGCTGCGCAACGCGCAGTGCGTATCGCCGCTGGAGGAGTTCACCGGCGGGCATTTCCGTGAGGTGCTGGGCGATGATTTTGCCGAGGCCAAGAAAGTGAAGCGGGTGCTGCTGTGCTCGGGCAAAGTGTACTACGACCTACTGGACGAACAGCGCACTTCCGACCGCAAGGACGTGGCCATCGTGCGCCTGGAGCAGCTGCACCCTTTCCCCAAAAAGCAGCTCGCCGCTGAGCTGGCCAAGTACCCCAAGGCCAAGGTGTACTGGGTGCAGGAAGAGCCCGAAAACATGGGCTACTGGAACTTCATGCTCCGCTACATGCGCCGCGAATTGGAGGACGTGATTTCGCGCAAGCCCTCGGCCTCTCCGGCCACGGGCTACAACAAAATCCACGTGAGGGAGCAGAAAGACCTCGTAGCCCGCGCCTTCGACAAGCCCAAGGAAGCCGTGGCCGACGGCAACATTAAGGATACCGCCGAAATAGCCAAGAAGCAGGACTAAATATTAAGCTGTTAGCTGATGGCTATTAGCTGTTAGCTTCACTCAATAAAAAGGAGCTAATAGCTAGTAGCCATCAGCTAATGGCTTAAAAACATGATAACCGAAGAGCAAATCCAAGCCGTTGTGCAGCGCATTGTGGAAGGCTACGCGCCCGACCGGATTATTCTGTTCGGCTCGTATGCTTACGGGGTGCCCACGGAGCATAGCGACCTGGATTTGCTCATCATCAAAAAGGACGCGGAGGCTAAGCGGTCGGAGCGCGCCATTGCTATTCGCACGTTGCTCTGGGGCACTGATGCCCCCGCAATGGATATCCTGATTCGTACACCAGCGGAGATGGTACGGGCTGCGGGCATTTTTCAATCTGTAGAAACCATTGCCGAGCAGCAGGGCCGGCTACTATATGCCGCCTAGCACACCTGAACAGAAACGAGTAGCAATGTCGCTTTTGACAGCTGACCGTGACATGGAAGCTGCTGAAACACTGCTGCAAGCCAGTCCGCATCTTTACGAGAATATTGGTTTCCACTGCCAGCAGGCTACGGAGAAATACCTCAAAGCCGTGCTAGTCGCCTCGGTGCTGCCCGCGCCGTTCATTCACGACCTGACGAAGTTGCTGCCGCCACTTCAGCAGGCAAATGTCATTCAGTTTACGCAACAAGACCTGGCCGATGCGGCCGTCCTCAACGAGTTTGCCGTGGAGCTGCGCTATGAAACCGACGACGCGCCCAGCTACACCTCGGCCAATTTGCTGGCCATGGCTACTCGTTTTCAAACCAAGCTCCGGCCACTGGCCCAAGCGTTTCTGATTTAATAAAACTCCAAATACACGCTTCCACTCCATGCCCATCGAAATCAAAATTCCCGCCGTTGGCGAATCCATCACCGAAGTCACCATTGCCAAGTGGCTCAAAAAGGACGGCGAGGCCGTGAAACGCGATGAGGTTATCGCCGAGCTGGAGTCGGACAAAGCCACGTTTGAGCTGCCGGCCGAAGCCGATGGCGTACTGAAAATCCGCGTGGCCGAGGGGGAGACCATCGGCATCGGCACCGTGATTGCTGATTTGAACGGGGCCGCCAGCGGCAGCACTGCCCCAGCAGCTAAAGCCCCCGTTTCTGCGCCGGCCCCCACTGCCGCACCCGCCGGCGACCCCATCAGCAAGGGCGAAGAGAACCCCGCGGCCAGCGACCAGGCCGGCTACGGCGGCACGCCGGAAGGTGGCGCGGCAGCAACAGCAGCGCCGGCCCCGGCCGCTGGGGCCGGCACCGTGGAAATGAAAATCCCCGCCGTAGGCGAGTCCATTACCGAAGTGACGGTGGCCAAGTGGCTGAAAGAGGACGGCGCGCAAGTGAGCCGTGACGAAGTGATTGCCGAGCTGGAATCGGACAAAGCCACGTTTGAGCTGCCGGCCGAAGCGGCCGGCACCCTGCGCCACGCCGTGAAGGAAGGCGAAACCATTGCCATTGGTACCGTAATTGCTCGTATTGAAGGGGGTAGCGGGGCAGCGGCCCCGGCGGCAGCGGCCCCGGCTGCGGCGGCTCCGGTTGCGGCCTTGGCTACGGCACCCGCCAGCAGTGGGGCGGCCACTTACGCCACGGGCGTGCCTTCGCCGGCCGCCGGCAAGATTCTTGGGGAGAAGGGCATTGCTGCCACCGATGTGGCCGGGACCGGCCGCGACGGCCGCATTACCAAAGAAGATGCCCAGAATGCGCAGGCCAAGCCCGCGGGCGCACCTGCGCCGGCTGTTGCGCCCGCTGCGGCGGCACCAGCCCAAGCACCAAGCGCCAACATCCCAGCACCAGCCGGCAGCCGCAACCAGCGCCGCGAGCGCATGAGCAACCTGCGCAAAACGGTGGCTCGCCGCCTCGTGTCGGTGAAGAACGAGACGGCCATGCTCACCACCTTCAACGAGGTGAACATGCAGCCTATCATGGACCTGCGCACCAAGTTCAAGGACCAGTTCAAGGCCAAAAACGGCGTGGGCCTGGGTTTCATGTCCTTCTTCACCAAAGCGGTGTGCGTGGCCCTGCAAGAGTGGCCGTCGGTGAATGCCCAGATTGACGGGACCGATATCGTATTCAACGACTTCTGCGACATCAGCATTGCCGTATCGGCCCCGAAGGGCCTGGTGGTGCCCGTCATTCGCAACGCCGAACAGCTTTCCTTCGATGGCATCGAAAAAGAAGTGGTGCGCCTCGCCACGCTGGCCCGCGACAACAAGCTCACCATCGAGCAGATGACCGGCGGCACGTTCACCATCACCAACGGCGGCGTGTTTGGCTCCATGATGAGCACCCCGATTATCAACGCCCCGCAATCGGCCATCCTGGGCATGCACAACATCGTGCAGCGCCCCATTGCCGAGAACGGCCAAGTGGTGATTCGCCCTATGATGTACCTGGCCCTGAGCTACGACCACCGCATTATCGACGGCCGGGAGTCGGTCAGTTTCCTGGTGCGAGTGAAGGAATTGCTCGAAGACCCGACCCGCCTGCTGTTGGGCGTGTAAATGGAAATGAACCAATGGGGAAAGCGGCCGGCAATTTGTGCCGGCCGCTTTTTTTATGTCCAGGCCAGCCCAATGTTGCTGAATGGCGTTTAAGTAGTCGTTCAAAAGAAAACGGGTTGTCCGTTGCTCGTTGTCAGTTGTCAGTCAACTGGTTGGTAAGTCACTGACAATGGACAACTAATAACTGGCAACTCAAAAAAAGTCTTTTCCTTGCCCCATGAAAAAATCAACCAAGCCCAATCGTCCCGCGAAGTTCTGGCCCGTAATGGGCTTTGCCACCCTGGCCGGCATGCGCAGCATGAGCGCTCCGGCCTTTTTGAGCCATTACTTTTCGACCCAGCCGCATAGTGGCTTGGCGGGTTCGCCATTGCGGTTTTTGCAAAAGCCCGGTGCCTCAACGCTGCTGAACGTGATGGCCGCGGGCGAAATGGTGATGGACAAACTGCCCAATACCCCCGACCGCATTGCGCCGCCGGCCTTGCTGGGGCGGCTGCTGTCGGGGGCGCTGGTGGGCGCGGCCTGGTACAAGTCGCGCCACGGCAGTGCGGTGAGCGGCGGGGTGCTGGGCGGCCTAGCCGCGGTGGCGGCCACGTTTGTGACCTACGCGCTGCGTACGGGCATCAGCAAGCAGGCGGGGATGCCGGTGGCGCTGGTGGGCGTGGGCGAGGATGCCCTGGTACTGGGCGGCGGCGCGGCCCTGCTGCGCGGGCAGCAGCCGGCCCATGGCGAGTGGCGTCCGATGTAATCTAAGCCGCGCTTGCCGGGCGGCGACACCGTTTCTTTGCCGTGCGCCGGAAGGCTGGCGCGTAATTTGGCGCTTTGCTTACCTGCGCGCGTTCATGGCATCGGTTATTTTAGGGATTAATTGTAGCGGTTTTCATTCGTCGGCTTGCTTGGTAGGGCCGGCGGGCGAAGTGCTGGTGGCCATTGCGGAGGAACGGCTCAGCCGCGTGAAACAGGACAAATCGTTTCCGCGCCAGGCCATTCGCTACTGCTGCGACGCGGCCGGCATCGCCCTTGGGGACATTACGGATGCCTTCATCGGCTGGAATCCAGCTCCTTACTTGGCAAAGCCCACGCTTGGCATGGCCACGGCGCTTCAGGACCGCGGCCAGCTGGCCCAGCTCGCCCTGAACGAGTTGGCGGCCCTGCAAGGCGGGGTAGCGGGCATTGGCCAAACCCTGCACGGGCTCGGGGGTGGGCGCATGCGGGTGCATTACGTGGCCCACCACCACGCGCACTTGGGCAACGCGCTGCTGCCATCCGGCTTCGCGGAAGCAGATTTCTTCATTGCTGATGGCTTTGGGGAAACGACGACGGGAGTAATCGGGACGGCCACGGCGGCGGGCGTCACCGAGCTGGCGGCCAACCGCACGCCGCATTCGCTGGGGCTGTTCTATTCGGCATTCACCGATTTTCTGGGCTTTCGGCCCAACGGCGACGAGTGGAAGGTGATGGCGCTGGCGGCCCGCGGCAACTCACGCACCTACTACGAGGTGCTCCGGCCTCTCATCACCGTCACGGGCCTGCACTTCGACGTGGACCTGCGCTATTTTGAGTTCTTCCTGCCGTTCACGCCGCATTACTATTCGCCCAAGCTGGTGGCGCTGCTGGGCCCGCCGCTGCCGCGCAACGCACCGCTCACGCAGCGCGAATACGACTTAGTGGCCACCGTGCAGCGCATTACCGAGGAAGTGGTGTTTGAGCTGCTGGCCAACCTGCACGCCCGCACGGGCCAGCGCCGGCTGGTGCTCGGCGGCGGCGTGCTCATGAACTCCGTGCTCAACGGCAAGCTGCGCCAGCGCACGCCGTACGCAGAGATTTTTATTGGCGGCACGCCCGATGATACCGGCGTCAGCGTGGGCAGCGCCCTGTATGGCCGCCGCTTTGTGCTGGGCGAAACCGCGCCGCCGGCCGCGCCCAGCCGGCACAACTTCTTCGGCCGCGCGTATGCTGAACCGGAGCTTGAAGCCGAGCTGAACCGGCGCAAGCTGCGCTACGAGCGCCCCGCCGACGTGGCCGCCGCTACGGCCGCCTTGCTGCACGAGGGGCAGGTGGTGGGCTGGTTCCAGGGGGGCTCCGAATTTGGCCAGCGGGCCCTGGGCCACCGCAGCATCCTGGCCGACCCGACGCGGGCCGATATGAAAGACCGGGTGAATGCGAGCGTGAAATACCGCGAAGGGTTCCGGCCCTTCGCCCCGGCCGTGCCGGAGGAGCGGCAGGGCGAAATCTTCGACTTGCCGCCCGGCGAAACCGCGTATTTCATGGAGAAGGTATTCGCTCTGCGCCCCGAGGCGCAGGCCCAACTGCCCGCCGTGACGCACGACGACGGCACCGGCCGCCTCCAAACCGTGCGCGCCGATGACAACCCGCTTTTCCATCGGTTGCTGCTGGCGTTTGCGCAGCTCAGCGGCACCCCGGTGCTGCTCAACACGTCCTTCAATGTGAACGGCATGCCCCTGGTGGAGTCGCCGGCCGACGCGCTGGACTGCTACTTTCAGTCCGGGCTGGATGCGCTGGTGTTGGGGCCGTTTGTGCTCACCAAGTAAGGCTCCAGTTGGGGCTGCGGGGCTGTGGGTCGGCGGCGGCCGCCCAATAGCACCAGCACCACGGCCAGCACAATGAGGGCCGCGCCGCCCAGCATCTGCGGATTCAGGCTTTCGCCAGCGAAGGCCCAGCCGAGCAGCACCGCCACCACCGGATTCACGAAGGCATAAGTGCCCGCCAAGGCCGGCTCTACCGCCCGCAGCAGCCAGATATAAGCCGTGAACGCCACCACGGAGCCAAAGCTGACCAGGTACGCGAACGCCAGCCAGGACTTGGCCGTGACCTGCGCCAGTTCAAACCCCGTGGCTTCGCCCCGGAGCAGGCCCACCACGAGCATGGCCGCGCCACCGCACAGCATCTGCATGCCGCCGGAGGCAAAAGGGGAGGGGGCCGGCTGGTGGTTTTTGGCGTAGAGCGAGCCGATGGACCACACCAGCGAGGCCAGCAGCACAATGCCCATCCCCAGACTCTGGTGGTTCGGCACCTTTACGGCTGTAGCCGTGGGGTGCGCGGCTAAGAGATACATGCCCGCCAGGCCCGCGCCCAGGCCCAACGCCACCCATTTGGTGGGCCTGGGCGAAACCCCGCTCAGCCACCCCAGCACCGCCAGGAACATGGGCACCGTGGCCACCAGCAAGGCCGTGATGCCGCTGGGCAAATACATGACCCCCAAGGTGGTGCCG
Organism: Cytophagales bacterium; assembly: GCA_038213745.1. Taxonomy (GTDB): domain Bacteria; phylum Bacteroidota; class Bacteroidia; order Cytophagales; family Hymenobacteraceae; genus Hymenobacter. Next base: position 7,137 of record JBBQSQ010000179.1, read on the forward strand.
CCGTTGCCAAAGCCCAGCAAGCACACCCCAATCGTGGCGGCGTAGCCCCAGCCGCGCAGCGTGGGGGCCGGCTCGCCCCGCCAGCGCATGAAGGCGTAGAGCAGCCCCCCCGCCAGGCCGTAGCGCGTGCCCGCCATAAGCAGCGGCGGCATGCTGGCCACGGCAAACTTCATGACCAGATAAGTAGAGCCCCAAATGAGGTAAACCAGGGCAAAGGCTGTGAATAACGCGGCCCGCGAAGGCGCGGTGGTAGAAGAATCAGGCATAAAATCACTATGAACTGCCGCAAAACTACGCCCGGCTTGTCGCGTGCAGGTCTGCGTGGCGAAAGTTCGCGCTGCGGAAACGCCCGCCTTGCGCCGTGCTGTTGTTGCTTTGCATGATGAATGAAGCGAAATTGCTCCTTGCGTTGCTGGCGTTCCTGACGCTGCGGAATCCCGCCGCCGCCCAGCTCCTCCAGCCCAAAACCGCTGCCTACACCCGCGCCGATTCGTTGCGCGGCAGCCTGACTACGCCGCTACGCACCTGCTACGACCTCAATTACTACCACCTCGACGTGCGGCTGGACCCGGCCAAACGCTACCTCAGCGGCTCCAACCTTTTCCGCTTCACCGCCACACAGGATTTCACCCGGCTGCAATTCGACCTCTTTGCCAATCTGCAAGTGGAAAAAGTGCTGTACAAAGGCCAGGCCGTGCCCTTCGCCCGCGAGGCCAACGCCGTGTTCGTCACCTTCCCCGAAACCATTACCAAAGGCAGCCGCGACGAATTCACCGTACGATATTCCGGCAACCCCACGGTGGCCAAAAAAGCGCCTTGGGATGGTGGCATAGTCTTCACCACCGACGCCGCGGGCAAGCCCTGGGTCGCTACGGCCTGCCAGGGCACGGGGGCCAGCATCTGGTGGCCCACCAAGGACCAGCAAGCCGATGAGGTGGACAGTATGCTCATCAGCATCAGCGTGCCCACGGGCTTGAAGGACGTTTCGAACGGCCGCCTACGGCGCACCACCAAGGGCAAGGATGGCTATACCCGTTTCGACTGGGCCGTGCGCAACCCCATCAACAACTACGACGTGGCCCTGAACGTGGGCGACTACCAGCACTTTTCGGACGCTTACCAAGGTGAAAAAGGGCCTTTGACGCTCGATTACTGGGTATTGCCCGAAAACCTCGCCAAGGCCAAAACCCAGTTTGCCGTCAACGTGAAGCCCATGCTCAAAAGCATGGAGCACTGGTTCGGCCCGTACCCGTGGTATCAGGACGGCTACAAACTCGTCGATGCCCCCCACCTGGGCATGGAGCACCAGAGCGCCGTGGCCTACGGCAATAAGTACCAGAACGGCTACCTCGGCAAGGACCGCAGCAACACCGGCTGGGGCCTGAAATGGGACTTCATCATCATCCACGAAAGCGGCCACGAGTGGTTTGGCAACAACATCACCAGCCAGGACATCGCCGATATGTGGGTGCACGAAAGCTTCACCACCTACTCCGAAGCCCTGTTTGTGGAAAGCCAGTTTGGCAAGCCGGCCGGCCAGGAGTACATCCACGGCCAGCGCCGCAACATCTCCAATGATTCGCCCATCATCGGCCCCTACGGCGTGAACAAGGAAGGCTCCGGCGATATGTACGACAAGGGTAGCGTCATGCTGAACACGCTCCGCACCATCCTTAACGACGATGCGAAGTGGCGGCAGCTCCTGCGCGGCCTCTCGGCCAATTTCTACCACCAGACCGTGACCGGCCAGCAAATCATCGACTATTTCAACCAGGAAAGCGGCCACGACTTCACCAAAATATTTGACCAGTACTTGCACCACCGCAACATCCCCACGCTGGAAATCCGCTTTGAAGACGGCAAAACCCTGGCCCGCTGGGTAGCCGACGTAGACAAGTTCGACATGCCCGTACGGGTGCGGCTGAAAGGCGGCGAGTACCAGCTCATCACCCCCACCACGCGGTTTGCGGAGATGAAGGAGTTGGCCGGGGCCACCAGAGAAACGCTGGAAGTCGACACGTTCAACTTCTACATTGGCGTACTGGTTGAGTAGGGTCTGTCATGCTGAGCGCAGCGAAGCATCCTCCCCCCGCTGAACGAATCGGGCGAACGTGATAGGATGCTTCGCTGCGCTCAGCATGACAGGTGGTTGGTGCAAATACCTTACTGCATCAAAAAACCGCCTCACCCGCATGCGCCGTGCCGTACCTTCGCGTTGCGAATAATCACCGAAAAACCGGTTCTATGAATCAATACGACGTCACCGTCATCGGCTCCGGCCC
>JBBQSQ010000180.1:0-9413 GCA_038213745.1 Cytophagales bacterium
CACCATCAACTATACCACGCAAGGCACGGCGTGCTACTTCCGCTCCTTTCTGCCCCGGCAGCTGGTCGATGAAATCATCCGTTTCGATGCGACGCTGGGCACGGCGTATCACCTGAAATCTGCCACCCTGGAGCGCCAGCGGCCCGATGGTGCCTTCGAGACTGTGCAGATGATTAGCCCAGTCACGAGCACCACGCTTGCATTCGCCGACCAGCCCCTGGCCGCTGGGCGCTACCTCTACCGCGTGCGGCTCGACAACGTGGCCGGCCAGCAATTCTACAGCGGCACGGAAGAAGCCTTCCTGCTACGGGCCGGCTCGACGCAAGCCTACCCCAACCCGGTAACCGCCGGCCAGCCCGTGCACTTGGTAGCTAATACGGCCAGCGCAGTTACCGCCCAACTCTACGATATGCTGGGCCGCTTCCAGCGGGAAATCACGGTGGACGGGGTCATCAACGAGCTTGATACCAGTGGCCTGCGCCCCGGTGTCTACCTCCTGCGGGTGCAGGCAGAAGGGCAGGCCGCCCAGGTAATCCGGATGGTGATACAGTAGGTAGCGGTCGGGTTATTGCGTGCTTCCGTTATCCTCCGCAAGCGAAACGTGGCTACAGGAAAACCCCAAACAAAACGCCCCGACTCGTGTGAGCCGGGGCGTTTTGTTTGGAACACCAACTGAGGCTAGTAGATGTAGCTCAGCGCGGTCAGGTCGTTGGCGGTGAAAGGGCGGTCAACGCCGTTCCCCACGCAAGCCAGCATCCAGGAGTTGGGTTCGGCCAGCGACGGCGTGCCGGGAATGAGGATAGCCCCAACGGTGCTGGCCCCTTCGTTGGATTTGCGACCGCCGCAGCTGTACTGACGGTTGTAGTAGTCGGTGTGGCGCATGCCGATGCAGTGCCCCATTTCGTGGGCCATGATGGTGGCAATGTAGTTGGTGACGGTGCTGTTGATTACGTTGGGCACCAGCGTGAAGCCCGGTGCGGGGTTGCCGCCGCTGGGGAAGCCGCCCGACTGGCCCAGCACACCCGGGCCCAGGTCAGCCGAATACTTAACCGGTAGGTCAGCGGTGCCCGAGGTGATGCGGGTGAAGTTCAATTGCAGGTTGGCGGCGTTGTACCGGCGAATAGCTTCATCAATGGCCGGCCCGTACGCGGCTGGAAACTGGGTCGACAGGCTCACGGTCAGCGTGCGCGGCAGGCTGCCCACCAGGTTGGTGGTGCGGTACTGCTCCTCGTCGCCCACACGCAGCGTGGCGTAGCCGGGCGCGCTGGCCAACATGGCGTTCGTCAGCAACATGTCGCCTTCTACCACGAAGCCGCCCGCTACAGCACGCACGTCTTCCGTGCCAAAGCCTAGGGCTTTAATTTGGCTTAACGCTTCTTGTGAAGCGACCGTTGGGGCAGCAGCAGCCTCCTCTTTTTTGCTGCACGAGGATAGCGCCAGTACCGAAGCAGCACAGAAAGCGGTAGCGGTAAATAGATTTTTGATTTTCATACAGTTGGGTTGAAATGTGGAGTGGCAATGGTGAAAAACGAGCAGCCGTTTTATTCGGAGGAAAAAATCCAAGCCTTGATTCCGACAGCACCGGCTAAAAAAACAAGGGGCCTCCGTTTAAACCGCGGCCCCTTGTTTTTTAGCCGCTACTGTCGGGTCAGACTAGTAGATGTAATTCAGGGCCGTTAGGTCGTTGGCGGTGAAGGGACGGTTGACACCGTTGCCCACGCAGGCCAGCATCCAGGAGTTGGGCTCGGCCACCGAGGGCGTACCGGGGATGAGGATAGCCCCTACGCTGCTGGCTCCTTCGTTGGAGGCGCTGCCACCGCAGCTGTAGGCGCGGTTGTAGTAGTCGGTGTGGCGCATGCCAATGCAATGGCCCATTTCGTGGGCCATGATGGTGGCAATGTAATTGACGTTCGAGCTGTTGATTACGTTGGGCACTAGCGTGAAGCCCGGTGCGGGGTTGCCGCCGCTGGGAAACCCACCCGACTGGCCCAGCACGCCCGGGCCCAGGTCTGATGAAAACTTAACGGGCAGGTTGGCCCCGGTCGTGCTGATGCGGCGGAAAGTCACCCGCAGGCTGGCCGCATTGTAGCGCCGGATAGCCTCATCAATGGCCGACACGTAGGCCGAGCTAAACGAGCTGCTGATGCTGACCGTGAGCACGCGCGGCAGGCTGCCTACTAGGTTGGTGGTGCGGTACTGCTCATCCTGGCCCACGCGGAGGGTGGAGTAGCCGGGAGCGCTGGCCAGCAGCTCCGGCGTCAGCAGCATGTCGCCTTCAACAACGTAGCCGTCTTCGACTTTTTTTACGCCATCTGTGCTAAAGCCCAGTGCTTTGATTTGAGCCATTGCATCCTGCGAAACGGCCGCCGGGGCAACGGCAGTTTCTTTCTCCTTAGAGCAAGAGGAAAGTGCCAACAGCGAAGCTGTGCAGAGAGCGGCGGTAGAAAGTACGTTTTTGAGTTTCATGAGTTTGTTTGTCATTTGATAGGTGTGGAATTTTGGTGAAGAATTTATGCAATTAGCAGATTATCATTATTGAAACCAATAGTATTTTGGTGAAACATTAAAAATAATTCAAAGTATGCACGTACAGGCCCGCAAAGGCATTTGTGATTATACCCATAATCGTCGCTTGCCATAATTTTACACGATTATGACAATAGTGCTAAATCCAATAATTTTTTGGACTCGTTGGATTTCGGTGGCCCATACCTGTGCTCGTCCAGACAGCCCTGCCTATACCCGGGCCGAACCCTACAGACTGCACCTACCGAAATGTGTATCTTTGCTAGCAACCGAATTTTCGTGGAAAACTGGCTGATTTAGCCGTCTTCCCTCAACTATATAATTTCTGACCAGTGGCTTGTTCATCATGTTCGACGGGTGGGGGCTGCGGCACCACCAAAGTGGGGGGCTGCGGCTCGAAGGGGGGCTGTAGCTCCGGGGGCTGCAACCGCATGAATGTGTTCGATTGGCTCCAGGACGTGGAGGTGCCCGATTCTTTCGCCGGGTTCGACATGGTCGAAATCCGTTTTAAGGGCGGCCGCAAGGAGTTCATGCGCAATGACTTGCGCCTGCCGCTCGTCACCGGCGACGCCGTGGTAGTGGATGCCGCCGGCTCAGGCTGGCACCTCGGCCACGTTTCGCTCAAAGGCGAGCTGGTGCGCCTGCAAATGCGCAAGAAGAAAGTACCCACCGACTCCAAAGAAATCCGCAACATTCTGCGCATCGCCACCCCAGACGACGAGGAGCGTTGGCAGGCCGTGCGCGACCTCGAAACCGGCACCATGTTCCGGGCCCGCGCCGTGGTGAGCGAGCTGCGCCTGCGCATGAAGCTGAGCGACGTGGAATACCAGGCCGACCGCACCCGCGCCCTCTTCTATTATTCGGCCGAGGACCGGGTCGATTTTCGGGAGCTCATCCGCCGCCTGGCCGACGAATTTCGGGTGCGCGTGGAGATGCGCCAGATTTCCCTGCGCCAGGAGGCCGGCCGCATTGGCGGCATCGGCGTGTGCGGCCGCGAGCTGTGCTGCTCTACCTGGCTGCAAGACTTTAAAACCGTGAGCACCACGGCTGCCCGTTACCAAAACCTGAGCTTAAACCCGCAGAAACTGGCCGGCCAGTGCGGCCGTCTAAAGTGCTGCCTCAACTACGAGCTCGATGCTTACCTCGACGCGCTGAAGGATATTCCGCAGGTACAGCGGCCTTTGCAAACCGCTAAGGGCGAGGCCTTTTTACAGAAAACTGACATCTTCCGCCGCCGCATGTGGTTTGCTTTCAAAGGCGACAACAACTGGGTGATGCTGGATACGTCCCGCGTGCGGGAGCTGCTGGAGGTGAACAAGCGCGGCGAGAAAATCGAAAGCCTGCTGGCCCCCCGCGAAGAAGCCCCCGAGCCCGAAGTGTCGGCCATCGTGGAAGGTTCGCTCGACCGGCTCGACGACAAAATCAAGTCGAGCAGCAAGCGCACCAAGCGCAAGAAAGGCCGCGGCGAAAAAGAAGGCACCGTCCCCGGCGAAACCACCGAAGCCCGCGCTCCCCGCGAGTCCCGGCCAGAGCGCGAGCCGCGCACCCCGCGTGAGCCCCGCGCCGCTCATGAACCCGGCACCGAGCCCCTCGAAGCGCGCGAAGGCCGCTTGGCCCGCGAGCCGCGCGAAGGCCGCCCGGGCCGCGATGGCCGCCGCCCCGCGGGCGCTGCCCCCGGCGGCCCGCGCCCACCCGAACAAATGACTAGTCCCGGGCCCGGCGACGCCGAGAACCCCGTGCCCGCCCTGGGCGATGTGCCCGAGCAGCGGGGCCGCCGCGGAGCCGCTGCCCGCCCCCTCAACCGCCGGGGCGGCCGGGGCCGCAGCGACACGCCGCGTCCCGACGCAAAGGACGGCACCAATCCCGGCGAAGCCCGGCCCGATGCCAAGGACGGCGCAAATCAGGGCGGTGGTCGCAACCGCCCCCGGCGCGGCAGCGATGCCAACACGGATGCCAACGCTACGCCCCGCCCGCCCGGCGAAGGCAGTAACGAACCCCGGCCCCGCCGCGAAGGTGGCGAGCGCCGGGACGAAGGCGGCGAACGCCGGGGTGGCCGCAATCGCCGCGGTGGCCGCGGCCCGGCCGGGGACGGCGGTGCCACGCCCGGTCCATCGCCCGAACCCGCTGGTTATTAACGCGTTATGTTTTGTTTTCGAATGCCAATTACTAGCATCTACCAGCGTTTTACACTGCTTTTGGTGGCCGCATTTGGGCTGCTAGGCGGGCTTACGGCCTGCGACCCGAACCGGGTGTTCGAGCAGAATATCGACTTCCCGAAGTACTCTTGGGACGTGCAGCAGAAGCCGGCTTTTGCCTTCGCCATCGAGGACACCACGGCCCGCTACGACGTGTTTTTTAACGTGCGCTACGCCTCGGCCTATGGGTTTTATAACCTCTACGTGAAGCATACCCTGGCTGGCCCGGCCGGTCCGGTGGGGCCGCCACTGCTGCACCAAATGCTGCTGATGGACCCCAAAACCGGGGAGCCAAAAGGCAGTGGTACCGGCGATATCTATGACCTGCAAGTGCTGGCGTTACGTAACCAGCACTTCAGCAAAGCCGGTACTTACACCCTGACCCTGGAGCAATACATGCGCCAGGACCAGCTGCCTGGCCTCATGGCCGTGGGCGTGCGGGTGGCCCGGCACGAGGTGAAGAAATAAGCAGTCGAGCCAGGGCAAGAGCTAGTTCTACCGCACAAGTAACCCAAGCTGTGGGACAGCCGCGTGGCGGCGGCAGGTTTGTAGCAATCCAGGGGTTATGCCGAAAAAGCCGCGTAGCGGTGACAGATTTCTGTCACCGCTACGCGGCTTTTACTTTGCTTCGTTCTTTACTACAAACCTGCCGCCGCGTTGCGGCTACTCCGCATCCTTGCCGTGCCGCCAATTAGATTTAAGCAGGAACAAGGGAGGTCTTTGGAGTGCGATAAATCTCTTACTGCAGGCGGGTTACGTCCACAGCGTTGGGGCCTTTCTTGCCGGCTTTGATATTGAACTGGACTTTGTCGCCTTCCTGAATTTCGTGGATGAGGCCGGTTTGGTGGACGAAGATTTCTTCCTGGTTGTCGTCGGCGAGGATGAAGCCAAAGCCTTTGGTGTCGTCGAAAAACTTAACGGTGCCGGTAAGCATATGCGTGTGATGGGGGTAAATAAAATGGGGTATTGGCGTAACGCCGCCAAGCCCTGCCGGGCTAGTCAGCCCTTACGGCGAGCCGCCACGGCCCGGCAAAGGTAAAATCCCGGCAACGAATGGCCGCACCATTGGCTCCCGGTCATCGGCCTGTTGGCGGGGGCATGCAAAACAACGGCCCGGGGCACGCGTATAGCAGCGTAGTCCATTCCCATCCTTTTTAACGAGCCCACGCTACAAGTAAACGTCCATGGAAAATCACCCGGAAGAAACCCTGAATACGGAATCCAACGACATCGCGGGCAACCGCATCGATGGGCCGGTGGGCAACACCGCTGCCCAGCACACCTTGGCCAAGGCCCCGGTGGGCGTGCCGGGGGGCGCGCCAGACGCTGCGCCCGATACCAGCAGCCCCGCTGCGCCGACATCGAGCGAGTCGCTGGCGGCTTCCGAAACCAGTGTTGGCCAGGGCGCGGTAGACGGCGATGCCCAGCCCCAGGAAAACAAAGAAGCTAACCCCGACGACCTCCAGCCCACTGATAAATACGGGGGTAATTTCGGCAACAGCACCCAGAACAGCTACCGCGACGAGGACCGCCGCGAAAACCAGGACAGTGACCCCAACCGCGGCGAATTTGGCGCGCAGGACGCGGGAGGTACCACCCACGGCGGCTTCGGCAACCAAAACCGTGGGGCTGACTATGAGCCGCGGGGCTCGGCCGAGGACCGCTACTACGGCGGGCCCGGCGCTCCCGGCCAGCAAGACAATGCGTACCGGGCCTACGATGGCCGCGACGAGCGCCCCGACAGCCGCACCGAGTACGGCTTCGAACCAGGTACTACTGTTAACCTCAGCCCTAATCTCGGCGGTATCGACCCGAACGACAATGGCTCGCCGAAGGGCCCGGACAGCGGCTACGCTGCCGATTACGGCCATACCTCGCTCCCGGGAATGCAGGCAACGGACCAGCGGCCACAAACCAGCCCTGACCGCCGCAACCAAACCGAAGACTACGTGCCCACACAGGGCGACGTAAATGCCCCGAATACTAGCAGCGCACCCATCAATCCCGAGTCCTCCGGCCAGCGCCCCGCCAGCAGCGAAGGCTACGGTGACTTGGGCCGAGACGAACCCCGCCGCACTCCCGATTTCCGGACCGACGATGACCGTAGCGGCTACGTAGCATCCAGCCAAGGCAATGCAGCACAAGGAATTGGCTCGCGCGGTGGGTCGTATAACGATGCCTATGACGACAGCAAGCCCAACAGCAACGCCGGCTCGCCCGCCAAAGGCGACGAGCGCCAGGAAGACCGCGCCCAGAATTATGGCAACGCGGCCCGCGAGGAAAACCGGGCCGGCAACGAAAACGCCGCCGACCACGGCGCTCCCCAGCGCAACGCCGGCCGCGACGGCGAAGCCGACGAATAGCAGCCTCTGACACCGCATAAAAAAAGGGCCACCAGCAATTGGTGGACCTTTTTTGTGGCCAAAACTGACTGGGTAAGGCTACTTGGTGCCGCCCACGGAGCTTTCGGGTTTGGGGGCGGTGGGGCCATTTTTGGCGGCCTGCTGCATGGGGTTGGGCGGGGTTTGCTGCTGCTGCTGGAAAAGCTCGAAGCGGCTGGCAGCGGGCTGGCGGGGAAAGGCGTTGTTGCTCAGGTCCGTGTCGGCCGTCTGCTGAAAGGGGTCGAGCACGAAGCTGATGACCGGCTTTTGGGTCACAATCACTTTGCTGACCTGCGCATTGTTCTTGCGCCAGATTTCGGCCGGAATGGTGCGCATTTCCTGCGAGTTGTCGGCGTAGGTGAGCTGCAAAATTACGGGCATTACCAGGCCGCCCACGTTGCGCAGGCTCAGCTCGTAGAAGTTTTGGGTGTCGCCCAAACGCTGCTGCTGCTCGGGGCTCAGGCTTTGCTGGTAGGCGGTGTAGCGCTGCTGGTCGGCGGGCGTTACAGCCAGCGGGTCGAAGCCGTTGTAGAAGTCTTTGAGCTCGGGCTTCTCGTCGACGCGCGTGCTTTTGAGGTCGGTGGCGTTGCGCTGGGCGGAGATGGATTGGGGGGCGGCGGCCTGCTGCTGCTGGAGGCGGGCGTTTTCCACGGCCGGGTTCTTGGTGCTCACGGTGTAGGCTTTCACCGATTCGAGGGCCAGGTCGCAGCGGTCGGTGGAGTAGAACCAGCCGCGCCAGAACCAGTCCAGGTCCACGGCCGAGGCGTCTTCCATCGTGCGGAAGAAGTCGGCGGGGGTGGGGTGCTTGTAGGCCCAGCGCTGGGCGTAGGTCTTAAAGGCGTAGTCGAAGAGCTCGCGGCCCATCACCGTTTCGCGCAGGATGTTCAGGGCCGTGGCCGGCTTGCCGTAGGCGTTGTTGCCAAACTGCAGGAGCGATTCCGAGTTGGTCATGATGGGCACCTGCAACGATTTATCGGTGCGCATGTAGTCTACGATGTTCCGGGGCTCGCCGCGGCGCGAGGGGTAGTTGCGCTCCCATTCCTGCTCCGCCAGGTACTCCACGAAGCTGTTCAGACCCTCGTCCATCCACGTCCACTGCCGCTCGTCGGAGTTGATAATCATGGGGAAGAAGTTGTGGCCTACCTCGTGAGTAATCACCGAAATCATCCCGTATTTCACCGCCGCCGAATACGTGCCGTCCTTCTCGGGCCGGCGGCCGTTGAAGCTAATCATGGGGTATTCCATGCCGCCCACCGGGCCGTGCACCGAAATGGCCACCGGGTAGGGGTAGGGGATGGTAAACTTCGAATAGACCTTAATGGTGTGCGCTACCACTTCGGTGGAATATTTGCCCCAGAGCGGGTTGCCCTCCTTGGGGTAGTACGACATGCACATCACCGGATGGCCGTTTTGCAGCACGCCCATGGCATCCCAAACGAACTTGCGCGAGCTGGCCCAGGCGAAGTCGCGCACGTTTTTGGCGGCAAAATTCCAGGTTTTGGTGGCGGTGGCGCGGCTGCTCTCGTTGCGCGTGGCCTCGTCCTGATTGATAATCAGCACCGGCTTTTTGGCCCCGACGGCTTTGGCCAGGCGGCTGCGCTGGGCGGCGCTCAGCACCTGGTCGGGGTTCTGGAGGGTGCCGGTGGCACCCACTACGTGGTCGGCCGGCGCGGTGATGCTCACCTTGTAGTCGCCGAACGGCAGCGTGAACTCGCCCTCACCCAAAAACTGCTTGTGCTGCCAGCCTTGGTTGTCCGAATACACGGCCATGCGCGGGTAAAACTGCGCGATTTCGTAGAGGTAGTTTTTGTCCTCCGGGAAGTACTCGAACCCGTTGCGCTTGTTCTGCTGCCCGTTGATGTTGTAGTGCCACTTCACGCTGAAGGAAATGGCCTGGCGCGGCTGCAGCGGCGTGGGCAGGTCGATGCGCATCATGGTGTGGTTGGTCACCGTGCGCAGCGCTTTGCCGTCTTTGCCCGTCACGCTCTCAATCTTGAAGCCGCCGTCGAACATGTCCTGCGCCAGCAGCTCGTACTGTGGAAACGATAGCCGGTGGTCCGTAATCTGCCCCACCTCGGTGGCCGTGGTAATGGAGTTTTTGGCCAGCACGTTCTGGTCGAGCTGCAGCCAAATATAGGGCAGCGTATCGGGCGAGCGGTTGGTGTAGGTGATGGTTTCGCGGCCCGAAATGGCCTGCTTGGCATCATCCAGGGTCACTTTGATGTCGTAGTCGGCGCGCTGCTGCCAGTAGTCGGGGCCGGGCGCGCCGCTGGCGGTGCGGTAGCTGTTGGGCGTGGGCAGCATCGTTTCG
>JBBQSQ010000181.1:0-9368 GCA_038213745.1 Cytophagales bacterium
CCCTGGCCGTGCGCGCCCTTAGCAGCGGGGCCCTCGACTACTTGGTGAAGCCGCAATTCGACCGCGACCTGCTCTACAAAACGGTGGTGCACGCCATCGAGAAAAACGAGTGGCGGCAGTACAACGGCCGCTACCACGGCGAATTGCAGGGTGCCAACCGCAAGCTCCGCGAGTCGCTCATCGAGCTGACTGCCGTGCGCCTGGCCCTGGACGAGAGCAACGCCCACCTGCGCACTGCCAACGTCGAGGCCCTGGCCCGCAACCAGCAGCTGGCCCGCACCAACCGGGACCTCGACAACTTCGTGTACGCCGCCAGCCACGACCTCAAGCAGCCCGTGAACAACATCGTGGGCTTGTTTGACGAGCTGCGCCGCTCGGCCCCCTTCACCGACCCCGACCAGCAGTACATCCTGCGGCTCATCGACGGCTCGCTCAGCAGCCTGCACACCACCATCACCGACCTGGCCGCCGTGGTGCAGGAGCAGCGCGAGCCCGGCGAGCAGCCCCCCGAATACGTGGCCCTGGCCCCGCTGCTCGCCGACGTGCTGCAGTCGCTGCGCCCCCAATTGCTCGACACCGGCGGCGAAGTCGAAGCCGACTTCGCCGCCCTGCCCGGCCTGGGCTACGTGCGCGGCAGCCTGCGCACCATCCTGCTCAACCTGCTCAGCAACGCCCTCAAGTACCGTCATCCTGACCGGCCGCCGCGCATCCGCCTGCGCGCGTTTCAGGACGACGGCTGCCCGGCCATCGAAGTGCGCGACAACGGCCTGGGCATCGACCTGGAACGGCACGGCGGCGAGTTGTTTCACTTGTTCCGCCGCTTCCATCCCGAGGCTGGCGAAGGCACCGGCGTGGGCCTGTTCCTGGTGAACCGGCTGGTGCAGACCGTGGGCGGCCACATCGAAGTGGAAAGCGAGGAGCAGCAGGGCACCACCTTCCGCCTGCGCCTCTGCGCCCAGGAATACGCCGCCCAGTTGGCGGCCGTGCCGCAGCTGGCCCCGTCGGCAGAGGCCGATTAGCGCACGCCCTGCGCGGGAAAACGCCCGGTTACCGTGCGGTAATACGCCTTGATACGGGCTTCGTCGGCCTCGTAGTCGCCCGTCGGCCACACGGCCTCGCCGATGCCGGCCTCTTTTTTGGCGTAGTCGAGGTAGCCCAGCCGAATGGGCACGTGCGCGCCCAGCGCGGCAAAATAGTAGCCCTTGCGCCAGCGCGGCTGGTAGGCGCGGGTGCCCTCGGGGGTAATGAGGATGACCAGTTCCTCGTGCGAATCGAAGAGCTTCACCATACCCTCCACGAGGCTGTTATTCTTGCTGCGGTCCACGGCCAGGCCACCAATGGCTTTCACCAGCCAGCCGATGGCCCAGTTTTCGGTCCACTCCTTTTTCACGGTGAAGCGCACGGGCACGCCCATCAGGTAGAAAGCGGCCCGGGCCATGATAATGTCCCAGTTACTGGTGTGGGGGGCCGCAATCATCATACTCTTCCTGATGTCGGGGTTATGAATCTCGCCCAGGTGCCAGCCGGCCACTTTGAATACGAGCGTGGCCATGGAATGCCAGAAGGGAGATTTTTCGCGAGGAGACATTTTTAAAGAATAGGGTAATGCAGTCAGCAATAGCTGCCACCAGGGGCCAACACCCAACAGGGCACGAAAGCCGCAGGCAAAACTAGGCGTTTGAAATAATTTCCGAATGGCCAGCCCGGTCATTCAGCATGAGCAACGACCCTCCGGTGTCAGCCTAAACAGCGCGCACGCTCACAGCAAGGCCTGCAAGGCATCGGCCTGCCCCATGGCGTAGCGGTAGCCGATGTCAAATAGCTCCGGGCCTTGCTTGTAACTGAGCGGACGGTAGTGGCGTAGCTCGGGCGGCTCCAGCAGCAGCGCGCATTGGCTTTTGCGGGCCATGGTATTGGCGTTGATGGCCAGGTGCAGGGTGCGTTCAATCAGGCGGCGGAAGTTAGGAATACGGGCCTGCCGGTTGATGGGGTTGCAGTGCACCCCCACTACGCGCAGCGCAGCATTGCCCAGCAGCGGCTCCACGGGCAGGTTGTTGAGCAGGCCCCCGTCCACCAGCTGCCGTCCCTGGTACTCCACTGGCCGGTATAGGATGGGCACCGCCGACGAGGCCAGCAGCGGCGGCAGCAGCAGCCCCGTATTGAAGTACACCGACTCGCCTGCCATCAAATCAGTGGCCACCAGCGTCACCGGTAGCCGCAAGTCCTCGAAGTTTACGTTCGGACCCAGGTGCCGGGCCAGCAGTAGCTCCACCGCATCCAAATGCAGCAGCCCAAAGCGGCTAAACGCCGGGCGCGTCAACCGGAACACGTTGGTCGTCATCAGCAGCCGCAAAATCTCGCGGGGTGGAAAGCCGGCGGCGTAAAACACGCTGGCAATGGCCCCCGAGCTCACGCCCGCCAGCTGCGCCACCGGCAATTGCAGCTCCTCAAGCGCGGCCAGCACCCCCAAATGCGCAATGCCCCGCGCCCCGCCCCCGGATAAAGCCAAACCCAGTTGGGCCATGGTTAGAGTTGTTTTGATGCTAAAAACGCCGGACCGCCGCGCCGCCGCGCTCCCATTACGCAAAATTCCCGCCCGACAACCACCGGCCGGCCCGCAAATTACAAATCGGCCACCCGCAGCGTTTCGCCCAAGCGCACGCCTTTGTCCGTCAGTTGCACGGTACAGGCCTCGTTGGTGGGGTCGTGCTCCAGGAGCAGCACCCATTTCTCCTCGGCCGCGCGGCGCAGCACCGCTTCTTTTTCGGTCATGGTGATGAGCGGGCGCACGTCGTAGCTCATCACGTAGGGCAGCGGCACGTGGCCGGCGCTGGGCAGCAAATCGGCCATGAAGGCCAGCGTATGGCCCTTGTAGTCCAGCAGCGGCACCATCATTTGCTCGGTGTGGCCGTTGGCCACGATAATTTCGCGGAACTGGGGCAGCGCATCGGGCACCCCGCCCGCCAGGTCAATGAATTTCAGGTGGCCGCTTTCCTGAATCGGCAGAATATTTTCCCGCAAAAAGCTGGCTTTTTCGCGCGGATTGGGCGTTACCGCCCAGTCCCAGTGGGCCTCGTTGCTCCAGTACGTGGCGTTGGGAAAAGCCAGCTGCAACACCCCGTTGGGCCGGCGCTGCACCGAGCCCCCGCAGTGGTCGAAGTGCAGGTGCGTCAGAAAAACGTCGGTAATATCCGAGCTGGTGAACCCCAGCTTGCGCAGTGATTTTTCCAGCGTGTCGTCGCCGTGCAGGTAGAAGTGCCCCCGAAACTTCTCGTCCTGCTTCTCGCCAATGCCGTTGTCAATCAGCAGCAGCCGGCCGCCGTCCTCAATCAGCAGGCAGCGCATGGCCCAGGTGCACATGTTGTTGGCATCGGGCGGGTTCAGCTTCTGCCACATGCTCTTGGGTACCACGCCGTACATGGCCCCGCCATCAAGTTTGAAAAGGCCGGTATCTATCGTATGAATAGTCATTTTTTAGGGTATGAGGGTGGGAGGGTATGGGGGAACGAGGGCTCAGGGACAATTATACGCGAGTATTTCAACTCCTACCCCCATACCCTCCTGCCCTAATTTATTCCACCACCACGCCCATCGCCGAGAACTTGTCGATGCGCTGCGAAATCCGGTCCTCCACAGCAATGGCAGCCAGTTCCTTCAGCGTCTTCAGCAGCGTATTTTTCAGCATTTCAATCATCGCCTCGGGGGCCGTGTGGGCACCACCCAGCGGCTCTTTCACGATACCATCCACGAGCCCGGCGTTGTGCATATCCACAGCCGTTAGCTTGAGCGCCTCGGCGGCCTGCTCCTTATAATCCCACGAGCGCCACAAAATACTGCTGCACGACTCGGGCGAAATCACTGAATACCAGGTATTTTCCAGCATCAGCACCCGGTCGCCAATGGCAATCCCCAGGGCCCCCCCGCTCGCGCCTTCGCCAATGATGACGCAAACCACCGGCACCTTCAGCATAAACATTTCCTTTAGGTTGCGGGCAATGGCCTCGCCCTGTCCCCGCTCCTCGGCCTCCAGGCCCGGGAAAGCGCCAGGCGTATCAATCAGCGTCACCACTGGCACGTTAAACTTCTCGGCCAGCTTCATCAGGCGCAACGCCTTGCGGTAGCCCTCGGGATTGGGCATCCCGAAGTTGCGGTGCTGCCGCTGCTTGGTGTTGTGGCCCTTTTGCTGGCCGATGAACATCACCGGCTGGCCGTCAATCTCGCCGAAGCCGCCCACCATGGCCTTGTCGTCGCCCACGGTGCGGTCGCCGTGCAGTTCCACGAACTTGTCGGCCATGCCCGCAATATAATCCAAGGTGTAGGGCCGGTCGGGGTGGCGGGAGAGCTGCACCCGCTGCCAGCGGGTGAGGTTGGCGTAAGTTTCCTTTTTAAGGGCCTTGATACGCTTTTCCAGCGCCGCTACGGCTTCTCCTACTTCCACGTCGCTGTCAGCAGCGAGTTTTTGCATTTCTTGGAGCTTGCCTTCAAGAGCGGCAATGGGTTGTTCAAAATCAAGGAGCATGGGCCGCAAAGGGTTTTATAGCGAAGTAGGAAGACAAAAATAACGGCCGGTACGGTCATTGCAGGGCTTTCGCCCGCTACCGCTACCACCAAACGCCAACAGATAGACGGGTGGCAAAGGTAAAACATCCGCCGTTGCGGCAACGCGCAAAAATTAATCCCCCTGAAAAACAACCATCAAGCTATAAAACAGCCTCATTTCAGGATAAATATTCTACCCACGCTTGCAGGGGGCAATTTTATTGCCCTACCTTTGTATCACCAAAACGGAAAAGCACACGGCTTCTCCACAAGGCAAATGGTTTGGTAGTTCAGTTGGTTAGAATGCCGCCCTGTCACGGCGGAGGTCGCGGGTTCGAGTCCCGTCCAGACCGCCAGTTTGCAAATAAACGCCCTGTAAGTATTTCACTTACAGGGCGTTTTGTTTTTAATAGCTTTTGAGGAGACAGCTCAAGGGGTAGAATTGAATCTTATTCCTGCTTGCTTGTGAATAAGGACAGCACTGGAAATCTCATCTGCTGAAGTAGCCAATAGTAGTTTCCCCCACCCTACAACAAGCCAGGGGGCAAGCGACCCTTCGTAGAAAAAAATTTTGATGCGAGTCTTTCTCCGAGTGGGAGAACTTACTACCATCGGATTTACGCAAAGGCGAGCGTTGGCTGGGTTAATTCATAGCGCATATACTCGTCCAAAAAGCCTTGCTTGAGCTGGTAGACGGTCTATTTAGTTTGGTAAGCGGCTTGTTTGAGGGAGGGCCAGGCGCATACGGCAACGATGGTGTAGTTGCGCTAGCTGCGGGCCAGCATCTCGGCCACGTGGTCGAGCTTGGTCTTGCCGTCGGCGTCGGGAGCGAAGAAGTGGTAGTCGATTAGCCAGAACTGGTCGGTATCCGGGTTGACATGCACACACGTCACCAGGCCGATGCCGGCAATCACGCCGTGGGCGTTGCCGTTGTACTGGGGCGGCGCACCAGCTCGATGCGCCAGCGGTGGTGCTTGTTGAGCACCGTGTCGTCAAACAAGACGTAGCCCCGCGCGCTGAGCACCACCTGCGGGCGCACCTGCTGCCAGAGCTGACGCGGCGTGAAGCGCTGGGTTTTGAGAAAATACCGCTCGTCATCGTGCGTGCGCTATTTCAGGAGCTCGGCCAGGTACGTGCCCGTATAGTGTCCCTGGCTGCTCACTAGAAACTGCCCGTAAGGCTGTGCTGTCACTTTCATGGATTCTCCTTTCAAGTTACCCCTTTTGCGTAGGTCCTAAGTTTGTCACATGATAAAATATTTATAATTTTATATTTAACTACCTGTTAGCTGCAGGCCCACTTGCTGTATTACCAATCCACAACGCAATTCTATGAAAACGATACTACTTGCCCTGTTTAGCAGCTGCGGAATCTGTCACGTTGCGCTGGGGCAACAAGCGGCACAACCCAAAGAAAAAACAGCTATGCCGGTTGCGGCGGCCGGAACATCGGCCGCTCCTTCGGACGAGTTTCACCGGCTGTTGGCGCGGGCCAGCGGTGCCTGGACCGGGCAGGCCACCATGACGTTTTCGCCCACGGCACCGCCCATCACCAGCACGTCCTCGCTTACCAACGACATGGTTATGGGCGGCCGCTTTCAGCTCTCGGAGGTTACCTACAACATCAACGGCCAGCAACTGCGCGGCGTGCGCGTGACGGGCTACGATACCAATAAGAAGGTGTTTACCCGTGCCATGATTCAAGACGGTGGCAACGGCGTGGCCATGGAAGGACCCTGGGACCCGGCCACCAAATCGACCACCATGCGCTACCAACAGCTGAACAACGCCACCGGTCAGTACGCCGAGATGAAGGAAGTCTACACCTTCGTCGACGAGGATACTGAGCTGCTGGAAATTTACCGAATGGACGCAAAAACTAATCAGGAGCTGAAAATCCTGAATGTAAAGTGGACCCGCAAGCGGTAGCCAAGGAACCGCCGCAACTTGGATTAACTATTCTTTCCTGAAATGCTTGACGTCTTATTACAATTGTTTGGCACGGCTACAAAATCCATAACACCAACGCAACCTACTAATAACAAGCAGTTTTAATATTTGCCGAGTATTTATAATGCGTTGGCAATGTCGGAAAACAACTCCAAAATCTCTCGCCGCACGTTTGTTCGCAACACGGCCCTGCTCTCCGGTGGCGTGGCCCTGCTGCCCGGCTTCCTCTCCAGCTGCAAGGACGATGCCGACGACCCCGCCATCAACTACACGGGCGACTTTGGCTTTAAGGAAGGCGTGGCCAGCTTCGACCCCTCGGCCACCGGCGTTATTCTCTGGACGCGCTACACCCCCGCCACCAACGAGCCCGGCGACGCGGAGGTGCGCTGGGAAGTGGCCGCTTCCAGCGCCTTCAGCCCGCTGCTCGCCAGCGGCACGGTGGCGGCCGGTGCCGGCACCGACTACACCGCCGCCGTGGACGTGCCCGGCCTCACGGCCAACACCAAGTACTACTACCGCTTCCGCAACGAGCGCACCAAGGCCGAGTCGGTGGTGGGGGAAACCAAAACCCTGCCCACCGGCAGCCAGGCCAGCAGTGTCAAGCTGGCCGTGGTGTCGTGCGCCAACTTCCAGGCCGGCCTCTTCAACGTGTACGGGGCCGTGGCGGCCTCCGACGCCGATGCCGTGGTGCACCTGGGCGACTACATCTACGAGTACGGCGCGGGGGGCTACGGCACCACTCCCGCCACCGCCGGCCTGAACCGCGCCCACCTGCCGGCCACCGAAATCATCAGCCTGAGCGACTACCGCACCCGCTACCGCCAGTACCGCTCCGACAAGCAGCTCCAGCGGGCCCATCAGCTCAAGCCGTTCATCTGCGTGTGGGACGACCACGAGTACGCCAACGACGCCTACACCGGCGGGGCCGAAAACCACCAGCCCGCCACCGAGGGCAGCTTCGAGGACCGCAAGCGGGTGGCCAACCAGGCGTGGTTTGAATACCTGCCGGCCCGCACCGCCGATAAAACCAAGATTTACCGGCGCTTCGAATTTGGCAACCTGGTGAACCTGCTCATGCTCGATACCCGCATCGTGGGCCGCGACAAGCAGCTGAGCCTGGGTGACTATTTCAGCGCCACGGGCGCGTTCAACGCCGCCGCTTTTGGCGCGGCCTGGCAGGACCCCAGCCGCAAGATGCTGGGCACCGACCAGCTGACCTGGCTAAGCGGTGCCATGGGCGGCAGCAGCGCCCAGTGGCAGGTGCTGGGCTCGCAGGTGCTGATGGGCAAGATGTACATCCCGGCCGAGCTGCTGCCCGTGGTGGCGCAGCTGGCCGCCGGCCCCACCCCCGCCCTGCTGGCCCAGTACAACACCCAGGCCACCCAGCTCAGCATCATCAAAACGCGCGTCCTGGCCGGCGACCCCACCGTGACGGCCGCCGAGCGCGCCCGCGTGAGCACCACGCTGCCCTACAACCTCGACGCCTGGGACGGCTACCCCGCCGAGCGCGAGCGGGTGTACGCCGCGGCCGGTACCAAGAAGCTGATTGCCCTGGCCGGCGACACGCACAACGCCTGGTACAGCGACCTGACCACCAGCAGCGGCCGCCGGGCCGGGGCCGAGTTCGCTTGCTCCTCCGTATCGTCGCCCGGCTTCGAGGCCCTGCTGGCCGGCAATGCCCCCGCCATCGCGGGCTTCGAGCAGTCGAATGCGCTGCTGATTGACGATTTGCAGTACCTCGACGCCTCTCGGCGCGGCTACGTAATGGCCACGTTCACCACCAGCAACGCCACGGCCGACTACCGCTACGTAGCCGGCCTGGAAACAGAAAACGCCGCCACTACCACGGGCCGCACGGTGGTAGTCGTATAGCATTGAAGGTGCTGAATACGCCAAAAAACCACCCTCCTGGTGGGTCTTCGTCATTAAGCAGATGCCAGCCCCTAATTTAGAAATTACGGTTCTGCCCGCAGGCCGGCACCTGGTGTTCAGCAAGGAGCTATCCGAGGTGGCCCATATTTTCCGGCGCGTCGGCGGAGCGGCCGGCACCTGGGCCCGGCTGGTAGCCAATGCCCGCTCGCCTCATCTCGACGCGGAGGATTTTGCCCTGGGCACTGGTTTGGAGTATTACGTGCAACTGGCCACCCGCTTCGGCGATGAGGAAGCCCGCAGCCGGACGCTGCAAGTACCCGAAGCCGTCGGCCAGTAGGGTAATGTTGGCGCTGACGTAACCGGAGGGAAATTTCCGGCTCGCCGGGGGTATTTATGCCTTTCGGACGGCGGCCAGGCAAGGTGTTGCTGCGTACCGTGGTGCCCTCATTAGAGCTGCGAAAAGAGGTTGTCAGCCAAAAAATGGAAGCGCGCCGGGGCCCGACAGTCGGCGGGCGGAGCACCGGCTGGTTGATGAAAAGTGGTAATTGGTGGCGGGGGAACAGCGCCCGGTTGAATTGTTTTGGCGAGCAAGCTCCGGCTGGGGACTTTTGAAGCAGTTATTCAGTCGAATAGCCCTGCTAACTCCCCATCCCATGAAAGCCCTGCACCCCCTGCCCGTTCTGTCGTCCGCCCTCGGGGCGCTACTGCTGTTGAGCAGCTGCTCGAAAGCTGAGCGCGACACCCCTACCCCCGCCGTCAGCAGCGCCGAAGAGCAGCGCACCGCCGCCCTCGGCAGCTACACTCAGGCCGCCTACGACGACGCGCTGCGCCTGGCCGGCGAGGTGCAGCACAGCGTGCAGGCCAGCACCACGGCGGCCCCCGTCACCTCTTCCTGCGCGCAGGTAACCGTGGACCGCACGGCCCGCGTCATTACGCTCGACTTCGGTACCAGCGGCTGCACCGGAGCCGATGGCCGGGTGCGTAAGGGCCGGATTTCGGCCACTTACC
>JBBQSQ010000182.1:0-9352 GCA_038213745.1 Cytophagales bacterium
AGAGCCGGGCGGCGGCCTGCTGGTATTGGTAGGTAGCGTTGCCGGGCACAAGTTCTACCGGCTGCCCCGCAGCATCAAATAGCCGGGCCTGGTAGATAAAATTCTGCACGTAGTTGTGGAAAACCTCGGCGCTGGCCTCCCAGTTCGGCGATTGCCACAACGCGCCAACGTCCTCCTGCAAGCTGAATTCGGGTACAAAGCCCCGGTTGCCGAGGTACACGATATGCGCGCCGGGGTCGAGGCCGTTGGAGCCGATTTCGGGGATGTTGGGGGCGCGGTAGCCGCGGGCCAGGTTGGCGCGCAGCGTGAGGCGCTCGGTGGCCACGTAGCTGCCGCCCAGGCTGGCTGACACGCCCTGGTAGCGCTGCCGAAACGCCGGAAACGGCAGGTCCGCGCCCGCCGCACCGGAGCCGCCCGCGCCGTCGAACCCGGTGGCCGGGTTGGGGGCCACGTAGAAATTATTCCAGGTCACGATGCGCGTGTCGTAGCGCAGGCCGCCGCTCAGCTCCAACGCGCCCAAAGGCTTTTTCAATAGCAGAAAGCCGCCCGCGTCCAGCAGGTTGTAGTCGGGAATGGGGAAGTCGGTGGCGTTCTGGTGGCGGTTGCGCTGGCCCATGCCATTGCTGCCCACGCTGATTTGCAGGCCCTGCCAGTCGGGCAGGTGGTAGCGCACGTCGTAAGTGTAGGTGGTGAGGCGCAGGGCCAGGCCGGGCTGCGCCGGAGCCGTAGGGTGGTTGAATTCCTCCCGGCTGTTCTGCTGCGCGCCCAGCAGCAGGTGCAGCTCGCCGCCGCCCAGGTGCACCTGCGTTTTGGTGAACACCCGGTAGTGCCGAATGCGCTGGTGCAGGGCGCTGATGCCGTAGGAATTCAGTTCCGCATCAGGCACCAAAGGCCGGTTTTTGATGTCGTCCAGCCCGCTTTCGAACACTTGCCGGGTGAAGCGACGGCTGAGTGAATCGCGGCTGCCATCCGGGATTTCCTGCTGGTTATCGTAGAGCGTGAGGTAGCCGTGCGTGCTGCCCCAGGCCTTGCTCAGGCCGGCCATTCCGGTCAAGGTCAGTTCCCGGAAGCCAGTGTTGTACACTAGGCCATCCACGCGGTTGCGGTAGTCGCGGGCCAAGCGGTGACTGGCCCGGAAGCTGGTCTGGAAGCCGTTTTTTTGGTAATTCAGCCCCAGTGAGTTGCCAATCAAGCCGTTGTTAGATTGATACTCGCTGAGGGCTTCGCCGCGCAGCCGGCCTTCGGGGCCGCTGGGCAGGGCGGGCAGCAGGTTCACCACGCCGGCCACAGCATCGGAGCCGTAGAGCAGGCTAGCGGGGCCTTTCACCACTTCCACCCGCTCAATATCGTAGCCGTCGACTTCCACGCCGTGCTCGTCGCCCCACTGCTGGCCTTCCTGGCGCAGGCCGTTGTAGAGGGTCAGCACGCGGTTGTAGCCCAGCCCGCGGATGAAAGGCTTTGATACATTCGGGCCGGTGGTGACGGCGCTCAGGCCGGGAATGCCGCGCACGGCCGCATCAATGACGTTGGTGTTGGCGTTCAGCGTGATTTCGCGGCGGCTAAGGGTGGCAATGGGCACGGGGCTGCGGCGGACTTCGGTGGCCCGGCTCACGCCCGTCACCACCACCTCGCCCAGGTTGGCGGGGGCCGGGCGCAGCACGAAAGTCACCGTGAGGGGCTGGCCCGCTGCGACGGTCAGGCGTTGCTCCGCCGCCGCAAAGCCCACGGCGCTGGCCCGTAGGCGCACCGAACCGGCGGGCACATCGGCCAGCGCAAATTGTCCGGCGGCATCGGCCGTGATGCCCAGCGCCGTACCCACCACGCCTACGCTGGCAAACGGCACCGGCTGGTGCTGAGCATCGCGCACGGCTCCCACTATGTTAATCAATTGAGCAAAAGCTAATTGAGGAGCCAATAAAATCAATAATAGTAGCGGTTTTATAGACATTTTACTGGATACTTAAAGGCATGAGAAATCCTTCCCGCCCTGGGGCAGGTGCTAGCGCAGGAAGATTTGGGGGCACAGCGCCGCCGACGGCAGCTGAAAACCGGCTACCCGGCGAAGGTTTGCCAGAGCAGGTACACGTTGAGGCCGATGATGATGCCCGACACCGCCCAGGCCGTGGCTTTCACCCAGGGCCGGTTCACAAAGACGCCCATTTTGGCCCTGCTGCTGGTGAAAAGCACCAGCGGCACCACCGCAAAGCTGAGCTGGAACGAGAGCACCACCTGGCTAAACACCAGCAGCTGCCCGGTGCCTTTTTCGCCGTAGATGATGGCCACTACCAGGGCCGGCACCACCGCAATGAGGCGGGTAACGAGCCGGCGCACCCACGGCCGCAGCTTCAAATCGAGGAAGCCTTCCATCACAATCTGGCCGGCCAGGGTGCCGGTCAGGGTCGAGTTTTGGCCCGAGGCCAGCAGGGCCACGGCAAACAGCACCGAGGCGGCCCCCGCGCCCAGCACCGGCGTGAGCAGCTTGTGGGCGTCGGCAATGTCGGCCACGCCATCGTGGCCCTTGCCGTGGAAAGCCGCAGCGGCCGTGACCAAAATGGCGGCGTTCACAAAAAACGCCAGGAACAGCGCCACCGTCGAGTCGATGGAGGCGAACTTGATGGCCATGCGCTTGCCGGGTTCGGTCTGCTCAATCTGCCGCGTTTGCACGATGCTGGAATGCAGGTACAGGTTGTGCGGCATCACGGTGGCCCCCAGAATGCCGATGGCGACGTACAGCATCTTGGGATTGGTAACTACCTGGGGCTGGGGCACCAGGCCATGCGCCAGGGCCACCCAGTCGGGCCGCGACACGATTATTTCGTACAGGAAGCAGCCAAAAATCAGAACCGTGAGGCCGGCCACCAGGCTTTCGATGATGCGGAAGCCCTTGTTCTGAAAAAACAGCACCACCAGCACATCCAAGGTGGTGAGCACCACGCCCCAGGCCAGGGGCAAGCCAAACAGCAGGTTCAGGGCAATGGCCGAGCCAATGACTTCGGCCAAATCGCAGGCCGCAATGGCCACCTCGCACAGAAACCACAGCACCAGGCTCACGGGGCGCGAGTAGTGGTCGCGGCAGGCCTGGGCCAGGTCGCGGCCGGTCACGATGCCCAGCTTGGCCGCCAGGTGCTGAAGCAGCATGGCAAACAGGTTGGAAATCAGCACCACCGACAGCAGGGTGTAGCCAAAGCGCGAGCCGCCGGCCAGGTCGGTGGCCCAGTTGCCGGGGTCCATGTAGCCCACGGCCACCATCAGGCCCGGGCCCCAGAAGGCCATCAGCTTGCGCCAGAATGAGGCGTCGGCGGCCGGCACCTTGATGCTGGCGTACACCTCGCTCAGGGAGTTGCCGCGGCGGGGGTACCGCCACCCGGCATCGAGGGTCGGCAGCGTAGGTTCGGTGGCGGTGGCGGGCGGCACGTTAGGTAACTTGTTCAAAGCAAAGGTAATCAATTTTTAGGGCAGTCTAAAAATTAATTTCGACTGCTTTAAATACAGCTTATTCGGCCATAAGGTTTCGCCGTGGGGCCAAACTTGGGCGCGGCGGCGGGCCCGCTCCCCGGCTATGCCCGACCTTTGCCCCGAAATTTCCTTTGCATGACGCCTACTCAGACCAAGTACCGGCTCGGTTTGCTGTCCCTCGTGGTCAGCATCGGGCTGGTGGCCACCAAGTTCTACGCTTATCACCTCACCCGCTCGCAGGCCGTCCTCACCGATGCGCTGGAAAGCATTATCAACGTGGCCACCAGCGGCTTTGCGCTCTACAGCCTGTACCTGGCCGGCCTGCCCAAGGACGAAAACCACCCCTACGGCCACGGCAAAGTAGAAAACCTCTCGCTCGGCTTCGAGGGCGCGTTGATTTTTATTGCCGGGGTGTTTATCCTGTATAGTGCCACGCGAGGGCTTATTCACCCGCACCCGGTGGCCCGGCCCGACTGGGGCGTGCTGCTGCTGGCTGGCACCGCCGTGGTGAACCTGACCGTGGGCCTGCTGCTGGTGCGCACCGGCAAGCGCCTGAACTCGGTGGCACTGGTGGGCGACGGGCAGCACCTCTACATCGATGCCCTCACGTCCATCGTGTCGTCGGGGGCGCTGGTGCTGGTGGCGGTCACGGGCATCGTGCGCTTCGACTCGGGCGCGGCCTTGCTGCTGGGCGGCTTCATTCTGGTGAACGGCGGGCGGATGCTGCGCCACGCCGTGTCGGGCCTGATGGACGAAACCGATACGGCCATCGTGGCCGAGGTCATTGCCGAGCTGCAAGCCCAGCGCCGCGCCCCCTGGATTGACGTGCACAACCTGCGCGTGCAGCGCTACGGAGCCAACCTGCACATCGACTGCCACATGCAGATGCCCTACTACTTCACCCTGGAGCAGGTGCACACCGAGCTGCACGACATCGAAGAGCTCATCGGGGCCCGCTTTGCCGTAGAGGTGGAGATGTTCGTGCACGCCGACCCGTGCACCTTCGGGGCCTGCTCGCTGTGCCTCATGGCCGCGTGCCCGGTGCGCATGCACCCCTTCCAGCACGCAGTGACGTGGAACGTGCAGAATGCCGTGAAAGACGAGCGGCACCATCTGTAGCGCCTGATTTTCGTCCACGAAAAAGCGTAACCGCCTATTTAGCACAACTATCTAACCCAAGTTCCAGAGTAGACGCGTAGCGGCGAAAGGTTTGTAGTAACACCAATTGCTATGGCGGGAAAGCCGCGTAGCGGTGATAGAAACGCCGGGAAATCTGTCACCGCTACGCGGCTTTGGTGCCCGCTTGTCCGGTTTACTACAAACCTGCCGCCGCTACGCGGCTACTCCGCAACTCGGGTCATTTACTCCACTACCAGCTTGTGGGTGGCGCTGCCGGCGGGGCCTTCGGCCTGCACCAGGTAGCTGCCGGGGCGCAGGGCGCGCAGGTCCAGCGTGGCGGTGGGACCGGTGGGCAGCAGCGTTTGCAGCGGGCGGCCCAGCAGGTCGCGCACGGTGAGGCGGGTGGTGGGGGCGGACAGCCGCACGGTGGCCTGGCGGCCGGCCGGGTTGGGAAAAAGGTCGAAGGCAAAGGCGGTGAACGGGTGGGTGGCGGTGGCAACGTAAGCCCGGTTTTCGAGCACCAGAATTCGGTCGTCGGTGGCGGCGGGGGTGCCGCGCCCGTCGCGGTTGCTGGTGCCCACGTACACCCGCCCCTGGGGCGACACGCAGATGGCCCGCAAGCGCCCAAAGCCGGCCAGAAAATCGGTGCGGGTGGGAATGGCGAGGCCCGCCGCGTCCAATGGCAACTGCACCAGCTTGCTGCCTTTGAGCACGGCCAGCAGCAGGCTGCCGCGCCAGCCCGGAATGGCCGGGTGGTCGTAGTAGGCGAGGCCGGCCGGAGCGATGGTAGGCGTCCAGGTGGTGAGGGGTTCGCGCACGTTGTTGGCGGTGCAGAAGGTGGCTTCGGCGGCCAGGTTGCAAAGGCCTTCCACATTGGGCCAGCCGTAGTTGCGGCCGGGCTCCACCTTGTTGATTTCGTCGTCGTTACTCGGGCCGTGCTCCGAACTGTAGATGCGCCCGTTGGGCAGCTGCACCAAGCCCTGCGGGTTGCGGTGGCCCAGGGTGTACACGCGGCTGCCCGGCGTGGGGTTGTCGGCCGGAATGGTGCCGTCGAGGTTGAGGCGCAGAATTTTGCCGTTGAGGGAGGCCGGGTTCTGGGCTTCGGGCTGCAGCTGGGCGTCGCCGGTGGTCATGAGCAGCGTCCGGTCGGGCAGCACGAGCAGGCGCGAGCCGCTATGAGTGGTGGTGGCCGTGATGTTGCCGAGCAGCACCAGCGGGTTGGCGAGCGCGCCGTTGGCGTACGTGTAGCGAACCAGCTTTTCCTTCAGCGTGCCTTGCTCAGTGTAGTTGTACACCACGAACACCCAGTAAGTCCCGGGCAGCATCGTGGGCGTGGTAGCCGCGGTGACGGCCATGCCCAGCAGGCCGCTTTCGCCGGTTTGGGTTACGTCGGCCAGCGCAAGCACCGGCACGACCTGGCCCGTGGCGGGGTTCACCCGGCTGATGCGACCGCCCCGCTCCGTCATCCAAATGAAATCGTCGGGGCCCCAGACCAGCTCCCACACGGTGGCCAGGTTGCTGGCCAGGGCCGAGGCCGTAACCGTGGTAGCGCCTACCGGAAACGTGGCAAGGGCGGGTGCCTGGGCCCGGGCCGCGAGCGGTAGCCCCCCGGCCCACAGGACCAGCAAGGCGTTGCGTAAAGTTCTCATAACGATTCGGCAAAAAAGGGTGAGAAAGGAAAAACCAGCTAACAAACAAATAGTTACCGTACCCTAAAACTAGCCCTTCCGCCAAAAAATAGCCGCGCGGTCCTATTTCGTAGTTTGCGACGGCAACTGCTTCTCGCCCTTTTTCCTGCTTATGGCACCCTTTTTCACCCAAACTCACCCCACCGGCTACACCCTCAGCACCGACCCGGCCCGGCTCGACGTAGCCGCCATTCATCGCTGGCTGAGCGAGGAATCGTACTGGGCCCGCAACATTCCGCGCGCCACCGTGGAGCGGGCCATTGCCAACTCCCTCAATTTCGGCCTCTACGCCCCCGATGGGCAGCTGGCCGGCTTCTGCCGGGTGGTCACGGACCGCGCCACCTTCGCCTGGCTTTGCGATGTATTCGTGCTACCCGCTCACCGGGGCCACGGCCTCGCCAAGTGGCTGGTGCGCCAGATGCTGGCCCACCCCGACCTGCAAAACCTGCGCCGCCACCTGCTCGCCACCTTCGACGCCCACACCCTCTACCAACGCTTCGGCTACGAGCCGCTGGACCGGCCCGACCGCTGGCTCGAAATTAAGCACCCGAACCCGTATGGATAAAGGTGTGGCACAAGCCACTACATTGCCCCGTTGCTTGCGCATGGCACTTTGACGGGGCAGCGCCTTAATTGAGGGGGTTTACGAAACTCGTCCCGACGGGGCATTTTGTGAACGACCAATGGTGAACCAGTTTCTTAAACTCGTTCCGACCCACAGTGGGTACATGGCCAATTAGTGCCGAACTGCTGCTGGTCGTTTACTGAAAGGAGGGTAATTTCAACCGGCGGTACACTTGGGCTGAGGATACGGCCCAACTTTCCTTTCTCTATGACTCTTTCTACACGCTGGCAGTTGCTGGCTATGGCGCTCTTAACGGCCTGTGCGAGGCAGAATCGGTTGGTGGCCACGCCCGAAAACTGCATCCGGGTCGACAACCTGCCCCTCACGCGCGAAACGCGGGCCGTGGTCAATGCCACGCTCATCCTCAAAGTTGATACCCGCCGCCGGGCTTACGAGGCGCGTGACTTTTGCGCTTTTCAAGAGCTTACTTCCAACGGCCGGTATGCCCTGCTCACCATTTACGACGAGGTCGGTAGTCACACGAGCGAGACGTGGATGCTCATTAGCCAGAAGGGGGTTGTCGATACGCAATTGTCCAGCTACCAAATGGCGCAGGATTCGCTCCGCTCCGTCAATAAGATGGTGCTTGGCCTTACCCGGTTACCCGGCCTGGGCGAAAGCTCCCGGCGAGAACTCCTGCAGCTTATGCAGCACCATGCTGGCAACTACCGCAAGCGGGCTACTGACGGCCATTGACAAGGCATGAAGCTCAGTTCAGCCAAAAGGTCCGAATGGCAAATGGAGCGTTTCTTTTGATGCCACTAATAAGTAACTTGTACTGCCTCCAACATCTTACCCGATGGCTCTGCGCTTCTTTCTACTCACGTGGCTTCTGCCGCTCGCCTCCTGGGGCCAAATCGGCAAACCAGCCCCGATAAGCGCCCTCCCGGCCAAACAAATCACCCCGCTGCCAAGGCCTAGCATTGACCAGATGCTAACCGGCATGGCTAACGTCCGCATTATAGAGCTGGCCACCCCAACCTACCTCTACCGCCACTTACGCGATTCCTGCCGCCGGCCTGCCGCCTGGGAGCTCAAAAGGGGGCACTTTGTCATTATTCGGAAAGCTTACCCCCGCTGGCTAGCGGTTCAGCGCGCCGCAAGCCCCACCCAATTTTCGGACGATACGACCACTTATTATATTCCCAAAACCGCAACGGTAGGCTCTAAAACATACGTTGTCCTGTAACTACTGAGCATTCAACCGTGCAGCAAAACGGTGATTTGAATAAGCCGACAAGCTATTTCAAATCCTTCAAACTGTCCGTTCCCAACACGTAATACCACGGTCTTAAAGGCTGCGCTCTGTAGTAACGTGCTTTGCTTTCCGTTTTACGAGAGACTCCTAATATAAAGGGAAATGAAGCCTCCACTGATTTCAAAAGCGGTCGGATAACCAGCTCATTTCGCCGGGCTGGTCCACGCACTGCCCTCAACTCGGAACCGCCAGGGCAACCCCGCCGCCTCGGGGCCCGCGTACTCCAGGCCTACCCGGGCGCTGGCCACTATTGCGGCGGGCGCGATGGTTTCGCCGTGGTCCTCAAACCACAGCACCTCGCCGGTCACCAGCTGGCCGGTGAGGGCGGGCGTGATGCCCAGGGCCTGGCTCAGCACGCCGGGGCCAGCCGTGAGGGCCCGTTTGGCGGCGGGCAGGCCGCGCCGATGCAGCATTTCAGCGACGCCAACGGTGGGCTCCACGGCCCGAATCAGGACGGTATCGGGGTGCTCGGCGTCGTGCGTAGCGATGTTGAACAGCGCGTATTTGTTGTAGACCGTGTAGATGTAGGCGTGGCCGCCGGGCACGTACAAGCCCTTGGCCTGCTCCCGCTTGCGTTGCAGGTGCATGGTGAGGGAGTGGTCGCCTTCGTGGCGGTAGGCTTCCGTTTCCACCACGCGCCCGGCCGTGACGATGCCGTCAATATTGGTGTAGAGGTGCTTGCCCAGCAAATCGCGGGCAATCTGCAAGGGGTCGGGGCCCTGAAAAAAGGTGGCGGGCAGTTTGGGGTGCGTCATGGGTGTTGTCAGTTGTCAGTTGTCAGTTGTCAGTTGATAGTTGTTAGCTAGTCGTTAGTTGTTATCCTAACAACCAACAACTGACAACCCGTTTTCAACGATTCACCGAACACGGTATAGCAGGCCAATGCTCAGCAGCCAATGATGCGGCTGCCACGGCAGGGCCGTGGTGGGCTGGTCGTTCACCCGCAGGCTTACGTCGGCACGGGGCAAATCGATGGCGGCCGAGCTGCGGGTGAGAAAAAACCCGCTTTCCTCTTCCAGCGCAAGCCGGGTGCGGGTGCGCGTGGGCAGCAGGTAGCCCAGGTCGGCAATCAACTCCAGCTTGTGGCTTAGCTCCAGGCCCAGGCCCAGCGTGGGCAGCAGGCCATCGGTCACGGACTGAAGGTGGGCACTCAGCTCATCGGCCCCGAGGTGGGTGCCAGCCACCCGCAGCCCGGCGTCGGGGTTG
>JBBQSQ010000183.1:0-9328 GCA_038213745.1 Cytophagales bacterium
AAGCCCAGCGCATCGAGCAGAAACAGGCCCACGCTCAGCGAGAGCGGAATGGAAATCATGACCACCAGCGCCGCCCGCCAGCCCAGCGGCAGCAGCGTCAGGCTCACCAGCAGAATGGCCAGGCCGAAATCCTTGCCCAGCCGCCCCAGCCGCGCCCCCACGCTCGCCGACTGGTCGAAGGACGTGACGAGCCGGATGTTGGCGGGCAGGGTTTTAGTGAAGGCCGCCACCACCGGCTCGGCCTGGTCGCGCAAGCTGAAAATGTTCTGGCCTGGCTTCTGGGTGGCCGTCACGAGCACGCCGCGCACCCCGTCGAGGCGGGTAATGTGGCGGGCTTCTTCGTAGGCAAAGCGCACGTCGGCCACGTCGCGCAGCTGCACGATTTTGCCGCCCTGGGCGTACACCACCGTGCTTTCAATCTCGGGCAATGTGCGCAGGTCGCCGCTGGTTTTCAGGTTGAAGCGCCGGCTCCCCACCTCCACGCTGCCACCGGGAATGTTCAGGTTTTCGCTTTGCAGCGCGCCCAGGATGGCGGCGGCCGGAATGTTCTGGCGGGCCAGCTTCTCCAGGTTCAGGGCAACGCGCACCTCGCGCTGGGGGTAGCCCCAGGTTTCGACGCGCTTAAAGCCCGGCACGCGCTGCTCCAACTCGTCCTGCAGCTTCTCGGCCCAGAATGCTAGCTGCTCATACGAGGCGTTGGGGCCCAGCAGCGCGTACTGGTACACGTTCACGTCGGACGACTGAAACCGCTTGATTTCCAGGCTTTGCAAGCTGGCCGGCAGCTCGGCACGGGCGGCGTTTACCTCGCGCACCATCTCCTGGTACTTGTCGTCGGGCGTGACCGAAAAGTCGTACTCGACCTGAATGATGGCCAGGCCGTCGTCGGCCGTGGAGTTGATTTTCTTGACGTTATCCAGCTCGTTGAAGCGTTTTTCCAGGGGCTGCACCACCTGGTCTTCCACGTCGGCGGGCGAGGCCCCGGGGTACACGGCCACGACCGTAAACGTGGGGAAATCCACCTCCGGGTCTTCGCCGCGGGGCATGGTGAGCAGGGATTGGAGCCCCGCCGCCAGCAGCGCCACGAACAGAATGGCAGTGAACGAGCGGTTGGTAACGAAGAAGGTGATGAAGCGGCGCATGGCGGTATAGTTGTCAGTTGTTAGGTGTTAGGTGTATGGCTTTTGCCGTTGATTGATAGTTCGTTACCTGACAACAGACAGCTAACAACGGACAATTAACCTCAGCGCACCTGAATAGTGGAATACTCGGTCAGAAAGCCCGCGCCGCCCGCCACCACCTGCGGCACCGAGTCGAGGCCAGCGCGCACGTACACCCGGCTGCCGTCGAGGAAGGCGACTTTGACCGGCAGCTTGCGGACCTTGCCCGCGCCCCGGCCCACGGGC
The DNA here is from genome assembly GCA_038213745.1 of Cytophagales bacterium. Lineage (GTDB taxonomy): Bacteria > Bacteroidota > Bacteroidia > Cytophagales > Hymenobacteraceae > Hymenobacter. The sequence continues at coordinate 1,404 of JBBQSQ010000183.1, forward strand.
GCGAACACGAAGGCGTCGTCGCCCTCGCCTTCCACCAGCGCATCGGCCGGTATTATGTGGTAGGTTGCCTGTTGGCGGGGGCGCAGCGTGGCGCGGGCAAACAGACCGGTGGCCAGCGGCGCGCCGGGCTGGGCATCCACGCGCACGTCGATTTGCCAGGTGCCGGTGGCCGGGTCGGCCCCGGCGGCGCGGCGGCTCACATGGCCCCGAAACTGGCGGTCGGGATAGGCGTCGATGCGTACCTCGGCGGGGTCGCCGACCTGCAGGCGCGCCCAGTCCTTGTCGGCCACGGCCGCTTTCAGCGTCCAGGTGCCGGGGCCGGCTGTGGCGTTCATGAAAAAGGCCGGGGTGCTGGGCGCGGCCAGCTCGCCCTCGTTGAGCAGCTTGCGCACCACGCGCCCCGCCACCGGAGCGCGGATTTCAGAAAACTGCTGGTTGAAGCGCGCAATGCGGGCCTGCTCCTGGGCCACGGCGTAGGCCGTGCGCAGGTTCTGCACCGCTTCGAGCGGAGCCGCCGAGTCGGCCAGCAGGCGGCCGAAGCGTTCCACGTCGCGCCGGGCTTTGGCCTGGGCCTGGTCGGCCTGGGCCACCTGGGCGCTGATTTCGGTCAGGTCGAGGGCGGCCAGCAGCTGGCCCTGGCGCACGTAGTCGCCCTCTTGCACCAGCACGCGACGCACGATGCCGCCGATTTTGAAGGACAGCCGGGCTTCGGTTTCGCTGCTGAGCTGGCCGGCGGCCTCAATGGGCCGGGCCAGGGCCTGGCGTTGCACCGGGGCCAGGGTCACGGCCACGTTGTCCGTGGCCGCGGTGTCGGGTCGGGTACTGCGTTCGGCCGTCGCGGATTCGGATTTTTGGCAGCCGCTTAGCAGTCCAAGGGCTAGCCCGGCACCCACCAGGGCAGGAAGAGAAAAGAGGCGCGTCTTCATGGGCATGTATGGTTGAGAGGCTAGCGGTGCATTCGGGTCAGGGCTGTTTTATTCGGCGGCCAGCGCCTGCCGCAGCTCGGCTTCGCGGATGAAGACATCGTAGCCGGCAATGACGCGGGCGAGCTGGGCGGTGGCTTGGCGGGCGGTGGCGTCGAGCAGTTCGAGCACAATGGCCTGGCCTTCCTGGTAGCGGCGGCGCACGATTTGGAAGCTCTTCTCGGCGTTGAGCTGGGCAGCGGCGGCGGCGGCACTGGCCTCGCGGGCCGAGGCCAGGTTGTCGTAAGCCTGCGTTACTTGCCGCTGCAATTGCTGCACGAGGTCGGCGCGCTGGGCCTGCACGTCGTCCAGGGCCAGGCGGGCCAGCTGCTCATCGCCGCGCCGGATGCCGCCCCGAAACAGGTCCCAGGTCAGGGCAAACTGCGTGAACTGAAATCGCTGCTGCCGCTGGTCGAAATGGTAGCCGAAGCCCTGGTAGCCCAGGTCCGTCACCCAGTTGAGCTGCGGATACAGCCGGGCGGCGCGGCGCTGGCGCAGGCCCAGGGTACTGGCGGCTTCGGCGCGGGCCAGCTGCTCCAATTCGGACCGCTGGGTCAGAGAAGCCGCGCGGTAGGCGGTCAGGGTAGCCCCCGGCGCGGCGGCCAGGGTGGTGCCGGTGGGCTCCTCCACCGCGATGCTGTCATCGAGGGGCCGGTTGAGCAGGTAGTTGAAGCTGGTGCGGGCCAGCTGGCGGCGGTTAATGGCCGTGGCCAGGTCGCGCTGGTTGCCGGCCAGCTGAGCTTTGGTGTTGTACACGGCGTCGTTGGTGGTCAGGCCCGCGTCGAGGCGGGCTTTGTTGACGCGGAGCAGCTCCGTGAGCGTGCCGGCCGTGGTGCGGTACACGGCCACCGCTGCGCCGGCCTGCAAATACTGGTAGTAGGCCACCTCAATCTGGTGGCGCAGGGTGTTGCGGTAGGCCGCCTGCTGCGCCTCCTGCGCCGAGAGCAACTCTTTTTGCGCCTTGTAATTGAAGTAGATATCGGTGTTGAACATCGGTTGGACGATGCGGACTTTGGTTTCCTGAAACCGGTTGGGCAGCAGCTGAATGGACTGGTTGGCCAGTTGCGGAAACTGTTCGGTGCCGCTCATCGCATTCAGCGCCCGGTAGGCTGGATTGAGCAAATCCCCCACCGGGAAATCAATGGTGCGCCCGCCATTGGCCAGCGTGTAGGAGGCGGTAAACTGCACCTGCGGCTGGTATAGCCCGCTCGCCTGGCGCACGCGCTGCGTAGCGCTGGCCACGGCAATTGCTTCCCGGCGCAGGGCCACGTTCCGCGCCAGGCCTGCTTCGATGTAGCCTTGCAGCGTGCGGTTGGTTACTTGCGCGGCACCGGGCAGCGCAAGCAGCGTTGCCACAGCCAACAGCAGCACCCTGCTCAATCGGGTTTTATAACCACCGGTAGTAAACATTACAGTGTTCATAATGGGAGCAAAAAAAGGTTAAAGTCCGTGGTGCAGCACCTGATTAAACAGATTCATGGCTTCTTCCATAATGGTCTGGCGGCGCGCTTCGGAGAATATCATTAGCCGCTTGCTCCGAAACAGGGCCGCTAGCCCGTGTACCTGCGCCCACACCATCATGGCGGCCACTTCGGCATCGGAAGTGTGAAAAACGCCGGCGTCGATGCCATCCTGCATCACCCGCACAACCCGGTCGAAAGCCGCGCGGCCGCTGCCCCACGGCTCCGCTTCGCCCCGGGCCTGCACGGCCTCCATCGGCCCGTTCATCACGAACATTAGCTCGAACAGCTCGGGATGCTCGAAGGCAAACGCCAGGTACTTGTGGCCGATAGCATTAAGCCGCTCGGCGGGGTGCTGGATGGTGAAAACGGACTCAAACTCCTGCGCCAGCCGCCCAAAAGCCTGGTTTTGCAGCGCAAACAGCAGCTCGTTCTTATCCTTGAAATACAGGTAAATAGTGGCCGGGCTGTACTCAATCGCATCGGCAATGTTGCGCATACTTACCTTCTCAAACCCCTGCTCGATAAACAGGTGCTGCGCCGCGTCGAGAATGGACTGGCGGCGTTCGGTTTTGTCGCGCTCTTTGCGTTCGGCGATACCCACAGCAAGGCAATTGTATTGTTTACGTCGCAAATATAATGAACGGTGTTCATTTATGAAATGAATTTTAATTTTTGTTTCCCTATTGAGGAATAACACAACCTCTAGTCCTTTTCGCCAACAACGTTCTTGTCCGCATTGCCTGGCGTATTTTTTTCAGATTATTACACCACTTAGTCGCTAGCCCGCCATAACTACCTGTATGATAGTATATTGCGTATATTTCAGGGGAGTCTGTGGCTGCGCGGGGTACAAAGGGGTGGATTGCTAATTATTTCCGCGACCAGTTTGTCTCTGGTGCGGCTCAAAGCTTGTCCTGTCGAATCAGCCGCTGGTAGAGCCGCAGCAGCCGGGGCTGCGACACGCCCAGCCAGTAGAGCCCGGCAATTAGGGTAAAGGCTGCCTGCAGGCGAAACACGCCGTTGGACAGGTACTTACGGGCCGAGGTGGTCACGGCGCGCGGCAGCACCTGAAAAGGCCCGTGCGCCTGAAGCCGCTGCACAATTTCCTGGTCTTCCATCAATAGCAGGTCCTCGCGGAAGCCACCTATCTGCGCAAACAGCTCGCGCCGCACGAACAGGCTCTGGTCGCCGAAGCGCACCAGCAGGAGTGGCAGGCGCGTGCACCAGGCACTGAAGCGTAAAAACCAGTGGTGATGGTCGAAGGCCAGGCGGTAGCAGCCACTGCCATAGCCCTGCTGCCGGGCGCGTCGCAAGTCGGCCAGAAAGCCCGGTGGGGGGTAGGAGTCGGCGTGCAGGAAATAGAGAATATCGCCCGTGGCCCGGTTGGCTCCGTAATTAAGCTGGGCCGCCCGGCCCTTGCGCGGGCTGCGTACCACGACAGCGCCTGCGCGCCGGGCCAGCGCCCGGGTATCGTCGGTGCTGCCCCCGTCGGCCACGATGACTTCCAGGTCCGGCTCGTCGGCCGTGGCCCGTTGCAGGTAGGCCAGCAGCGCCCCGATGCCGGGGGCTTCGTTATAGGCCGGGATAATGATGCTGACCGTCGCCAACGCTACCCCCGCTCCGCTAGAAACACGGGATGGCAGCGAGGGAGAGCGGGCGGTAAACCACATAAAATCAGCTTTAGGAATAAGGGATGCCAACGCCCGGTCTACGCCCGCGTTGCGGCGCTAAAAGCGACACGCAGTGGTTTGCGAGAATGATGTAGCAACGCGACCCTTGGCTACACCGACAAGCCGATTTTCGCATTTCACTTCGGGGCAAGTATAAAAGCGAATGGCAGGGGCTTTTTAGCCGGCAGTTTCTCTTCGGAGTACGCCCGTCCGGCGCGGGGCGTTGCCCAGCCAGCCAAATAAATGGCAATCAAATTGCAAGGTATTCTCCCCGCATCCGACCACCCGTCGGCAGACGGGTCCTTTGCGGACCAACGGTCATTTTAACAGGACTTTTTCTAAAACGCGGATGTCGAATCGTAAAAATAGCTGGTTGGGGCTCCCCTTAGCCCTTCTTGCGCTGGTGCTGCTCACCGGTCTGCGCCCCGTGGTGCGGGGCGGTGAGCAGCGCGGCCTGCTGGCCACCGGCTTCCGGCAGGCCAAAGTCCCTGCTGCTGCTGCCACAATGCCGGTGGTGCTCCCGACTGACACTACGTACCCCCACAACCTGCCGCTGGTCACCCTCGCCGGCCAGGCCATCAACCTGAGCGACCTGAAAGGCAAGGTTGTTTTCGTGAATTTATGGGCCAGCTGGTGCCCGCCCTGCGTGGCCGAGATGCCCGGCATTCAGGCCCTCTATGAAAAGATGGACCCAGAAAAGGTAGCCTTTGTTATGATTTCGTTCGATGGGAGACCGGCCAGGGCACAGGCGATGCTCAAGCACCGGGGCTACACCTTTCCGGTCTATTTCCCCACCGGCCCGCTACCGGCCCCGTTCGATTCCAACGCCATTCCAGCCACCTTTATCCTCGGACCCGATGGCCAAGTAGCGGCCCGCTACAATGGCCTGGTCGAGTACGATACGCCAGCGTTTGAAGCCGCCCTGGAGCAGCTGGCCGCGGCTACCGACCCGCCAGCAGGGTCTTAACTACGGCTGCTACGCGAGTTACGCTTGTGTCAGGTGTGTTAGTTAGGTGCTCGTTGCTGGTTGGTTCTTGTCCTAAAAAAGGCTCAAAAACACCAAATGAGAAACCCGTAACGAGCAACCAAAACACAAGCCTCGGAAGGCACTGCGCAACGGTAGTTAATTACGGCACGACCGTACGGGTTTAGCCCTTCCCATGCGTACTCACCGCGCAACCCTGGAGGCATTAGCGGGGTAATAAACGCCAACACCGCTCTCATCCTTCGCTCACTTAATCCCTTTTGCCGTGGCGCTGCTTCCTCTTTCTTCCCCCTTGCTGCGCCGCTTTGACCGCTGGGCCGGGCCGGCGCTGGCCGTAGCGGCCCTGGGACTGCTGCTGCTGGAAACCCGCCGGCCCCTGCGCCGCCGCACCCGGCCCCGGCCCGAGCGGTGGCTGCGTAATGCGGTGGTGGCCGCGCCCTCGCTGCCGGCCATGCGCCTCACGCTGCTGCCGGCCATGGTGGGCCTGGCCCAAAACTGGGCTCCGGGCCGGCCGGTGCTGGCCCGGCTGCCCGCGCCCCTGCGCCTGGCGGCCGAAGTGCTGCTGCTCGACTACCTGGGCTATACCTGGCACCGGCTGCTGCACGCCCCCCTGTTGTGGCGGCTGCACCGCGTGCACCACTCCGACCTGGACATGGACCTGACCACGGCCTGGCGTTTCCATTTCGGCGAGATGCTGGCCAGTATTCCCTGGCGCGCCGGCCTGCCCGCGCTGCTGGGCGTGCGGCCCGCCACGGTGCTGGGCTTCGAAGCCGTATTTGAGGCCTGCACGGCCTTTCACCACAGCAACTGGCGGCTGCCCTTTGCCGTGGAACGCCGGCTGGTGCGCCTGCTCGTGACGCCGCGAACGCACGGCATCCACCACTCCCAGCTCCAGCGCGAAACCGACAGCAACTACGGTGTGGTACTCACGCTTTGGGACCGGCTGCACCGCACCCTGCGCCTGAACGTGCCCCAGCAGGCCCTCGTCATCGGCGTGCCCGCTTACCCGGAAGCAGCCCAACTGACGGCGGCCCGCCTGCTGGCCCTGCCCCTGGAGCCGCTGGAGGCCTGGGCCCGCCCCAACGGCTCGGTGCCGGACCGGCCGGCACCGGCTGGCCCGCTGTCCGAGCTGGTGCCGTAGGCCCGCTGTCCTACTGCTCGTTCAGCTTCCAGTTGTAATCCAGAAAGGTAACCGGGGTCTGCTCGTCGATTTTCGTTTTCGAGTACCGGTTTACCCATTTGGCCACCGACTGGCCGTTTTTGGTCCAGTCGCCCTTGTACCAGTCGAAGTATTTAGAGAGCTGCGCCTTGTTGGGGCTGATGCTGTTTTTGGCCGGATTGTTCAGAAAGTCGCGGCCCTGGTCGTCGAGCTGTGCATCGAGGTGGGCGGCCGAGTAAGCTTCGTTGCGCAGGCGCGGGCAGGTCAGGGCCGCGCACACCAGGGCGAAGTGGATGCGCGGGTCGTCGTACTTCTTGCGCAGCGTGCCGTGCTCGATGTTGTCCAGGCTCATCTGCTCGCCCCCGATGCTGAAGAACTTCGCCGCCCAGGGCGTCGTCACGAAGGGAATCTGCAGGGAGGAGCCAATGTCCTTGATGCTCTGGACGGGGTAGTGATTAAGAATCAACCGGATGGTGAAGGCATTGTAGGCATTTATCCAGTACGCCATCTGCTCGTTCTTACTCCAGGTGGCCGCCGGCGGGTTTTTGCTCAACAGCGCCAAGTATTGATTGAATTCTTTCTCGTCGGCCTTGAAGCCTTTGTAATTGACCAGCCCCTTATCAGTGACGTACTTTTTCAGCAGCCGGTCGTAGCCGCTGTGGTCCACCACGGGGCCGGCAGCGGCTACCGCGTAAGCTGCTACCGGCGGCCGGGCCGGATTCAGCGGGGCGAAGGCCGTCAGCGCCGCAACAGCTCCTCCGGCAAGTATGGTCAGGACGGGCGAGGCAGGAATTCTCATGGGTGCGGCTTTAGCAAGGGGGGGGAGATTCTGGGGTTGTAGTCGGCCGGCTGCCCCCAACCTTACAAGGCCCTGCGTCATTCCCTGATTTCGAACATTCTCTCAAAGGGTTCGGCAACGGGCCCCGTGGTGGGCTTGCCGGTCACGCGTTTTGATTCGCGACCTTTGTGAGGTAAAATTTATCCCCTTGAACGAAAAATCACTCCTTGCCCCGGCCCCGGCTTTGCCGGTCCTCATCATTGGTGCCGGCCTGGCGGGCCTCACGGCGGCCCGGGCCCTGCACGCGGCCGGCCGGCCGGTGCTGGTCCTCGAAGCCCGGGACCGGGTGGGCGGGCGCACCCTGGCCGTCCCCGCCCTGCCCGGCTCTCCGGAAGCAGAAGGTCTCGACCTGGGGGCCACCTGGGGCTGGGCGCACCACCCTTACCTGATGGATTTGTACTCGACACTGGGCCTGGAGCCATTTGTGCAGCCCAGTACCGGTGCCACGGCTTACGAGACGGCCGCCGAAACGCACCGCCTGCCGCAGCACCCGTCCGGCTCGGCGGGCTACCTGCGGCTGCCGGGGGGGGCGGCGGCCCTTTGCCGGACCCTGGCCCGGCAGCTGCCCGCTGAGCGCCTGCTGCTCAATGCGCGGGTCACGCAACTGCACGCCCCGGCCGGCCGCGCCCACGTCACGGTCGAGGTTCAGCACGAGGGCGCTGCGCGCACTTTTCGGGGTTCCGCCGTCATCGTGGCCCTGCCCCCGCGCCTGGTGGCGCACAGCTTGCACTTCACACCGGGCCTGCCGGCGGCGGTGCAGCAGGCGCTGCGGGCCGTGCCTACCTGGATGGCGCACTCTATGAAGGCGGTGGCCGTATATGCCACGCCCTTCTGGCGGGCGGGCGGCT
>JBBQSQ010000184.1:0-8990 GCA_038213745.1 Cytophagales bacterium
CTTCCCATTTCAGAAAAACCCGCGAAAGCTGATGTACGCAATTGTTAACATAGCTGGCCAGCAGACCAAGGTTGAGGCCAACAAATTCGTTTACGCTCACAAACTGGCCGGCAACGTTGGCGACGTCGTAACGCTGGGCAATGCCCTGCTGACCGACGACAACGGCACCATCACCGTTGGTGCTCCCGAGCTGAGCGTAGCCGTAACCGGCACCATCCTCGCCCACGTAAAAGGCGATAAGGTTCTGGTCTTCAAGAAGAAGCGCCGCAAAGGCTACCAGAAAATGAACGGCCACCGCCAGTCGTTCACCAAAGTAATGATTAACAGCATCGGTTAAGGCCAAAGCTGAATTATAAATTTTGAATTATAAATTATAAGTTGGCTACCCAGTTGACGAATAATTCAAAATTTATAATTTATAATTTATAATTCCCCCTAAAACATGGCTCACAAGAAAGGTGTCGGCTCGTCCAACAACGGCCGCGAATCGCATTCCAAACGTCTCGGCGTAAAAATCTTCGGTGGCCAGGCGCTGGTAGCCGGCAACATCATCGTGCGTCAGCGCGGCACCAAGCACCACCCCGGCGAGAACGTGGGCATGGGCAAGGACCACACGCTGTTCGCCCTTGTTGATGGCGAAGTAGTATTCCGCAAGGGCCGCAAAGACCGTTCGATGGTAACGGTTGTGGCCCGCGAAGTAGTTTCGGTACCGGCTTAATTGCTTGTCGATTCCGAACGAAAAAGGCTGCCCCGCGAGAGGCAGCCTTTTTCGCGTTGGCCCGGCAAAAGCGTCAGGACTAATTGCTGAAATAGACACTCATATTGAATTGCGTGGCGATGGTACCGGCTGGAGTGCTGTAGCCCGTGTTTGCTAAGCTATTGGGACCATAGCCTATCCCGGCGTTGAAGTCGAACAGGAATTTATCGCTCAAGCGTCGCTGCATGCCCCACAGCGCGTTGAGGCTAGGTCCCGTTCGCAGGAAATTGCCGTAGCGTTGCAACTCATTGTGCATCTCCAAGCCCAGGTAGTTGCCAACGAAAAGACCATGCGCCATATTGGCCTGAGAACGGTTTTGTTGCTTGTAGTAGCAGCGCCCTCCTACACCAATGGCTCCGGTGTGTACCAGACCGGAACCGACATCGGACGGTAGCCGGAGCAGGGCAATATCGGTATCGAACTGGCCGTAGAGGGTGAACTTAGAACCGAGGGAGTATTCGGAGGCAAGCGAAATAGGAACCCGTCCGGACCATCCGTCGAGGTTCGTCAAGCGCATGGAGCGACCGGCGTTCAAGCCCGCTTTCAATAGCAGCTTATGCGGGGCCGGTTCGGCAGAAGTAGCCGATGGGGAAGTTGTTGCGGGCGCTGGCAGGGCATTTTGTCCGTAGCTGGCGGCGGTGCCGGCTAGGATGAACAAGCCGGAAAGCATGGTACGAGAAAGATGCATTAGTTGCGGTAAGAAAAAGTGGAAGGATGTAAAAGTACGCGACCATTTGATATATATATATGGCAGGAAGAAGAAAACACGAAGGCTGGAGTCCCTTGTAGCGGATGCAATTGCATCTACCTTCGGCGGAGCATTATTCCGGCGAATTCAGGCGGTACAGCACCGGTTTGCTGGGACTGGCATCGAGCTCCAGGCTGGTGATTTGGATGTTGAGCAGGTAAAGACCGTCTGGCACTTCGTCGGGCACGAAAATGAGCTCCGTGATGGTGGCTTCGCGGCGGGGCTGGGCGGGGTACTGCCAAAAAGCGTGGTGGGCCCGGAGCTGGCCAGCATCTTCCTCGGGGTCGACGCTGGGCAGGTCGAGCAGAAGATGCTGCACGTTGTATTCAACCAGCCATTCGGCTAGCGCGGGCTCCATGTAGGTGGGGTTGGTGCCGGAGTACTGGCGGTGCCGCTTGGCCGGGTCGTTGGGCAAGGTGCGCAGCACGAGGGCTTCGGGAATGGCACGGTCGGGCTGGGCCATGAGGGCAGCTTGCACGTCGGCGAGCATCACCACGCGGTCGCCGTTGGGCTGATGCACCGGGGCCACGCTCACCAGCCGGGCCACGAACAGGAAGCGGCGCAGGCACTGGTTGAGCGTGATGGCCGGGTCGGGGGAAATGTGGCCGTAGCATTCGGTGTGGGTGCCGTTGCCGTGGGGTGTGACGTGGATGCGCTGGTAGTTGGTGCTGCCGCCCAAGGCCACGCTGCCCACGAAGCTGCCCACCCGAATGGTATCAAACTGCACGGGCTCGGCCCAGAAGCAATTTACCTGGTCCTCGCCGGGCTTTAGAGGCAGGGAGATATCAATGGGCGCGGCGGGGTCGTAGGTATAGATGCGGCCGGCGTGGGGATAGGTGGGGTAAGTCATTTGGCAGGCAGGGTTCGGGCGGGAAGTTACCGCAGAGGTACGCAGAAGGAAACGCGGAGTGACGCAGAGCGCGAAATACGTTGGCGCGGCGCGGGCGGCTTATTGTGCCAGCAGCGTTGTGGTCTCCTGAGCAGCTAGGTTGTTCAAAAATCCGGCTGATTTCGGCGGCGCGGCTGATGATGATGAGGTGGCCGCCGGGCAGCTGGTATTGGCTGTGCGCGGCTCCGTTGGGCAGCAGGCGGTCGGTGGTACCGTGGATGCGGATGGCCGCCGTAGTGGCCCGCCCTGGCCATTGCAACAGCCGCGCAATGGCCCAGCGCGTGAAATTGGGGTCGGTGTCGCGCAGAATCTGGCGCAGCAGCTGGTACTCCCGGCCGTTTTTAACACTGAAAAACCACTGTGCCACGCGCGGCAGCCGCGGCAAAAGCTGCGGCGGCAACAGGCGATACAGCCCCGTAGCACGCGCCAGCTTCCCAAGCCAGGGCAATTCTGACGGCTCCGTTAAGCTGGAAATCAGCACTACCCGCGCCGAGGGCCGCAGGCGGGCAATTTCCAGCGCCAGCACGCCGCCAAACGAAACCCCCACCAGCCAGCAGGCTTGCGCTACGGGCACGGTCGTGGCGAGGCGGGCGGCGTAGTGCGGCAGTGGCTCATCGGAGCGCTTGGGAGGCAGCCAGCGCAGGACGTGCACGTCGCCGTGCAGGCTTAGGAATTGAAACACCCGCGCATCGGCTCCCAACCCGGGAATCAGGTAGAAGACGGGCGGCGCGGGAGCCACGGGCGCTACGAATCGAGGCGCACGAACACGCCTTCGAGGTAGAAAATGTTGTGCGGCTGGGGGTCGTCGGGACCTTCCTCGCCCTCGGTTTCGTCGTCTTCGAGGGCGGGGTATGTGACGGACAGCTTCAGGGCGACGCTGGGCAGGTCCACGGGCGGCTGCTCGTCGGAGTTGAATTCGAGCAGCGCGGGCCAGTCGGCGGTGGCCAGGGCTTCGGCTACTTCCTCCTGGATGGTTTCGGCGCGGCCGTGGGCGAGGCTCAGGAGGGTATCGAGGGCCTTGAAGGGCAAGGCAAGGTGAAAAAAGTGGGCGTCGTTGTCGAAATGCGTGGTGGCCCACACGGTTACGTCGTCGGTGTTGTCGAAAACGATGGCCACGACGTGAATTTGCTCCACGAAAAAATCGGCGTCGTCGGCAATGCTCTCGCTCAGTAATTTCATTCGGCTACGGCAGGGGTTTGGAACAGCTCCAGCGTGATGTGGTCGGCCAACAGCTTGCCGGCGTCGGTCAAGGTAAGGACTTCGTGCTGGATAGTGGCCCAGCCGTTGGCTTGCAGCTCGGCGAGGTAGGCGGCGCGGTGCGCCAGCAGGTCGAGGCCGTGGTGGCGGCGCAGGTGGGCCAGGTCGCAGCCGCGGGCAGTGCGCAGGGTGGTGAGCAGGTACTCATTGGCCCGGTCGGTGGCCGTGAGCAAGTCGAGGGTGATGGGCACCTCGCTACGCTCCAGCACGGCGGCCACGTACTGCGGGTTGTTGGCGAGGGTAGACTGGCGGTTCTGGCCGTCGTAGCTGTGGGCGCTGGGGCCGAGGCCGAGGTAGGGCACCCCGCGCCAGTAATTGCCGTTGTGGCGGCTCTCGCGGCCGGGCTGGCAGAAGTTGCTGATTTCGTACTGCGCATAGCCGTGGGCGCGCATGGCGGCCAGCAGCATTTCAAACTGCGTGGCCACGAACTCATCGGGCGCGGCCCGGAAGGTGCCTTTTTGCAGGCGGTGCCCGAAAGCCGTGCCCGGCTCGATGGTGAGGGCATAGGCCGAAACGTGCGGCACGCCCAGCGCGAAGGCGTTGGCCAAATCGGCTTCCCAGATGTGGTGGCCGGGCGCGGGCACGCCGTAAATCAGGTCAACGGAGATGTTTTCAAAGCCGGCATCCTGGGCGCGGCGCACGGCGGTGGTCGATTCTTCGGCGGTGTGGGCGCGGTTCATCAGCCGCAGGTGCGGCTCGTAGAAGCTTTGCAGGCCGATGCTGAGGCGGTTGACGCCGTTGGCTTTTAGCTCGACTAGCTTTTCGGCGCTGAGGTCGTCGGGGTTGGCTTCGAGGGTAATTTCAGCTTGCGGAGCCACGGCAAAGTGGCGGTGAATGGCCGCGAAAATCTGGTTCAGCTCTTCGGCCGTGAGCAGGGAGGGCGTGCCGCCGCCGAAGTAAATGGTATCGAGCGTAGCATCGGCCGGCAGGTAGCTGCGGCGTAACGCCAGCTCGCGCACAATGGCATCGACCAGCCGACTTTTCAGCCCCAGGGACGTGCTGAAGTGGAAGTCGCAGTAGTGACAGGCTTGCTTGCAGAAAGGAATGTGCAGATAAAGGCCAGCCATGTTTTCAGTTGTCAGTAAGCAGTTGACCCGATTTGCACACACCGGTGCCCACCCAGAAGGCAAAGATACCGCCCGACCGCCCGAGCGAGCGCAACTTTACCTGGTGGGCTACCTTCGGGAAATTAAACGTCGGCTTTCGCGTTGTGCTTCCGAATGATGAGGTTTCTACTGCGCTTCTGGGTACTATTGCTGCTGCTGGGTGGCCTGGCCAGCCCGGCCGCTCGCGCCCAAACGCCCAGCCTGGACCCCAACGTGCCCAACCAGCCCGGCCTGGCCACCCCCACCCTGCCGCCCCGCACCACGCCGGCCTCAGCGGCGGCTACGCGGCGGGTGCCGGCCCGGCCGCGCGTGCTGCTGCTGGCGGCCGAAACCGCCGACCGGCCCCTGCTGCGCCGCTACAAAGTGCGGGCCACCGTGCCGGATTCGCTCGGTGCACTGCGCGAAATCCGGGAGTTGGTGCTGGCCTTGCAGGGCGATGCCTACCTCACGGCCTCGGCCGATGAACTGCACTGGAGCCGCGACACCGTGCGGGTACGCCTCTACGTGGGCGAGCAATTTCGCTGGGCCTACCTGCGCAACGGCAACCTCGGCGACGGCCTGCTGACCCGCGCCGGCTACCGCGAAAAGTTCTTCCGCCAAACGCCGTTTATGCCCGAAGACTGGGCCAAGCTGCAGGAGCGCATCCTCACCGAAGCCGAAAACCAGGGCTTTCCGTTTGCCACCGTTGGGCTCGATTCCATTCGCCTGAACGGGCACGATATTGCCGGCCGCGTGGTGCTCAAGCGCGGGCCGGCCGTGGTGTTCGACTCCCTCCAGCTTGTGGGCAACACCAAGACCAAGAAGCGCTTCCTCACCAAATACCTCCAGATTTTTCCCAACCAGCCTTTTAGCCAGCAGCGCGTGCAGGCCGCTGCCCAGCTGCTGCGCCAGCTGCCCTACGTGAAGCTGCGGGCCGAGCCGGAAGTGCGCTTTGCCCGGGGCCGGGCCCGGGTGTACCTGCTGCTCGACGAGCGGCCGAGCAACCAGTTCGACGCCATTGTGGGCATTTTGCCAAACGCCGACCAGAGCAAAACCGGCGTGCAATTCACCGGTGATGTCACCATCAACCTGCGCAACATCAAGGGCGGCGGCAAGCAGGTGGGCCTGCAATTTCGCAAGACTGACGCCCTCTCGCAGCTGCTCGATGTGCAGTACGTGCACCCCAATTTTTTCGGCACGCCGCTGGAGGTGGCCGGCTCCTTCAACCTCTACAAGCAGACCTACGATTTCACCACCATCCGGCCCCGCTTGCAGGTTACGTACCCCACGGCGCGGGCCGGCCGCATCAGCTTTTTTGCTGAGCAGCGCGGCTCGTTTATCGATTCGGTGCGCGACAAGTCGGTGCTACCCGCCACCCTCGACTCGCAGTACAACTCCTACGGCATCGGCTACGCCTTCAATACCCTCGACGACCTGTTTTTTCCGCACCGCGGCTACCTCCTCAACGGGCAGGGGGCCCTGGGCACCAAAACCATCAGCAAGAGCAGCTTCCTGCGGCCCGAGCTTTATGATGGCTTGCGGCTACGCTCCACGCAGTACGCGTTTGGCCTGCGGGCCGAGCGCTACTTTCCGGTAAAGCGGGCCGGCGTGCTGCTGCTGCGCCTGCGCGGCGAAAGCTTGCTCAACCCCAACCTGCTGACCAACGACCTGTTCCGCCTCGGCGGCCTCAACTCCTTGCGGGGCTTCAACGAAAACGAGTTTTATGCCAGCACCTACGCCGTGGCCACGGCCGAGTTCCGGCAGTTCATCGGGGCCGATTCCTACGTGTTTCTTTTCGCCGACCAAGCCTATTTCCGGCACGACATCGCTACCGACCGCTACACCGACCAGCCCACCGGCCTGGGCACGGGCCTGAGCTTTCGCACCCCGGCGGGCCTGTTTCAGTTCGTGTACTCGGTGGGGCAATCGGCCTACGCGGGCCAGCCGTTTGCCCTCAACACGTCCAAAATTCACTTCGGCCTGACCAGCCGGTTTTAAGCTAGGCAGGGCTTGAATTCCGCCATTTCGTCCGCTTTTCTTCCTGCATAAGCCGACTTCCGCCACTGTGACCGGCAGCACTAAATTTTGGCAGAAAAATGCGTCAATGCGGCTGATATTCAGGCGCAGTAGGCCCTGATTCAGATTGGTACATCGTTTGTAATAGGGGTACCGAAGCCGCTCTTAAAACCGGCTCCCTACCATGAAATTTATCAGCCCGAAATTTATTCGTTCCATTGCTCCGCAGCTCGATTTGTTGAACACCATTGGGGGGGGCGTGGCCCAGCCCCAGCTCCGCGTCGACCAGCGGCCGAAAGGCGTGGTGCTGCGCGTGGCCATGCCCACCGTGCCCGCCGACAGCTTCCGCGTGGTGCTCAATCAGCAGCAGCTCACCGTGTTTGGCGAGTACCGCCACGAGCCCGACGCCCAGCTGGCCGCCCCCCTCTTCGTGCAAACACTGGACCTGCCCACCAACCTCGACCTGGCCCGCATCGACGCCGTGCACGAAGGCAACGAGTTGCGCGTGCGCATCCCATTCCTGAACCCCAGCGACCAGCAGCGCGAAATCGACATTCGCCACAACTAATGGCAGTGCGCGCCGCGCGCACTGCCCCGCTCTCTACCAATTCGTTTCATAACGCCGGGACCGACCGGCACCGCAGTCCACCGATAACGCCGGGCCCGACCGGCCGCTTACCTCCTCTTTTGGGTTTTTCACTCTTGAGCCACCGCCCGCAGCGGTGGTTTTGCTTTTTCGGGCCTACCCGAAGAGCGGGATTATCAGCAGGAAGCTCATCGCCAGGGCCAGGTAAAACCAGCCCATTATCTGGCCGCGGTAGTGGCGCGGCAGGCGGTTGCTGAGCACCAGCATGGCCGTGATAATCAGGGCCAGGTGGGCCACGAAAAACACCATCGTCTTCACCCAGTTGCTGACAATGGTGTTCTCCGGCTGGTACTGGTTGGCCTCGCCCAGGCCAGAGGTGAGGTAGCGCAGCCCGTAGAACGCCACGGTCTCGAAGGCAATGAACAGCCCAAGCCCCGCCAGCAGGGCCGTTTTGGAGGATTTTGGGGAGATATCGGCCATCGTGCTTACGGGCGGGGCCGGCCCTGCACCTCTGCCGAACGGGCCTTGATGTACAGCTCCTCTACTTTGGTGCGGGCCCAGGGCGTGCGCCGCAAAAAGCTGAGGCTGGACTTGATGCTCGGGTTTTCGGCGAAGCAGTTCATGCGCAGCCGGGCGTCAAGCTCGGGCCAGCCGTAGGCGGCCACGAGGTATTCGAGAATCTGGGCCAGGGTGACGCCGTGCAGCTCGCGGATGAGGTGGCCGGATTCGTCGCGGGCATCGGCAGCGCGGAGGAAAGACATAGGGCAAATGGGCAGCTGAAAGCGCAAAGTTGGCGAAAAGCCGCGGCCCAACGCACGATGCCGGCCGGGCCGGCGTTATTTTTGGGACCACCCGCCTATGCCGCTCAGCCCGCTTACCCCTTCCGCTGCTCCCCCTGTTCCACGCCTGGCCCCGCGCGGGCCGTGGCGGCGCGGGCTGCTGGCGGTGGCGCTGCTGGGCCTGCTGCTGGGCGGCACCTACTACCTGCGCCACCAGGTGCAGCTGAACCGCTACGCCCGCCGGGCCTGGGCCACCTTCACCAAAAACGGCCTCACGGGCCACGAAAAAACCCCGCTGCTGGCCGGCTATTCCGTGCACGGCATTGATGTATCGGCCTACCAGGGCACCATCAACTGGCCCGAGGTGGCCCGCAACCGCGTGCGGTTTGCCTTCATCAAAGCCAGCGAGGGGGCCACGCTGCGCGACCCGCGCTTTGCCCGCAACTGGCGCGAGGCCCGCAAAGCCGGCGTGCTCTGCGGGGCCTACCACTACTTCCTGCCCAACCGCGACGGCAAGCTGCAGGCCGATTTATTTGCCAAGACGGTGCCCCTCGCCCCCGGCGACCTGCCGCCCGTGCTCGACGTGGAAGCCGCCAATTTCCACGACGTGGCCGTGCTACGCCGCGAAGTGGCCCGCTGGCTGCGCCTCATTGAGGCGCACTACGGCGTGCGGCCCATCCTCTATTCCAACCACAGCTTCTATCAGCAGCACCTGGCCGGGCACTTCGACGACTACCCGCTGTGGCTGGCCCACTACGAAGTGGCCAGCCCCAAGCTGGCCCGCAGCAAGTGGATAATCTGGCAGCATTCCGACGAAGCCTACGTGCCGGGCATTCGCGGCGTGGTCGATTTCAACGTTTTCCAGGGCAACTT
>JBBQSQ010000185.1:0-8881 GCA_038213745.1 Cytophagales bacterium
GGGCCACGGCCAGCCGCTTCTACGGGGTCGGGTTCCGGTTCGGGGGCTTCGGTTTCAGCCAGCGTCCGTAGCTCGGCAGCCGTGGGCGCGGTGCCGGCGGCGGCGTGGGTATCGCAACAGTCGGTCAGCCGGCCGGCCAGCAGGTCTATCCAGTCGTTCAGCGCCCCGTTGCGCGGATAGCCCCGCGTTAGGGCGCGGCGTTCCATTGCGTTCCATTGCCGGGGGTGAATGGAACGGTTCGCGTACACCTTTACCCGTCGCCCGTCAAAGCTCAGGAAAGTAAAGATGGGGGTGGGCTTATCCGCGCCGGGCGCGTTCAGCAGGTAAGAGATTTTTGCCACGTTGAAACAGTTATAGTTGCCGTTTCAAAGGTAGTACATCTGTCCTACCGTAGGACACTACGTAGGACAAAATAGCCGATTCGTACCGTATTTGTCCTTACTCATACCGACCGTAGGACAAGCGGAAAAGCCGTTTTAAGCCTATGAGAGGGCATTTTAAGGGCGTTTAGCAGTCGGTATATAAATGCGGGTTGCAATCCAGTCCCCGCTACCTAAAAGGCCGTTTTCCTTATGGAAAACGGCCTTTTTCTTTTCTCAAGGTATGCATAGAGGGCACATGGCTTAGCCCTACACCAACTCCGAGACCATTATGGGTAGACCCTATAGTTTATCCGATTGGTTAGGATAGATGCAAGTGAAGCTATGCTACGCCCCGGCCCGGGCCACTACTGCGAACAGCGGGTCGGAGTGGCCGGGTGCGGGGCTGCGGTCGAGCAGCTGCACGCCGTGCCAGCCGCCGGCCGCCATCAGGTATTGCTGCACCAGGGCGAGGTGGCCGCGGTCGTCGAGGGCGTGCCAGGCGGCCACGGCTTTGCTCGGGAAGCAGCGGTTGGAGAAGGTGATAACCAGCGGGGCATCGGGCCGCAGCACGCGGGCCAACTCGCGCAACACCGCCACCGGCTGGGTGAGGTAGTCGACGGATACGCAGATGGCCGCGCCGTCGAATTCCTGGTCCTCAAAAGGCAAGATGGGTTGCGCGTTCAGGTCCTGCACCACATGGGCGCTGAGGCGCGGGTTGGCGCGCAGCTCGGCGGCGTTCAGGCCCAGGCCCACCACGCGGCGGTAGGCAATGTCGGCCGGCAGGTGGCTCACCCAACTGCTCATCAGGTCGAGCAAGTCGGTGTTGGGACTGAAATACTCGCGGTAGAGCTGGGTGACGGCGGCAATGGCCGCGTCGTCGATGTGCGTGACGAAACGCGGGTGGTGGTAGAAAGCGGAATCGGGCGTTTCGTCCTGGCGGCGGAAGAAGTCGGCGGGAAGGTTGGGCGTGTCGGCCATACGGAATGGGTTGGTGAGCAGGTGGACGCAACTGGTGGCGCTACGCCAGAAACTCCCGCAGATACGGGGCGGTTCGGCTAGCTTTCGCCTGTGCTACTTGCCGTGGAGGGCCGGCGGCTACCACGCGGCCGCCGTCCTCGCCCGCGCCGGGGCCGATATCAATCACCCAATCGGAGCCGGCGACTACGCGCATGTCGTGCTCGACCACAATGACTGTGTTGCCGGCCTCGACCAAGCCTTCAAGTTGCGTCATGAGCTTTTCCACGTCGGAAGGGTGCAGGCCGGTGGTGGGCTCGTCGAGCACGTAGAGCGTGTTGCCGCGCCCGATGCGCTGCAATTCGGTGGCGAGCTTGATGCGCTGCGCCTCGCCGCCGCTCAGCTCGGTGGCGGGCTGGCCGAGGCGCAGGTAGCCCAGGCCCACCTCACGCAGCACCGTGAGAGCCCGGTAGATGGCGGGCTCGTCGGCGAAGAACTCCCAAGCGGCGTCCACGGTCAGGCCGAGCACTTCGGCAATGTTCTTTGCGCGGTACTGCACTTCCAGGGTTTTGGCGTTGTAGCGCGCGCCGTGGCACACGGGGCAGGGCGCGTACACGCTGGGCAGAAACAGCAATTCCACCATCACGAAGCCTTCGCCCGAGCAATTTTCGCAACGGCCCTTAGCTACGTTGAAGGAAAACCGGCCGGCGTCGTAGCGGCGCTGGCGGGCCTCGGGGGTGGCGGCGAAGAGCTTGCGCACGTGGTCGAACAGGCCGGTGTAGGTGGCCATGTTGGAGCGCGGCGTGCGCCCGATGGGTTTTTGGTCGACGCGCACCAAGCGCTTAATGCCTTCGAGGCCGCCCGTAATCTGACCGCCGAGGGTGACGGGCGCGGGCTGGGCCAGCGCGTCGGTTTCCTCCTCTTCGGGGCTGATTTCCTGGCCCAGGTGCTCGGCCACTAACTCAACCAACACCTGGCTCACCAGGCTCGATTTGCCCGAACCCGACACGCCCGTAACGGTGGTGAACACGCCCAGTGGAAATTCCACGGCCCGCCGGTTGAGGTTGTTGCGCGTCACGCCGGCCAGCTTCAGCCAGCCGGTGGGCGTGCGCGGCGGCTGGTCGGGCGGGGCGGGGGCATCGAAGAGAAACTGGCGCGTCTGCGATTCCAGTACGGTTCTCAGGCCTTCGGGCGGGCCGCTGTAGAGAATTTCGCCGCCCTGCTCGCCGGCGGCGGGGCCGACGTCGACCAACCAGTCGGCCTGGCGAATGACGTCCAAATCGTGCTCCACTACAAACAACGAATTGCCCGCGTCTTTCAGACCGGCCAGGGCCGCGAGCAGGGCCTCGGTGTCGGCCGGGTGCAGGCCGGCGGAAGGCTCATCGAGCACGTACACCACGCCGAACAGGTTGGAATAAAGCTGAGTAGCCAGCCGCAGGCGCTGCAATTCGCCGGGTGACAGCGTGGGCGTGCCGCGCTCCAAGGACAGGTAGCCCAGGCCCAAATCGAGTAGCACCGTGAGCCGGGCGGCCAAATCCTCGGCAATGCGCCGGGCCACGATGGCTTGCTCCGGGTGCTGCTTGTCGTGCTTTTGCTTGTGGGCCGAGCCTTCGGCGAAGGGCTGCAACAGCGTGGCCAGCCGCTTGAGGGGCAGGCGCGACATTTCGGCAATGTCCAGGCCGGCGAATTTCACCGACAGCGACTCCACACGCAGGCGCTTGCCGTGGCAGGTGGGGCAGTCGGAACCCAGCATGTACTGCGCCACGCGCTTCTTCATGAGCGCGCTTTGGGTGGTGGCGAAGGTGTGCAGTACGTGCCGTTTCACGCCCGTGAACGTGCCCATGTAGTTGGGCGGTTCGCGGCGCTTGATGGCCCGCTGGGTTTGCTCGGGCGAGTAGCCGGGGTACACGGGCAGCACCGGCTGCTCATCGGTGAAGAGAATCCAGTCGCGGTCCTGCTGCGGCAGGTCCTGCCAGGGCGTGTCCACATCGTAGCCCATGCTCACCAGAATGTCGCGCTGGTTCTGGCCGCCCCAGGCCTGGGGCCAGGCCGCAATGGCCCGCTCCCGGATGGTGAGCGTGGGGTCGGGCACCATGCTTTGCTCGGTCACCTCATACACGCGGCCCAGGCCGTGGCAGGTGGGGCAGGCCCCCTCGGCGGTGTTGGGCGAAAAGGCTTCGGCGTAGATAATGCCCTGGCCCAATGGGTAGTCGCCGGCCCGCGAGTACAGCATGCGCAGTAAATTGGAGAGCGTCGTGACCGAGCCCACCGACGAGCGGGTGCTGGGCGCGCCGCGCTGCTGCTGCAAGGCCACGGCCGGCGGCAGCCCGTCAATGGACGTGACTTCGGGCACTGCCATTTGGTGAAACAGCCGCCGCGCATACGGCGACACCGACTCCAGGTAGCGCCGCTGGGCTTCGGCGTAGAGCGTGCCGAAGGCCAGGCTGGACTTGCCGGAGCCCGACACGCCGGTGAACACCACCAGCGCATCGCGGGGAATGTCGACGTCGACGTTCTTGAGGTTGTGCTCGCGGGCCCCGCGCACGCGCACGAAACCGGAAAAGGGGGCATTTTCTGTAGTAGGCATTTGGGTTTGAATAAGCGGCTCGCTGTGCGGGGTAAGGCCCGCAATGCTACGGCCCGGGTGCAGAGCTGATACGGAAAGCGCTGCCCAGGCGCTGAAAGCCGGCTGCTAAGAAAACGGGCAATGCCGCACGAAGCGCGACGGTTTATCTGTCCGAGTCGTTGGCGGACAATCATAAAAAAGCAAGGCCCCTTCCGGATTGGAAAGGGCCTTGCTTTTTCAAAAACCAGCCCGTAGCTGGGTTGCCCGTGGGCTCCGGGCAGCCTCCAGGGCCCGAGGCTACTTAGTGAAGCGCTGGGTGATGGGGGACTGGCCCACCGGCAGCAGCTTGAGCGTGTAAACGCCCGCGGGCAGCGCCGACACATCTATGCTACCGCTAGCGGCGGAGCCTTGGGCCACCGGCCGGCCCCACGAATCCAACACCTGAAACTGGCTTCCGGTGAGGCGTTGCCCGGCGCGCAACAGGAGCCGGTCGGTGGCCGGGTTGGGATAGATTTCCAGGCTGGCAGCGGCTGCAACGTCTGCCGCTTCAACTGGCTTATCCACGGTGGCCAAGGCGGTGCGGGCACTGACTTTGCTGATGCGGACCCAGTTGATGTTGAAGCCGCCCGTCTGGGCAAAAACGCCGAAGTTGTACGTGCCGGCATTCACATTCACCGCCCGCGATATGGTGGTCCAGTTCTGCCAGCCGCCGGTGGCCGGAATGGCGGTGTTGCCCAGCTGCACCGAGCCCGCATTCAAATCCGACGACACGGTGCCGCCGCTGGGGCTGGCCACGCGGTACTCCAGGGTGTAGGTGCCCGAGGTGGGGAAGTTGATGTTGTTGAACACCAGGTAGTCGCCTTTGTCAACGTAGCCCATGTCCTGGCCGCCGCCGGTATCGGCGCAGGCTTCGGCAACCATGCCGCTGTTCACGTTGGCGGCCTCGGCTTGCAGGGTGATGGCGGCCGTGGGGGCCGGGGTGCTGGTGAGCTGGTACACCCGCACGTAGTCGACGAACATGGTGGCAGGCAGCTTGCTTTCGTCCACGGCCTGGCCGGGCCAGTCGCCGGCCACGGCCAGGTTCAGCAGCAGGAAGAAGGGCCGCTGAAACTCCTCGGTGCCGCCCGCGTTGTTGGCAATGGTGATTTCGTGGTATTTCGCGCCGTCCACAAACCAGCGGATGTAGCTCGGCGTCCACTCCACGCTGTAGACGTGGTAGGCGTCGGTAGTGGCCACGTTGCCACTGTATTGGGCGTGGCCGTTGCTGTCCCAATGCACCGTGCCGTACACGCGGTTGTCGGTATTGATGTACTCCATCACGTCGATTTCGCCGCAGGCCGGCCAGCTCACCGTGTTGATGTTGGCCCCCAGCATCCAGAAGGCCGGCCACAGCCCTTGCCCGATGGGCCGCTTGATGCGGGCCTCAATCTTGCCGTAGGTGAACTGCTTGAGGTTCTGGGTTTTCAGGCGGGAGGAGGTGTAGGCGTAGCCGCCCACGGCCTGCTTGCGGGCCGTGATTTGCAGCTCGCCATTGACCACTGTGGCGTTGGCGGCCTGGTAGTACTGCTTCTCGTTGTTGCCCCAGCCGCCGCCGCCGTTCTCAAATTGCCAGCCCGCGCTAATGCCGTTGGTGAACTCATCGGCCCAGACTTGCTGGTAGGTTTGCGCCTGGACGGCCGGCCGGCCGAATAACAGCAAGGCGGCGGTGCCCAAAATGGAAGTAAGGCTGTGTTTCATGGCGTGGGAATTGGGTAAAAAGTGGATTGGGAAAGACGCAAGTAGCAGCCCGCGACAGCCGCCGTCCTAGCCGCTGGCAAGCAGGGCCAAACCGGGCTGCGCCACTGGGGGGAGGTGGCCAAATGTCAGCTTTTCTGTCGGCAATGCAAGGGCCCATGCGCTTGCAATCAGGTTCTTATCAGTGAAGGCGGCAGGGGCTTATACACTTACAGCACATGCCGAATCTGCCTAATTTGCCAAAACTGGCCCGCTATCCCTACCGGGTGCCACTACCGGTTTCAACGGCTAAAAAACACGTAAAAAATTGGGCAATTGCCCAATTTTTTTGGGTCCGGCGCAAATCGGATTGTTACCAGCGATACGCCGAATTTTCTTGCGGCATCAACTTATCACTATGCCAATAATGAACTGAATACCAAGTGGCTGATTAATGCGCTGGTTCACAAACCGCTTGACGGTGAGTGGGCTTAGTATTTGACGTGATGGGTGGCAATAGTTGTCTCTGATGGGCCACAAAAGAGCCGCCCCCGGCACTTGCTGGAAGTGGCGGGGACGGCTTGGGTGGGCTGGGCATCGTTATTATCAAGGGGTGTTGCCCAGCATGGCCAGCACGGCGGCCGGGTCTTCTACCTCGATAATTAGCTGGTGGTAATCCTCATCGAGCAGGTCGATGATGACGGCGTGGTCGGGGTTGGCCACGTCCCAGAAAATCTGCTGGCCTTCGAAGTAGAACGTGCCGGCCGTGAGCAAGCCGGGCACGTGGGTGCCCACGCGCCAGCCTTTCCACCAGCGGCGCACGGCTTTGGCGTCCTGCCGGGCACCCCGAATGTGGGCGCGCGGGATGGTAAGCTGGCTTTTCAAGGCCCAAAGTTTGTGCAGGCCCTGCACCATGAACAGAATGTCGTCGTCTTCCTGGGTTATACTGACCATGGCGGAGTGGCTGGCCGAGGGGCCGGCCGGACACGGCTACCAGGTGGCGGCTAGGTGAAAAATCGAAACTACGGCAGGGGCCGACGAGAAATGTACAGCACCGCGGACTTGCCCGATTTGGCGCTGGCGGTGGTGCTGGTGCTCTCATCAAAGCGCAGGCCGGAGGCGGTGACGTACAAGCGGTTTTGGCCGTCGAGGTACAGGTTGTTGAGGTAGTGCCGCGCCGGCAGGCGCATGGCAACTGGCGGGCTGCCGGCCACCGTGCGCAGCAAGTCGGAGGCAATGACGTACTCCGACGAGGAATTGGGGATGGGCGCGGTGTTTGGGCGGGTGCGGTAGGTGATGCCCGCTGCCTCAACCCGGCCAAAGGGCTGCGAAATGGTGCGGAACCGGTAGTAATTGTTGTTGATGGGGTAGGCCCAGGTCTGGCCGAAGTCGGTACTGTACTGGTCGGCCACAATGGCCACGCGCTCACCCAGGCGGGTAGCCGTCGATTCGAGAGCAAACAAGGTGTCGCGACTCAGCAGCAGGCCGTACATCGACCGGTTGAAAACCTTGAGCACGCGCCAGGTTTTGCCGCCGTCGCTGGTGGCGTTTAATTGCGTAGTAGTGGCTACCAGCAGGGTTTTGTCGATGTCGCCCACGACCGAATACGCTTGGTCGCCGCCCCAATTGGTCGGGATTTCCAGCTTTACCCAGTCCGGGTCGGCGGGCTCGGTGGGGGTGGCGGGGTCTTTTTTCTGGCAGGCGGTAGCCAGGAGCGCCCCGCCCAGCAGCAGGAGTAAACGTTTGGTACGCATAGTTAGCAGGAAAGGAAGGGGAACGCGGGGCACGAGGGTAGGTGCCCGCAACGGAACAAGCGGCAATATAGCATGCCTGCGAAGCTGCCCGGGCTCAGCGGCGGCTCAGCGAGGTGCCGGAGTGGGCGTTGCCAAACCGGCTGCCATGGCCGCTGCCGCTGGATAGGCTGCTGGCTCGGCCGCTTGCCCGCGCATCAGTCCCCAATATACCAGCCCCGACACCAAGAAGCCCACGAACCAGGCGTAGTTGTACACGGCCACCAGGCCCGGCCACACCGCGCCCTTTTCGAGCACGCCGATGGCGGTGAGGAAACCCGGCACGTTGGGCAAAATGCCGATGATGAGGGCGACGATGGCCGCTGGGTTGAAGCCGTTGCGGTAGGCGTAGCGGCCCGTGTAGTGGTACAAATCAACCACGTCGAGCTGCTGGCGACGGATGAGGTAGTAGTCGACAATCATAATACCGCCGATGGGCCCGAGCAGCCCCGAATAGCCCACCAGCCAGGTAAAAATGTAGCCCGAGGGGTCGGCAATCAGCTTCCAGGGGAAGATGAGGATGCCGAGCACGCCGGTGAGGTAGCCGCCGGTTTTGAAGCTGATGCGGGTGGGCGAGAAGTTGGCAAAGTCGTTGGCCGGGCTCACGATGTTGGCCGCGATGTTGGTGGCCAGCGTGCTCAGGGCCACCGCCAGCATGGCCACGCTCACCAGTAGCCGGCTCTCGAACTTGCCGGCCAGCACCACCGGGTCCCAGATGGTTTGGCCGTAGATGATGAATGTGGCCGAGGTCACGACCACCCCCACGAAGGAAAACAGCGTCATGGACGTGGGTAGCCCGATGGCCTGGCCCATTTGCTGGGCCCGCTGGCTGGTGGCGTAGCGGGTGAAATCCGGAATGTTGAGCGAGAGCGTGGCCCAGAAGCCCACCATGCCCGTGAGCGAGGGGAAAAAGAAGCCCCAAAACTGCGCGCTGGAGGTGAATTTGCTGGGCTGCGCCAGAATCGGCCCCAGCCCGTGGCCGGCCGAAATGGCCCACCACAGCAGCGCCAGCGCCGCCACCGGCAGGAAAAATGCCTTGAACACCAGCAGCTTGCGAATGCTGTCCACGCCCAGGTACACCACGTACATATTCAATAGCCAAAACAGCAGGAACACCAGCGCCGGCCCCGTGGCCAGCTCCCAGCTGGCCGGAAACACGGCCGGCAGCGTGGCCAGCCCCGGCCACCACAGCACCGCCATCTGGTACAGCGCATAGCCGCCAATCCAGGTTTGGATGCCGAACCAGCCGCAGGCGATAATGGCCCGGAGCAGGGCCGGCACGTTGGCCCCGCGCACCCCGAAGCTGGCCCGCGCAAACACCGGAAATGGGATGCCGTACTGCGCGCCCGCCCGGCCATTGAGCAGCATGGGCACCAGCACAATGCTGTTGCCGAGAAAGATGGTGAGCAGCGCCTGCCACCAGTTCATGCCGCCCTCAATCAGCGAGCTGGCCAGCATGTAGGTCGGGATGCACAGGCTCATGCTAATCCAGAGGG
>JBBQSQ010000186.1:0-8772 GCA_038213745.1 Cytophagales bacterium
AAAGTTGAGGCCACCTACCAGCCAGCTAACCACCTTATTATCGGTAGCAAAGTTGGCGGTGGTGCGGACCTGGTGGATAGCCCACTCGTCTTCTAACTTGCCGGTGGTGGCGTGGGGCATGGGGAACGCGGCATCCTCCACGGTGTGGGCCAGTTGGAACACCATACTCAGCACGAGGCCGGCCACGGCGGTGCTCAGCATGAAGCCGGCAAACCACGGCAGGAAACCGACCATGTAGATGGGCAACACCACGTAGAGGGCCAAATTCAACACCTTGAAACCCCAGAAGCTGACGTGCTCGCTGGCGTTCATTGGCTTGAGGCCGATGGCACCAATCTGGCGGGTGAAGTATTTCTGGTAGTCCATGGCAAAAATCCAGGACGTGTATAGCATGCAGTAGAGCGCCCAGAAGTAGAAGTGCTGGTAGCGGTGCAGCGGGTGCTTGGGCTGGTCGGGCGTCATCCGCATCCAGGGCTGGATGTTGATGTCGTCGTCGTGGCCCTCAATGTTGGTGTAGGTGTGGTGGATGAGATTATGCTTGGAATTCCACATGTAGGGGCTGCCGCCAAGTACACCCAGGGTATAAGCCGCGATGCGGTTCATCCAGGGATAGCGCGAGAAGCTGCCATGGGCCCCGTCGTGCATCACGTTGAACCCAATAGCGGCGATGACGCAGCCCAATAGCGCGCATTCGAGCAAGGCCCAGCCAGCGGGCGGCGTGAAGAAGACGAGGTGCACGTAGAGCGCTACCATGATACCCACGAGTAAAATCGCCTTAAACAGGAGGCTGAAATTACCCGTCATTGGCTGACCGGATTCCTCGAAGTATTGGTTTATCCGGGTTTTTAGCTCGGTGTGAAACGAACGGGTAGCAGCAAACTTCGGTAAGGCCATGGGCGGGGTTTGGGGAGATGAAGAACAAATGTACTTCCTGCCCAACCCCCTGCCGCGGGACTTAGTTTAAATAAGCATGCCAGTTTTGGTCGATGGTGCCCGCCGAGAGCCGGAGAAAGCCCGCCAGGGTGGGCTTCTTGGGGTGCTGGCGGATGGTCAGACCCGCCTCATTGGGCGTGTGGTGGCCCTTGGCGTGGTTGCAGCGGGCACAGGCCGTGAGCAAATTGGTCCACGAAGATTCTCCACCGCGGGAGCGTGGCACAACGTGGTCGAGGGTCAGGTTTTTGGGCGAGCCGCAGTACTGGCACTCAAAATGGTCGCGCTTGAAGATGTTGTGGCGGCTTAGGGCAATGCCTTTGTAGGGCACGCGGACGTAGCGCTGCAAGCGGATGATGCTCGGCTTAGGGTAGGCGTGCGAAATGGTGCGAAGAGTGCCGTGCTCGGATTTCGCTATCATTTCCGCTTTGTCGAGAAACAAGAGCACAAACGCTTTTTGCACGCTACACAGGGTGATGGCGGTATAGTCGCCATTCAGCACTAACACTTTTTGGTCCATACACGCATTGGGGGCTCGGATAACCCGCCGAAAGCTAGCGGTTACCGAGCGTATAAACAAGCGCGGTTAGGTTAAGTTCGTTTCGCTAGCCGTTAGCTGATAGCCGTTAGCCGTTAGCTCTTTTTTAAACTAACAGGCTAATGGCTATTAGCTGACAGCTAATAGCTTAATCAGGCAGTAGCCGTTTCAGCAGGCGCAGTTTGTGGCTGTAGCGCTGGCGGTCGCGGTTGAAAATGCCGTTGTGGTCGAGGGGGTCGAGGCGGACTTCGCCGTGGGCGTGCAGAATTTGGCCTTCGTCCATCACCATGCCCACGTGCACGATGCGGCCCTCCGCGTTGTCGAAAAAGGCGAGGTCGCCGGGTTTGGCCTGGGCCACGAAATGCACCGTCCGGCCGTGGTCAATCTGCTGGCGGGCATCGCGCGGGAGCTGAATGCCCACCAGGCCGTAGAGCTGCTGGCAGAGGCCGGAGCAGTCGAGGCCGAAGATGCTTTTGCCGCCCCACACGTAGGGCGCTTTCAGGTACATGAGGGCCGTTTTGCGCAGCAGGGCGGCCTGGCGGGTGGCATCGGGGGCGGCGGCGGGGTTGGTGGCGGTGCCGTTGAAAAAGTAGCTGCGCTCGCCCATTCGCACGTTCATGCCGTCAAAAAATGGCAGGCGACAGCCTAATGTAAGCGGAATTTTGGTGGTGGCGTCGCTCACGGCCTGCACCACATCGAGGGCTCGGGGGTGGTCCTGGGCGTTCCAGGCGGCGTAGTACTCGGGTGAGACGGGCGTGTGCTGCTTGGCGTCCAGCCAGCCCACGTAGTCGTCGGCGGCAAGCCGCACTTGCAGCCAGCCTTCCTGGGCAACCAGAATTTGGTAACACTCGCCAAAGAGCAGTTGGGTAACCAGTTCGGTCCGGTCGTTGGGCTCGGCGCGGACGGGGACGGCGCTCAGCGCGCAGATACCGGGATTCAAGTGGTAAGTGGGTAAATGAGTAAATGAGTAAGTGCAAAGAACGGCAGCAAACCACGTACCTAGCAGTGTTCCGTCCGCTTACTCAGTTACTCATTCACCATTTTACATCCGTTCCATGTCGCGCTTCTGGGCTTTTTCCTTGAGGTCGTTGCGCTTGTCGTAGAGCTTTTTGCCCTGGGCGAGGGCGATTTCGATTTTGGCGAAGCCGCGGTCCGTCACGAAGAGGCGCAGGGGGATAATGGTCAGGCCCTGGTCCACGCTTTTGCCGGCCAGCTGCTTCAGCTCGCGCTTGTTGAGCAGGAGCTTGCGCTCGCGCATGGCGTCGTGGTTGTTGTAAGTACCTAATGAATAGGGCGCGATGCGGATGGAATGAATCCAGAGGCTGCCGTCGGTGTGGAAGAGGCAATAGCCGTCGGTCAGGTTCACGTTGCCTTCGCGGATGCTTTTTATTTCGGTGCCTTGCAGCATCACGCCCGCGTCGTACTTGGCCAGGAACGTGTATTCGTGGCTGGCGCGGCGGTTTTTAATGTTGATAATTACGAGTTTATCGTCTTTGGCCATTGGGAGTAGCTCCAACTTTCAGTTGGAGAATCGTTGTGCTGAAAGTCAGCGAAGCTAACAGGAATAAGAAGTGGTACGGCGCAACCGACGCGCCAACTGAAAGTTGGCGCTACATTTTCAGGCGCGGGTTGGGGCTGCTGAGCTGGGTGGCAAAGTCGCCGGCGGCGAACTGGAAATGCGCGGTCATGGCCACCATGGCGGCGTTATCGGTACAGAAAGCAAAATCGGGGATGAACACCTGCCAGCCTTGGGTCACGGCTTCGGCCTCCAGCGCGGTGCGGAGGCCGGAGTTGGCGGCCACGCCGCCGGCCAGGGCCACCTGGGTGAGGCCGGTATCGGCGGCGGCGCGGCGGAGCTGGCGGAGCAGCGTGGCCACGATGGTGTGCTGGATGCTGGCGCAGAGGTCGGGCAGGTTTTCGGCCACGAAGTTGGGGTTGGCGGCGGTTTCCTTTTTCAGGAAGTAAAGAACCGAGGTTTTCAGGCCGCTGAAGGAAAAATCGTAGCCCGGCATGGCACCCACCGGAAAGGCGAAGCGCTGCGGGTTGCCCTGGCGGGCCAGCTTGTCGAGGTGCGGGCCGCCGGGGTACGGCAGGCCGAGCAGCTTGGCCGTCTTGTCGAAGGCTTCGCCGGCGGCATCGTCAATGGTTTGGCCGATGACTTCCATGTCGAGGGCCGATTTTACGACCACCAGCTGGGTATGGCCGCCGCTCACGGTGAGGCACAGAAATGGAAAATCGGGCTTGGGGTCGCGCAGGAAATGCGCCAGAATATGGGCCCGCATGTGGTTCACGGCCAGCAAGGGCTTGCCGAGCGCCAACGCCAGGGTTTTGGCAAACATGCCGCCTACTAACAAGGAACCGAGCAGGCCGGGGCCCTGGGTGACGGCCACGGCGTCGAGGTCGGCTTTGGTGATGCCGGCTTCGCGGAGGGCGGCCGTGACGACGGGCAGCACGTGCTGCTGGTGGGCGCGCGAGGCCAGCTCGGGCACCACGCCGCCGTACTGCTCGTGTACTTTTTGGGTGGCCACCACATTGCTCAGCAGCTGGCCGCCGGCCAGGACGGCCGCGCCGGTGTCGTCGCAGGAAGATTCGATGGCGAGGATGATGGGGTAAGCGGGCATGCTTTTTTGGGGCAAAGGTAATCGGGGTGGCCAATGGCGGAAAGCCGCCAGCCAGGGCCGATTAAGTTGAACCCTGGCCCAGCCCCGCCCGTTCCCTTGGCTTGATACTTGACTGTGCCGCCCAACGGGTGGTCGCAAACGGCCAAAAAACCGCAACTTTGCGGGATTAACCCGCGTTTTTCGCTTTCACTCCCTGCCCCGGTGCGTCGCTTCTTCTCCATTTTGCTGAAAGTACTGCTGGGCCTCGGGCTGCTGCTGGTGCTGGCCGTGGTGGGGGTGCTGGTGGCGCTGCGCATCCCGAGCGTGCAAACGCGCATCGCGCACGAGGCCGCCGACGTGCTGACCCGGAAGCTCGGGCAGACGGTCACGATTGGGCGGGTGGACGTGCGGCCGTTTTCGCGGGTGCTGCTGAATGCCGTGCGCGTGCAGGACCGGCGCGGCGGCGAACTGTTCAGCATTGGGCGGGCCGACGCGGACATTTCGCTGTTTTCGGTGTTCGACCCGCGCCACCTGCACATCGGCACGCTCACGCTGAATGAGCCCCGGTTTGAGCTAAAAAACCTGCCGGGGCAGCCGGACTCTACCACGTTCAGCCAGTTTACGGCGGCGGTAAAGCGCCTGCTCGGGCCCTCGACTGACACCAGCAAGAAGGCTCCGTTTGACTTTCAAATTGCCAAGGTGGCGCTGCGAAACGGCCACTTTGCCATTGAGAAAAGCGACCGGCCGCACGCCAAAACGTACGGCAAAAGCATTGATTACGACCACCTGCTGGTGGATAGCATCTACGCCGATGTTTCGCAGATACAGCTGAACGACACCCTGCGCCTGCGCATCAGCCAGCTGCACGCCGTGGAAACGCCGTCGCAAACGCAGCTGCGCGAGATTTCGGCAGCCATGACGTACGGGCCGCATTTTTGGGAGTTCAAGGATTTGAGTTTGCGCGTGGGGCGCAGCCAAATCAAAGACTATCTGCGGTTTGAGTTTCGGGTGTTCAGCAACTTCACCGACTACAACGACTCGATGAAGACCATTGCGCGCCTGCACGGCTCGCGGGTGTTCACGGACGACATTGCAAAGTTTGCCCCGCAACTATCGGAGCTGCACGAGTCGGTGGCCCTTTCCGGCGATGCCTCGGGCTACGTGCGCGATTTCAAGGTAAACAACCTGGACGTGCGCTACGGCAAGGGCACCCACATTGTGGCCAAGCGTGCCCATGCCGACGGCCTGCCCAATTACCGGGAGAGCTTTATCGACCTGCGCCTGCTGCCCTCAATGGTGATGACCGGCGACTTGAAAAAATGGCTGCCGGCGTCGGCCAACAAGCTGGTGCAGCGCCTGGGCACGGTGAAATTGCAGGGCCAGGTGCTGGGCTTTTACAACGACTTCGTGGCCAATGCCTCGTTCGACACGGCCCTGGGCTTCGTGGCGACGGACGTGAACCTCAAGACCAAAACCGACCTGACCCACGCCACCTACGAAGGCACGGTGCGTAGCAATGCGTTCCAGCTCGGCAAGTTCCTGGGGGATGAGTCGGTGATTCGGGACGTGACCCTGAACGGCCGCGTGGCCGGCGTGGGCTTTCTGCCCGCCTTCGCGCAGGGCCGCGCCAAGGTCACGGTGCCGGCCATCTGGCTCAATGGCTACCGCTACCGCAACATTGCGCTGGACGGCGACTTCCGCCCCCAGCATTTCAACGGGCACCTAAGCGTGAGTGACCCCGCGGTGCGTCTCGTAGCCGACGGGCACCTTGACCTGGAGCGCAAGCACGAAAGCGTTGACATCAAGACCAAAATTGACCACGCTGACCTGCGAACCCTCGGCCTCACCAGCCAGCCGCTGACCATGGCCACCACGGCCAATGTGCGTTTCAAAGGCATTCAACTCGATTCACTTATCGGCTACGCGTACTTGCGCAAGTCCCGCTTCACCCTGGCCGGCCGCCAGCTAAAACTGGATACCTTGGATGTGGTGAGCACCCGCAACCGCCTGAACCAGCGGCGCGTGACGGTGCGCTCGGAGGCAGTGAATGCCAGCCTGGCGGGCACCTTCAATACCTCCGATGTGGTGCGCGACGTGCAGACGCTCATCGCCGAATACCGGCTCAACTTTGAGAGCAACGCCGTGGCCACGGCCGACTACTACCGCCGCAAGCGCCAGCGCGTGCAGCCCGTGTACCAGGTTGATTTGCTGCTGAATCTGAAAAAACCGAACCCACTGCTGGCCCTGTTTGTGCCCGACTTGCAAGTGGCCGATGGCAGCCGCATCGACGGCTCGTTCCGCAACGGCGAAACGTCGATTTTCCAGCTCGGCGGCCACCTCGACAGCCTGCGCTACGGCCCCGTGCGCACGGTGGACGACGACTTCGACTTCCTGACTTCGAAACAGCCCTATAAATCGGATATTCTAGCGCAAGCCAGCATCACGAGTGCCCAGCAGGTGCTGCCCACGCTGGGCCGCACCGAAAAGTTCTTCGTGGAAGGCGTGTGGGACCAGCAGCGCATCAATTTCTCGACCGCCCTGGCCCAAACGGGCACCACCAACAAGGCCAACATTAATGGCTCGCTGGGCTTTTTGCCGCGGGCCGTGGAGGTGGTGTTCCGGCAATCGGGCCTGCACTTGCTGGACAAGGACTGGACCATTGCGGCGGATAACTCGGTCACAATTTCGGCCTACGGCAAGGAGTATGATATTAAAAACCTGACCTTTAGCAACGGGGTGCAGTTTGTGGGCGCGCAGGGTTTCATTTCGCCCGATGTGAGCAAGCCGCCCTTGCAACTTCAGGTAAAGGACTTCGAGCTGGCCACCCTCAACAGCCTGACCGGGCAGCGCCTGGGAGGCCGCGTGAACGCCCAGGGCACGGTGAGCGGCGTGTTTGGGCCCCTGGCCATCAGCAGCACGCTGGGCGTGGATTCGCTGACGTACGACGGCACACTGATTGGG
Source organism: Cytophagales bacterium (assembly GCA_038213745.1). Classification (GTDB taxonomy): domain Bacteria; phylum Bacteroidota; class Bacteroidia; order Cytophagales; family Hymenobacteraceae; genus Hymenobacter. Next base: position 7,030 of record JBBQSQ010000186.1, read on the forward strand.
CAGGTAGCCGGGCGCGGCGATTGGGACAACGCCGCCAGCAAGCTCCAGGTGAACCTGGACGTGGCCCGCAGCAACCAACTGGTATTGAACGTAATCGGTGATATTTCGCCCAAAAGCACCGTCAATCAGTTTAACCTCACGGGCACGCTCGACAATGCGCCTATTGTGCTGGCCCAGCCTTTTTTGGGCTCCCTGTTTAAGAACCTGGGCGGCACCGGGCAGGGCGAACTGCGGCTCACGGGCCGGTTCGACGCGCCCAACCTGTTGGGGCACGTGGACGTGAGCAACGGCCGCCTCACTTTCGGCTACCTGGGCACTACCTACACGTTTGCTGACCGCATCAGCTTCACCAACACGTCGATAGAGTTTCGCAACATCAAGCTGCGCGATGCGCTGGGCAACACCGGCACCGTTGATGGCATTGTGCGGCATCGCGGCTTCAAAGATATGAGCCTGGAAATTGCGGCCAGCTTCCGCAAGATGCAGGTGCTCAACACAACACGAAAGGACAACGACCTCTATTTCGGCACGGCCTACGCCACGGGCACGGCCCGGGTGAGCGGCCCCACCAACGACCTCGACATCACGGTGCGGGCCAGCAGCGAGGCGGGCACCCGCGTGTCGTTGCCCCTTGACAATGCCGCCAAAGCCGAGAAAGCCGGCTATATCAAGTTCGTGAACAACAACCCGGTGGGCGATACCGTCATCACCAAAAAGGCCGTGGCCGTTCAGGATAAAGTGGACCTGTCGGGCCTGCGGCTGAACATGAACCTGACCATCACGCCGGAGGCCTACCTGGAGATTTTGCTGGATGAAAGCACCGGCGACGTCATTCGCGGCTCGGCGGCGGGGCAGCTGCGCATGGCCATCGATACCCGGGGCGAGTTCAACATGTACGGGCAGGTCGAAATCGTACGGGGGGCCTACAACTTCACCTTGCAAGGACTTATCAATAAGGAGTTTGTGGTGCGGCCCGGCGGCATTATCTCCTGGAACGGCGACCCGCTGGCCGGCGAGATGAACGTGACGGCCACCTATACCCAGCGCACGTCGCTGGCCCCCGTGCTGGGGGCGGGGGCGGGGTCGTCGGGCAGCGTGGCCGTGGTGCCCGTCACGGCCGTGATGAACCTGACCGGTCCGCTCCTATTGCCGGCCATCAAGCTGAACCTGGAATTCAATGACACGCCGGGCACCTTGCAGGGCGATTTGGCGGCTTTCACCACGTCGCTGCGCAACGACGAACAGGAGCTCAACCGTCAGGTTTTCAGCCTGTTGGTATTTAAACAGCTCTCCCCACCGGGCTCGTTCGGCAACACCATATCCATTCGGGGCCAGGACAATACCGCGTTTAAAAGCCTGGGCCAGGTGCTGAGTACCCAGCTGGGTTTGCTCACTTCGCAGATTGACCAGAACCTGGAAATCGACTTTAATATCAACGGCATCACGGCCCAGCAGCTCCAGGCCTTGCAGGTGCGCCTGAGCTACTCGTTTTTGAACGGCCGCCTGCGCGTGACCCGGGAAGGCGGCTTCACCAGCAACTCGAACCTGGTAAACAGCACGTCCAACGGCACCACGTCTACCATTGGCAACACCGCCGGCCAAGCCTCCCTGCTCGGCGACCTTAGCCTGGAATATTACCTGCGCCCCGACGGCAAGTTCCGGGCGAAGCTGCGCTACGAAACCACGCCGCGTGACCTGGAAACCATCAACCAGCCCCGGGCGGGCCTTTCGCTGCTGCACACC
>JBBQSQ010000187.1:0-8632 GCA_038213745.1 Cytophagales bacterium
AGGGAGCCAGATCCAGGCCCACCGAGCGCATGTTGCGCACCAGCTGCTTAGGCGACTCCTCAAACGCAAAGAACAGGCACCGGCCGCCTTGCCGGCAGATTTCATGGGCGAAAGCGGCCGCCAGCGTGGTTTTGGCGGTGCCCGCAGTGCCGGTGATGAGAACACTGCTGCCTTTGTAAAAGCCTTTCAGGCCGAACATGTCATCCAAGGCCGGAATGCCCGACGACACTATCTGGTCCGAGACTTCGTGGTCGAGTTGGAGGGACGTGACCGGCAAGACCGAAATGCCTTCTTCGCTGATCAGGTAGGGATATTCGTTGGTGCCGTGGGTGCTGCCACGGTACTTGACGATGCGCAGACGCCGGGTCGTGATCTGGTCGATGACGCGGTTGTCGAGCAAAATCACGCAGTCCGACACGTACTCTTCCAACCCTTGTCTGGTTAGCGTGCCCTCGCCCCGCTCGGCGGTGATGATAGTGGTCACGCCCTTGTTCTTCAGCCAGTGAAACAGCCGGCGAATTTCCGACCGCAGCACGCCCTGGTTCGGAAAGCCCGAAAACAGCGCCTCAATGGTATCGAGCACTACACGCTTGGCCCCGATGCTGTCGATGGCGTGGCCCAGGCGAATGAACAGGCCTTCGAGGTCGTATTCGCCGGTTTCTTCAATCTCGGAGCGGTCGACGTGCACGTGGTCGACGCGCAGCATCTTGCGGGCTTGCAGCTCGGCGAGGTCGAAGCCCAGCGAGGCCACGTTGGCGGCCAGCTCCGGGGCGGTTTCCTCGAAGGCCATGAGCACGCCGGGCTCGTTGAAGTCCTGCACCCCGCGCACCAAAAACTCGATGCCCATCAGGGTTTTGCCGCAGCCGGCGCTGCCACAAATCAGCGTGGGACGGCCCAGCGGCAGGCCGCCTTCGGTAATCTCATCGAGGCCCTCAATGCCGGTGGGCGACTTGGGTAATTTGGGCAGTGCGGCAGCCGCAGACGGGGAATTCTGGTGCATGAAAAAAATGCGTGGGTCCTGACAAAGTTACTCCCGAGCGCGGGCTCGGAATAGCCATGAGCCGCAGGGCTCAGGCCAGCATACGCCAACGAGCCCCCCCACGGCTGAACAGTGGCGGAAGCAACGCACCTTATCCCACTAAATTAACCAGCAATAAGCCCCGCTTGCAAAATACCGGTTCGGCGGGCCTGGCGGGCCGCCCGGCTACCGGTTGCCCGCCTCAAAAGCCCGCCAGCCAGTGCGGTGGGCCTCCAATTCGGCCGCGCTGAGGTCGTAGGCTTGGCAGGCTTCTTCGGCCGTCACGAGGCCCTGCTCGATGGCGTTGAGCACGGCCCATACCTTGAGCTTGTGGTCGGCGGCGAGGCTGGCGGCGGCGGCCGGTTCGGGACGGCCATCGGTGTCAAAGAAATTGGGCGGGCCTTCGTTCATAGTTGGAGCAAGGTAGTAGGTTGTTCATTAAGGCAGTGTGAATTTTTAGCGGCCCGCTGCTTATCGTTTCCGGCCCGGTGCCGCCGCCGCGTGGGCCCAGCCGCCACGCAGCGACGCGTGGGCAGTTCGAGGAAGGAAAAATGGCATGAGCCGCTAAGCAGCGGCGCTTTCTGCCAACGATTATGCTGCCGCTTGGCGGCTCCGGACCCACCACAACCGTGCAGATGACCAACGCGTCGCCCCGTCACAACCAATAATATTATTAAATTATATATTTTTAATTTTATATATTTAGGCTACTTAGGCAATACGCTTAACAACGTGCGCGGGCCTCCGGATTTTGAGCATTCCGCGCCGGGCCAACCCCTGGCCTTGCCACCTGCGTCTACCCGGCCATTGACATGAAAAACTCGTTTTTTGCGGCCATCGGCCGCAACATCGGCACCCTAGCGCTAAGCGTCGCTATTGTACTGGGGATGAGCTACTACCTGCTGAGCTACGTGCCGCAGCGCACGACCAGCCTTAACTCCCGCTACTTCCGGACGCTGGCCCGCATTGGCCAGAACATGAGGGATAAGATTAAGGCGCGGCAACTCAACGACGAAAGCGACGCGCTGGCCATCGCGCACCTGCTAACCGACAAGCAGCCCCCCCTCAGCTCGCAGGAGGAGGAGGAGGAGGTGGCCAATATTTCGCAGGTGCTGCGAGCCCGCGAATCGGCAGAAGCCTCGGACGTAGTGCCGGCCAAAGTGCCCGGCACGCTCCCGAAATCGGTCGCGCTCGTGGGCGGCCAATTCGTTTTTGAGCGGCTCATTCCACTCCTGGCCGGCACCGACACCTCGGCCTCGGCCAAAGGGACGGCCCGGAGCAGGGACGAGGTTCGGCGCTACCAGTTCACGCGTGCGGTGCCGGTCGATACGCTGGTTCGGGACTTGTTGCGGGCCGATGTGTTCGACTATTTTTTGATGGTGGAGCTGCCGAGCAACCGGCTTTTTTACAGCAGCGGTGCCACCGACCTGTACCTGAACACCACCAATGCCGAAGCGGCCAAAGGCGCTAAGATGCCCCGCTGGCTCACCGACTCGACCCTGACGCACGCCGGCCGGGCCGGCGCGCTGCTGGTGGGCGGGCACGAGTACCAGCTCTTTGCCCAGCCGGTGCAGCTTGGGGCGGGCCTGACGTGCCTGCTGGTGGGCGGGGTGGCCGGCAACCGCTTCAACGCCGAGCGCCGGGAACTGCCCGCCGGCTGGCCCGAGCTGATTTTGGGCCTGCTGCTGCTGGGCATCCTGTCCTTGCCCTTTCTGAAGCTGCTGCTGATAAATGCGCGGGAGCAAATTGACCGCGGCGATGTGCTGCTATGCGCGGCCTCGCTGGTGCTGGGGTCGGCCATCCTGCTGCTCACGCTGCAAGCGGGGGTGTCGCGCTACAGCACCGAGCCGCAGGTGCTCCACCAGCAGCTCGCCGGGCTGGCGCGGGACGTGGCCACCGACCTGCACGGCGAGCTGACGGAGCTGAACACCATTGCCCGGGCCGTCGATAATTCGCTCATCGCCCTGGATGATTCGCTCCAAAAACAACACCCGGACAGCTTGATTCAACCCGACCCCTCGGGGGCGGTGCGGGCGTGGCAAAAGCCTTATCCGTGCCCGGCGTATAGCCAGCGGGGCTCCGTGGCGGGCGACTACTTTACGTGGATAAGCCCGGAGGGAAGGGCGCTGTTTGGCCTGGACCCCACCGAGCCCCCACCCCCGGTGGCCACGCTCGGCCAAAACGCCCAGGACGACTTGTCGGGGGGAAAGTACTATGTGCCCTCCCTGCTCATCCGCCCCTACCTACGGCAGATGAATGCGGGCGCGTACCAGTTCGTGCGAAAAGACACGTTCTCGCTGGACAGCATCCCGCAAGCCAACGACAACGAGCGGGGACCGGTGCTGCGCTTCTTCTCGGGGCCGAGCGAGGCATACACCCTGGCAGCGAGCACCGATACCTGCTATTTCGACATGCTGCGCACGGTCCAGAGCACTTCGGCGCTGAGCCCGGCCTCGGCCGGCAACAGCGCGCCCGTCCTTAAGGCTTTGCTGGCCCGCCGCAGCCGGTGGCGAACGGGCCTGCTATGCGCCTTCGAAACGACCCTGCTGAGCTTCGGCGACCAGCTGCTGCCGCCGGGCTTCGGCTATTGCCTGCTGGAGCGCAACGGCAACGTGATGATACACTCCAAGCCCGAGCTGAACCTCAGCGAAAACCTGCTCACCGACTGCGAGCCGGCGGCTCCGCTCCGGGCGGCCCTGTTCGCCCAAACGTCCACGGCCCTGGAGGCGGTGTACCAGGGCAAGCCGACGCTGCTGTATGTGCACCCGCTGCCCGGCATGCACCGTTCGCTGGTCACGTTTTTCGACATGAGCTACGCCAAGGCCCAGCAGAGCCAAACCTCGCTGCTGGGCCTCACGCTGCTGGGCAGCTTCTGGCTGCTGTGCGTGGTTTTTTGGGCGCTGCGCCGCCTGATAGTCCCGCGCACGCCCGGCCAGGAGCAGCTCACCAACCCCGACAGTTTCCGGAGCCTGTGGCCCCACCCCACCCACGCCGCGCGCTACTGGCACGTGGTGCTGGGCATGGGCGCGGGGCTGCTGGCGTTTGGGGTGGTGGCCGCGCAGGTGGGGCCCCTAAGCCTATTGTGCCTGCTGTTGGTGGTGCCGGGCCTGCTCTATGTGCTCACCTACCACCACACCCGCTTGCGGCCCGACTACAGCCGCCGCACGCACCGCTGGGTGGTGGGGCTGGTGAGCGGCCTGCTGCTGCTGCTGCTGGCGGGCCACTGGGCCGTGGTGGGTGGCCACGAAACCGCCTGGGTCGCGGGCCTGGCGCTGGGCCTGGGGGCGCTGGTGTGGTGGCTGCTGCGCGGCGGGCTGGTGCGGTGGCTGGGCCACCGGGGCATTGCCCTAACACGCGGCTACCGCCTGGCCTACGTATGGATGCTGCTCGGGTGGATAGGGCTACTGGGCATCGTCCCCGCCCTCACGTGCTACCGCATTGCTCACCTCGCCGAGCGCCTGCAACAGGTGCGCTACGCCCAGATGCACATCCTCAGACTGAACGAGCAGCGGCCCACACAGGCCAACGCTTTTCACTACTACACCACCTGGTTTTTCGGCAGCGACCTAAAATATGATTCCGACGTGCCGTTACGGGACGCCGTCAAATCTGCCCCCCGGGAACTGGCGACGCTGGATTTTTTTACCTCCCTCGGGGCCGCTATGAACAAGCCCGACGAAGAAGCCAGCCAGGTGCTCACCAACGACAGCACCACGGCCCGCGCCTGGCGGCCCTGGCAGGTTTCGTCGCTGACCCAGGACCCGGTTACCATCGTCAGCCAGGACAATTCCAGCCGGGGCCGCGTAGAAACAACCCTGAAAGAAGGCCTGCACTGGGGCTACCCGCCCACCTGGCCAGCCGGCCGGTGGGCGCTGATAGGGCTGGTGGTGGCCCTGGTGCTGGTGCTTCAGGCACTGGTGCGGTACTTGGTACGGCGCTTGTTTGGCCTGCGCGACGATGCCCCCAGCCCGCTGCCCCAGACCGCGGCCCTGGCGGCACCGGTGTGCCGCCTGTGGCTGCTGCCGGCCGGCAGCGCCTGGGCCGATGCGCCCGCCTGGGCCCGGCAGGAACTGGGCCAGCCTTCCATCGTCCTGAATTGCCAGCGCCTCTTCAAGCCCGAAACCAAGGACAGCGAAAGTGCGGCGCTGGCCTCGCTGCCCAGGCCGGCGGCGACGGGCACCGCCCCGCACGTGGTGGTGCTGGCCAATTTCGACTGCTTCCTTACCAATGCCGACCTCACGCGGCGCAAGTGCGAATTCCTGACCGAGCTGCAGCGGCGGGGCTGGCCCCTGCTGGTGCTCTCGGCCACCCACCCGGTGGGCTATGGCGACTGCGGCCACCCGCTGGAGCAGCAATGCCAGGTGAGTGGCCACAACGACATTCGCGAAGCCGGCCAGCTGCTGCTCAACACGCTGGCCGAGTTTAGGGTTGAATATTTTGCCCTGAACAATGCCCCGCCCGCCCCCCTGCCCGCCAATGCCGAGCAGCAGCTGATTGGCCCCAACCTGTCGCTGCGGCGCTTTTTTGAGCGCGAGTGCCAGCTCTCGCCGTTTGTGGCGAGCCTCCGGCCGGCCATCGTGGCCAACCTCTGGCGCCGCCGCGAGCCGGGCGTGCCCCTGAGCCGCAGCGAAATAGTGGCCGTGGTGCAGCGCCTGGCGCAGTTCCATTTCCGGCGGCTCTGGCTGGCCCTTTCGCCGCAGGAGCGGTTCCTGCTCTTCGACCTGGCCCAGGACGGGCTGGTGAACTCCGACGACCGCCGGCCGCTCGACAACCTCTTGCGCAAGGGCTTCCTGCGGTTCAGCGGGCACGGGCGCCTGGGCCTGAGCAGCACCAGCTTCCGCGACTACCTGCTCACGGCGCAGCGGCGGCGCGAGGCCCTGCGCTATGCCCAGGCCGACCCCGACGGCAGCAGCTGGGCCTCGGCCCAAACCCCGCTGCTGCTGCTGCTGGCGGCCGGGGCCTTGTTCGTCTTCATTTCCCAGCCCAACATTCTCACCCAAACCCAAGGGTTTGTGGTGGCGCTCACCAGCCTAATACCGGCCATCTTCGGGCTGCTCAAGTTCATCCTGCCTGTCTCAAAAGCCCCGAGCCAGCCGGCGGGCTGAGGCGGCCCGATGGCCTTATCTCCAGCGGCTGAAAACTGGTCGAAGGTTTCGCGCATGCCGCAACGGCCCGTGCTCAGCAATTGAGTAGTCATTCAGAAGTAAACGGGTTGTTATTTGCTCGTTGTCAGTTGTTAGTCAAACAGTTGCAAGGCACTGCCAACTAACAACTAATGGCTGACAACTTACCAGCTCCGCAGCCTCGGCGGGGCCGGTAATGCCAAGCACGCCGCTCCCGCCGCGGGGGCCAACAGCAGCTACACCAACCCGTTTGGCCCCGCTCGCCCGCCCGCTCGGCTCCTTGCGCCTGGTCGGTTTTCTGCGGAGAACGGGCCCGGCCCTTGGTGGCAAAAGCGAAGTTGTTTTTTTTGCTATCTTACTGGCATGAAGGGAATTTGGCTGATACTACTTACTTGCCACCGGGCATGGCTTGCGCTGTTGCTGCTGGCCCCGCTGGCCGCTTCGGCCACGCACATTGTGGGCGGCGAACTGGACTTGCAGCACAAAGCCGGCAGCACCTACACGCTCAGCCTCAACCTGTATTTCGACGCCATCAACGGCAACGCCGCCGCCCTGGACCAGCAGCTCACGGCCAGCCTTTTTGTAAAGAGCACCAACCAGCGCGTGACCGACGTGGTGCTGCCCCTCACCAGCAATACGTTCGTGAACTACACCAATCCGGCCTGCACGGTGGGCGCGCTCAGCACCCGCAAGCTGGTGTACAGCAAGGACATTGTGCTCGACGCCAACACGTACACCAGCGCCGGCGGCTACTACGTGGCCGTGGAGCGCTGCTGCCGCAACCTGGCCATTGGCAACATTGTGGCCCCCGGCGCGGCGGCTCAAACCTTCTACCTGGAGTTTCCGGCCGTGGTGCGCAACGGCGCGGCTTTCGTGGACTCGACGCCGCGCATTTTCCCGCCCCTGGGCGACTACGCCTGCCGCAACGAACTGTTTTACTACGACTTTGGCGGGCAGGACGCGGACGGCGACTCGCTGATTTATGACATGGTGACGCCCCTCAACGGCCACGCCACCAGTCTTAACCCCTTACTCAGCCAGGCGGGCACGGCCCCCTACTCCACCATCACCTGGAACGCGGGCCTGAGCACCTTCAACCAAATTCCGGGCAGCCCGGCGCTGGTCATCGGGGCGCGCACCGGCCGCCTCACGGTGCGGCCCAGCAGCCTGGGCCTGTTTGTGTTTGGGGTGCGCTGCACCGAATACCGGCGCGGCGTGAAGATTGGCGAGACGCGGCGCGACTTTCAGCTCTTCGTGCTCAACTGCCCCACCAACGCCGCGCCCACGCTGCAGGCAAGCGCCGCCAACAGCCCCGTGCGGTACCGCCCCGGCCGCGACACGCTGCGCCTGCTGCCCGGCGGCAACCGCTGCCTCACCATTCGCTACACCGACCCCGACCCCAACTCGGTGCTGACCATGACCAGCCGGCCGGTCAATTTTACGGGGCTCGTGCCCACGTTCACCACCACCGCCAGCGGCACGGTGCGCGCCGCCGGCCGGCCCGATACCCTCACCACCACCCTCTGCTTCCCGGAGTGCCTGGACAGCAAAGGCAAGGTGTATTTGCTGGATTTGATTGTGGCCGACAATGGCTGTAGCCTGCCCAAGCACGACACCCTGCGCGTGGCCTTCACGGCCACGCAGGCCCCCAATGCGGCCCCGGTGCTCACCAGCACGTTTCCGCCCGCGCCCGTGCCCAACGATGCGCCCGCCGTGGTGCGCGTGCCGCTGGGCCAGCGCTACACCGCCACCCTGGCCGGCACCGACGCCGACCGCAACCCGCTCACCCTCACGGCCGCGGGCATGGGCTTCGACCTGGCCAGCGCGGGCATGCAGTTCACAGCCCAGAACGGCACGGGCCAGGCCGCGGCCACGTTCACCTGGGAACCCACCTGCGGGGCGGTAGCGGCCGCGGGCCCAAGCGGCGGGCTGGTGGTGCGCTTCAGGCTGGCCGAAACCGGGCCCTGCGAGCCGCTGCCGCAGGAGCGCATTGTCCGGTTTGAGGTGGTGCCGGTGGCCGACTCGCTGGCCTTCCACCCGCCCAACGTCATCACGCCCAACGGCGACAACCAAAACGAATTTTTCCGGATGCCCGACCTGCCGGTCGACTTCTGCGACCACCGCTTCGCGGGCATCCGGATTTTCTCGCGCTGGGGGCAACAGGTGTTTCAATCGTCGGAACGCGGCTTCCGGTGGGACGGCGCGGGCGCGGGCGGGCTGTACTACTACCTCGTCACGTACACCGACGGCCGCAAGTTTAAGGGCTGGCTGGAAGTGATTCCGTAGTTGGCTACCGGCCAATTACTGGCTCACCGTCGTCTATTCCAGCCGCAAGGCCTGTGCCCAGCTGCCCGCCCAGCCCCGGCGGCGGCCCGCCTTTTGCCCGTCCGGACCCGGGGCCCCGCCCGCCCGCAGCGGCACGTTAACCTCAACCGTTGATTAGGAGTCCATTGCCAATAATATTCCTTAATTATTTGCGTGATTATGTGTA
>JBBQSQ010000188.1:0-8566 GCA_038213745.1 Cytophagales bacterium
TGGCCCCGCTGCTGTTCCAGAAGCGCCGCCTGCGCGCCGGCGACAACAAGCTGCGCTTCGTGGTGAATAAAAAACCCGCCTCCGTGGCCGTGGACCCCTACCACCTCACCATCGACCGTCAACTCGACGACAACACCAAGGACCTGTAGCCGCGGGCCCACCCATCGCACACAAAAAGAGCCTTGACTAGCTAGCCAAGGCTCTTTTTGTGCAATAAGCAAGGGCTATTTGTGAATCTGCTTCAGGTCGTGCTTTATCTGTTTCTTGGCAGTTTTGAGGTACTTTTTGAGCTGCTGCTTGCGCGATACCACAATTACGCGGGCATCGGTCAGGTTCACCGTCGACTCGTCGGCCGAAGCATTCAGGGTCAGCTGCTCATCGGCGTAGCCAGCGTAGGTCACCCGGGCTTGCAGCGCGCCAGCGTTGGCCGGCACCACAAACTCGAACTCGCCATCGGCGTTGGTCACGGCCATGGCATTCGTAGCCGTCAGGATGACTACGGCCCCAGGGAGTGGGCCAGCAGGATTGGTGATTTTGCCGGCAATCACTATTTTCTCAGTCGAGGGAGTGGGGTTGGGTGCTTTGTCGCCGTCGTTGTAGGTGCTTGTACCAGGAGCGGCTGCTTGAACGCTGGCAGTAGTGAAGCTAAGGGCGCAGGTCAGAAAAGAGGCGAGCAGGAGGAGGGAGGTGCGCATGGCGAAAGCAGCAAAAAAGTGAGCGGGTATTCGGGGTGTTATTGAATGATACAAATGTAGGCTTGCACCTAAGCTGGCTGTGGCTGGGTTCGTTCAACTACCCCAAACGCCCCGGCAAACGGCGGCTTTTGCCAACCCAGCGGAATTGTGCTACGCAAAATCTGAATTGTTAAAGCCAAAAGAATCCTGACCCGAAGGGCCAGGGTTCTTTCAGGGACTGGCATGGGGTGCCAAAAACTGTGTCAGAATGGTTTTGCAGAGAAAGGTGAACGTAACCGGAATTTTAGTCGAAAGCTGTTTATTTTTTGCTGGTAGTGAGCGTTTTATCGCGCAGTAAGTATACCGAGCCGAGGGCGCTGACCGGGGTCAGGCGCACCACTTCTTCCTGGAGGCCCCCGTAGCCGCAGGTCAGCTCCACTACTTTGGCATCGGCGGGCACGCGCAATTCAAACTCGCCCTCGGCATTGGTCACGACGATGGTGCGGGTGCCGTGCAGCCACACCGTGGCCCCAGGTAACGCGCCCAATTTGCCTTGCACCACGCCGTGCACCACCTTGAAGGCCGGCGCTTTGGTGCCATCCTCGGGGTCGATGCCCGTGCCTTCCTCTAGCTGCGAGCCGGCAACCCGCGTGAAAGCATACTGCGCCTGGCTTGGCAGCACGCTAAAAAGCAGAGCAACACCTGATAGCGTGGAGGCGAGGTAAGGGTTCATAACATGTTGCACTGAGGATATTTTAATTGAACGATACAAACATAATAAAATATCTAGTGATTATGCAACTGTTGTTCGAAATAAATTCACCTAAAATCTTAAATAAGCGCAAAAAAAGCGGGTTATGCTTTTTTTAATAGAAACCCAAAAAGCCCTAACGCGTCACGCATTGGGGCTTTTTGGGTTTCTGAATCGCCACCGGGTTTGCTGCCCAGTTCCGGCTTGCTAAAAGGGAGTGATTAAACTCAGCAGTAGCGGCCTTTATAATTCAGGAGCAGCGGCCCCCTTCAGGCGTTCTTCCTGCCGAAAAACGAAGTAGGAATACGCGTAGCTAAAGGCTGCCGTGCCCAGCAGGGTCACCAGCACGATGGTATGAATCCAGGCCTGCGGTACTACCAGGGCCAGGCCCGCGACCAGCAACCCCGCCAGGCAAAACAGAATGCCACCAACCCGATTGGTGCGGGCCCAGACGGTGGGGCTCTCCAGCGTCCAGGGCGTGCGAATACCCACGAAATAGTTGGGCGGTACCGTGGTGAGGTAATTGCCCATAAAACCCAAAAAAAGACCCACCAATACCACAATTGCCCGGCCCGACATGGCACCGGGGTGCACGGCTGCGTACAACGTGTACACTGACAAGCTGCTTAGCATGAGCACGATTGCCAGACGCAGTTTCTGAAAATTCACATTGTTGCTGTCGAGCCGGTGCTTGGGGTCGAGGCGGGGCAGCACGGCGAACAGCAGGGCCGCACCCAGCGGCAGGGCCAGCGTGAGCAGCCACATGTTGGCGCGGCTGGTGTAGCCGTTGGGCTGGCCATCGGCGGCGAAATGCGACGGCACCTGGGCGGGCAGCGAAGGCCACAGCAAGAGCAAATAAACCGACGGCACAACCAGCGCCAACAGGGTGAGAATTTGCCAGGGAAGCAGGTTCTTGTTCATGGTTTTGCAGGAAATGGTGCAGGAATCGGGGGTTAGGATTTGAATTGGTAGAGCCAGCCGAGTAATTCATCAAACACCGTCATGTTGAGGGTGTAGAGCACGAACTGGCCTTGCTTTTGGCTGGTCACGAGGTCGGCTTGCCGCAGCAAATCGAGGTGGTGGCTGATGGTGGGGGCCGAGAAGCTGAACTGTTCGGCAATGGCACCAGCCGTGGCCGGACCGGCCCGCAGCCGCTCCAGGATGGCGCGCCGCGTGGGGTCGTTCAGGGCTTTGAAAAGGGCATTCATATAAGCGTTTCAATGTTTAGGCAAATGTCTAAATAAATTCTAGATAAAAAAGCGCGACCCCTCAAAAAGGAGCCGCGCTAAGAAATTACTGTCGGGAAAGACGCTGGCTGGCAGTGCTAGGCCGGTTGTTGGCTGGTTGCTTCCGCAACGGTTTCGGGCCGGCGCATCCAGTTGCCTCCGCAGCGGGTCTGCATTTGCTGGCGAAACTTTTCGCGGGCCTCGGGGCTGAGGTTCTCCATCCGGCCGGCCATGCGCTGCTGCCAGGCTTTGCGCTTTTGCGACCAGCCGCTGCCGGGCTGGCCACCCCGGAAACCGAACAGAATGCGACTCAGCAGCAGCAGACCAAAGGTTTGGGCAATGCCTATTTTGGGCAGGTTGAACAGGTCCGGCATCAGCCAGTTCCAGAGGTATTGGGTGAGGAAAATGGCGGCGGTAACGAATAGCGCCGCAAACAGGAAAAAGCGGAGGCCGCGGAGCAGCCAGAATTTACGGTCCATGATTAGTAGTGGTTAACGGTCAGTGGTTAATGGTTAGTGGTTGGTAGAGCGTGAATTTTGAAATTCACCACTAACCATTAACCGTTAATTAGTTAGTCGGTAAACAGTTCTGTGTACAGCTTTTGCAGCCGCTTGCGCAGGTGCAGCACGGCGTAGTGCTTGCGCGAAATCAGGGTTTTGAGCGGTACGCCGGTTTCTGCTTCCATTTCGCGGAAGGTTTTGTCCTCCAGCTCGTGCCACACAAACACCTGGCGCTGGGCCACGGGCAGCTCAGCCAAGGCGTCGCTGAGCGCCTCCATGAGGGTTTCGCGCAGCAGGCGGTTTTCGGGCGAGTCGTCGGGGGCGGGCAGCAGGTCAGCCAGCAGCAGGCCTTCGCCATCATCGGAGGCCTCGGCAGCCCCGAAGGCGGCCTCCAAACTTACCGGCCGCTTGCGGCGGTAGAGGTCGGTGATGCGGTTGCGGGCCACCCGGAAGAGCCAGGCCGCCGCCTGCTCCACGGGCTTGAGCAGCCGGTAGCTTTCCACGAGCTCGGCGAAGACGTCCTGCAGTAGGTCTTCGGCCTCGGCTTCGTCGGGGATGCGGCGGCGAATGAACTGCAGGAGCCGGGGCCGTTGCTGGCGCACGGCTTCGGCAATCTGGCGGTCTTGCTGCGAAGCCGACATCGGGGCAAGGGGAGAAGGGAGCGAAAGAGCCAAGGTTTCCATTGTGCCTAAGCAGACGCCGGCCCTCCGAAATTACTTTAAGTTTTTTCGTGCGACGATTTAGAAAGGTCATCATGCTGAACGCAGTCGAAGCATCTCTACCGCGTAGGCAACTCCGTCGATTGGTCTACTATTGCGGTAAAGATGCTTCGGCTCCGCTCAGCATGACGGGCTATAATCATGCGATGCCCGCAAAATCACCCCCGGCTTTTTCGTTTTTCAGGGTACCTTTGCCGGCCGGCCGGCTGCACCTTGCTCATTCGCCGGTCCTTCTGCATGGACCCAACCGTTTCCCAGACCATCCCCGAAGTTATTCGGACTGTTCCGCTTCAATACTACGTTTTCTTCGCCTCGGCCCTGTTTGCCATCGGCGTCACGGGCGTGCTGGTGCGGCGCAATGCCATCATCATCTTCATGTGCGTCGAGTTGATGCTCAATGCGGTGAATATCTTGCTAACGGCCTTTTCGGCCTACCGGGCCGACCCTAATGGGCAGATTTTCGTGTTCTTCATCATGGCCGTGGCCGCCGCCGAAGTTTCGGTGGGCCTTGGTATCATCGTCATGATTTACCGCAACTTCCAGACCACCGACGTCAATTTACTGAGCCGCTTGAAGTGGTAAAAAACGCCTGTCATTGAGAGTGGAGCGCAGCGCAACGCGGCAATCCTTCCTGATGAAGCGACCAATCCAATGATGTGACAAGCCCAAGCTAACGGCAAGTCACTTTAAGTGTGTCACAACTCAACGGTGACTGAGTATTAGAGGACGGATTGCCGCGTTGCGCTGCGCTCCACTCGCAATGACAAATGCCCCAAGTACCATGCAAGAAACCGTTCTTCCCGGCGCCAACGCCCCTTATTCTACGTTTTTCTACGTCCTGATTCCGCTGCTGCCCTTCCTGGGCTTTTTGCTGAACGGGCTGCTGAACCGCAAGCTGTCCGGCACCGTAGCCGGCCTCATTGGCAGTGCCACCGTGCTGGGCTCGTTCCTGATTTCGCTGATGCTGTTCCTGAATTTTCAGTACCAGTACACCGTGCAGCTATTCGACTGGATTTCGGTGGGCTCGCTCCAAATTCCCTTTCAGTACCAGATTGACCAGCTGAGCCTGATTATGCTGCTGCTCGTGACGGGCGTGGGCTTCCTGATTCACGTCTACAGCATCGGCTACATGCACCACGACGAAAACGTGGGCAAATTCTTCAGCTTCCTGAACCTGTTCATCTTCAGCATGCTGCTGCTGGTGCTGGGGGCCAACTTCGTTATTCTCTTCATTGGTTGGGAAGGCGTGGGCTTGTGCTCCTACCTGCTCATCGGCTTCTGGAACAAGAACACCGCCTACAACAACGCCGCCAAAAAAGCCTTCATCATCAACCGCGTTGGCGACCTGGGCTTTCTGCTGGGCATCTTCCTGATTTACCTCACCTTCAACTCGGTGCAGTACGCCGAAGTGTTCCAGAAAGCCTCGCTGGGCCAGTTTGGGAATTACGGGGTGGGCATTTGCACGGCCATCACGCTGCTGCTGTTTGTGGGCGCCATGGGCAAGTCGGCGCAGCTACCGCTCTATACCTGGCTGCCCGACGCCATGGCCGGCCCCACGCCGGTTTCGGCGCTCATCCACGCCGCGACCATGGTCACGGCCGGTATCTACATGGTGCTGCGCGCCAACGTGCTGTTCACCCTTTCGCCCGATACGCTGCAAGTAGTGGCCATCGTGGGTGCGGCCACGGCCTTGTTTGCCGCCACCATCGGCCTGGCGCAGAACGATATCAAGAAGGTGCTGGCTTACTCAACGGTGTCGCAGCTGGGCTATATGTTCCTGGCGCTGGGCGTGCTGGGCTACTCCACGGCCCTGTTTCACGTCCTCACCCACGCGTTTTTCAAGGCGCTGATGTTCCTGGGCGCGGGCTCTGTGATTCATGCCATGAGCAACGAGCAGGACCTGCGCCGCATGGGCGGCCTGCGCAAGGCGCTGCCCATCACATTTCTGACTTTTCTAATCGGCTGCTTGGCCATTTCGGGCATTCCGCCGTTCTCGGGCTTCTTCTCGAAAGATGAAATCCTGGCGCACACCTTCGAGCATAACAAAGTGCTGTGGGCCATGGGCTTGCTCACAGCCTTTCTCACGGCGTTCTACATGTTCCGCCTGCTATTTCTGGCCTTCTTCGGCGAGTTCCGGGGCACCGAGGAACAGAAGCATCACTTGCACGAGTCGCCCGCTTCGATGACGTTTCCGCTCATCGTGCTGGCTATTCTGGCGGCCGTGGGTGGTTTCATGGGCGCGCCCATGTTCACCGGGGGGCATCATTACCTGGCCGAGTACCTGGCCCCGATTTTCACCTACTCACAGCGGCTGATGCCGGAAGTTTTCTCGGCCGAGCTGGACCATAATACCGAGTTGATGCTCATGGGCTTGTCGGTGGCCGCCGGCTTGCTGGGCATCATCCTGGCCTATGTGCTGTACGTGGCCCGGGCCCAACGCCCCGCCGAGGACGAAGCCCAACGCTCGGCCCCCGAGAGCCTGGTGTACCACAAATACTACATCGACGAGCTGTACAACAATGTGATTACGCGGCCCATTATGGCGCTGTCGTCGGGCCTGTACAAGTTCGTGGAAAACGGCGTTATCAACCCCGTTGTGGGCGTATTCGGCCGCGCGGTGAACGGTGGTGGCCAGCTGCTGCGCTACGTGCAAACCGGAGCCGTGGAAACGTACCTCATTCTCATGGTAATCGGCATTGTGCTGATTCTGGGCCTGAATTTCGGCCGGTTTTAGGAAACTGATTCTTATTCTTTATTCGTCGCAAAAAAGCCACCCATTGGACATGGGTGGCTTTTTTGCGACGGGAAACAGGAAACGTAACGCTGGCTAATGGCCGGCAACGGAAAGGCGCAAGCCGCTGCTGCTGAAGACGAGCGGAGCCTTGCTTGGCGGGCGCAAACCGTCAGTTAAGTGGTTTGGGCGGGAGCATCTGGCCCATGCGAAGCCGGGAGAACAACTTTTTTGGATGGAAAGGGTATAGCAGCACATCCATAGCCATTGGCAGCGCCGTTGGCGGATTCACGCATCTATTTTCTCACACTAAATTCTATGCTTCCAAAACCTCAACTCCTCAAAGGGCTTGTCTTGGGTGCCGTCGTGCTTGGCACGGCAGCTCCCCACGCACAGGCCCAAACCGCCGACCGCAAAACGGCCATTGGTGCCAATGTCAGCCTACAGCAATACCGTGGAAACATAGGTACTGATTTTTGGGACCTTGGAGCTCCTAAGGAGTTCCGGGTTGGAGGCGGTGGACACATCACCCGTTACCTCTCTCCTTCGTTTGACCTTAGCCTGCTGGGCAACTACGAAACGTTTCGGTTCTCGGGCGACCGGCCCGGCGACAACTTCGAGGTGCGCAACGGCATGGTTGACCTGGGCCTGAAGCTGAAACTGAACAATGGCAAAATCCTTAAGGAAGATGCGTTCATCCAGCCCTACCTGATGGGCGGTGGTGGCATGTACTTGGCTAACAGCGACGGCAACGTGGCTGGCAAGGGCCACTTCTTCAATCAGATTCGCCGCCCGGAAGTGTTTGGTGCCGCCGGCCTGCGTTTCCGCCTTTCGGAGGCCGTGGCCCTGGACCTGCAAACCAGCCAGCATTACCCCTTCACGGAGCGGACGGACAACCAGTATGGACCCGTTAACCCAGCCGACAAACTCTACGACCGGTTCCTGGTGCACTCGCTTGGCCTGACCGTGGCCTTGGGCAAAACCAAGGATGCGGACGGCGACGGCGTATCGGATAAAAAGGACAAGTGCCCCGACACGCCCGCTGGCGTTGCGGTGGACCCCAACGGCTGCCCGCTCGACAAAGACGGCGACGGTGTGCCCGACTACCAGGACAAGTGCCCTGACGTGAAAGGCCTGGCCGCCCTGCAAGGCTGCCCCGACCGCGATGGCGACGGCGTGACTGATGCCGACGACAAGTGCCCCGACGTGGCCGGCCTCGCCGCCCTGCAAGGCTGCCCCGATGCCGACGGCGACGGCGTGACCGACTTGAGCGACAAATGCCCCGGCACGCCCGCTGGCGTGAAAGTGGATGCTACCGGCTGCCCCATCGATACCGACGGCGACGGTGTGCCCGACTACCAGGACAAGTGCCCCGACCGTGCCGGCCCCGCCAGCAACAAAGGCTGCCCCGAGATTAAGGCTGAGGCCAAGAAAATTCTGAACGAGGCCACCAAGTACATCAACTTCGACTTCAACAAGGCTACCCTCAAGCCTTCGTCGTATCCGAAGCTGGAGCAGCTGGTGCAGATTATGAACGACTATCCGGATTACAGCCTGAGCATTGCCGGCCACACCGACAGCAAGGGTGCCGACGACTTCAACCTGGGCCTGAGCTACGAGCGCGCCAACTCCGCCCGTGCCTATATGCTGAGCAAAGGCATTCCGGCTGAGCGCATTGAGGCCCGGGGCTATGGCGAAACCAAGCCCATTGCCGACAACGCCACGGCGGCCGGCCAAGCCCTGAACCGCCGCGTCGACTTCGACCCCTTCCTGACGGGCGAAACCAATGCGGCCGAAGTGAAGTACGGCCCGGCTCCGACCATTAAGGAGATTAAGGCCCAAGGCAAGCCGGTTCCAACCCGGAAAGCGGCTGTGAAGAAAGCCCCGGCCAAAAAGGCCCCGGTCCGCAAGGCTCCGATGAAGCGTAAGTAAGCCGCCCGCGCGGCAAGCGCTAGGTAAGAAGAA
>JBBQSQ010000189.1:0-8523 GCA_038213745.1 Cytophagales bacterium
CACGTACTCGTCGCTGTTCATCGCCACCCCGATTATCCTCGACACCTACGGCAAAAAAGAGGAGCGCGAGCGCCTCGCGGCCGGCGAAGACCTGACTACCCAGCCCGGCGATGCGCCCAAGCTGAGCACGTCGAACGTCTAATCTGAACCGCGGATTTAGCGGATTTTGTAGCCGATTTTTTAACCTCCTGTTTTTTTAGAAAGCGAAAAGGCCGCCCAATGGGCGGCCTTTTTTTGTGGCCGAATACCTACGCTACCGCTGGCCGTTGGGTAATCGCCCACAAAATCCGATTAATCCGACCAATCCGCTAAATCCGCGGTTCAGACAGCAAGCAACCTTTTTTTGGTACCTTCCGAGTGGTCAAGTAAGAAGCCTGCTAACCGCTGCGCGATGCTGCACCTCTCCCCTTCCAATTCTGCGCCGCCAACCTTGCCGGAGCTGCTGGTCGCTTGCGTTCGGCAGGAACGGGTGGCCCAACGCCGGCTATACGGGCAGTTTCACGGCTTTGCGATGAGCATTTGCCTGCGCTACGCCCGCGACCGCGACCAGGCGTTGGAAGCAGCCAACGACGGCTTCCTGAAGGTATTCCGCGACGTGGGCCGCTTCGACGCGGCCCGCCACCCGGCCGATGTGCTGGGCTCGTTTCGGGGCTGGCTTAAGCGCATCATGATTCATACGGCCATCGACCACTACCGCGCCAACGAGCGCCACCAGCACCAGCAGCAACTGGACGACATGACCCTAAACCAGGCCGATGCCAGCGCCACACCGCTGGATGCCTTGAGCTACGACGAACTGCTGGGCCTGGTGCAGCGCCTGCCGCCGGCCTACCGCGCGGTGTTTAACCTGGCGGTGATTGACGGCTTCGGCCACGAGGAAATTGCGGAGCAGCTCCATATTTCCGTGGGTACTTCTAAATCAAATTTATTTAAGGCCCGCGCCCATTTGCGGACAATGCTGGCCCAGTGTTCTACGATAGAAAAAGCGCGTTATGTGGTCGGATAATAATATTGATAACGCGTTTCAACGGCTAAACCCGCCGGAGCCCGAGCCCACGCCCTTTCCACTCGATGCCTGGCTGAAGCTGGAATCGCAGCTGGACCAGGCCGTGATTGACCGGGCCGTGCGCCGCCGGCTGTGGCAGTTTTTCGCGGCTGAGATGGCGGCGGTACTGCTCGTGGCGCTCGGCTGGTATCTGTGGCCGGCTGGGGCTCCGGCGCGGCTGGCCGCATCTGTACCAGCCCTCACGGCCGGCGCTACGGCCCTCCCGCACCGACCATCTGTTGCACCTGTCGCTTCTTCCGCCGCTACTGGGGCTGCCGGAGTTGCGCCGAAAGCACCGGTCCTCGCAGACGCGCCCATCGGGCACCAAGCCGCCGTGGCGGAACCGCACGAGTTGCTGGCAGCATCGGACACCAAGGCAACTGAGGCAGTCCGGCGGGCGGCGAGCGGGACTGCCGCACCGGCCCGAACGAGTCACTTCTCCCGTACCGCCCGGCTGACGAAGGCGCTAGCCGTCCGCTCGGAGGAAGCGGGCCGGCCGGCTGAAAGTTCGCTGGCCCGGACGGCCCCAGTGGAAGCAGCCTCGGCGGACATAGAACCGTTGGGCAATTCGGCGGCTTCAACCTTGGTGCACGCTGCGGCCGTTGCACCTACTCCGGTTTCGCCGACAGCTTCGGCAGCTTCAGCTGCTGCTGCCCAGCAGTTGTTACTCACCCCGTCGGTAACGGGTCGCCCTTCCCAGCGGCCAGTAGCAAATAATGCGGTGGCTGAAGGTGCGCGGCCGGCCGGCCGCGGCCGCGAGAAGGTAGTTGCGGCAGCCACTTCAGGCACACAGCTGCCACAAGCGGCTGCACAACGAGTAGCATATACCGCTGATGCAGAAGTAACTACGGCAACCGCACCCGGCGTTACTTTGGCGGGAGCCGGGCTTACCGATGAGCTGGGCCCGCTGCATGCAGCGGCGGCACTGCTGCCGGCCCTGGCAGCCCCGGACCTGCCGGCACAGCTAGCTCCGGCAACGGTAGCCCCCGTGGCCGGACTGCCGCGCCCGGTGCGTCAGCCCCGCTTCTACGTGGGCTTGGTAGCCGCCCCCGACGTGAGCACTGTCAAGTTCGACGGCTTGGGCAAGACCTGCCTCAACCTGGGCCTGACGCTGGACGTTCGCCTCGGCAACCGCCTGCGCCTGAGCACCGGCCTGCTGCGCTCCAGCAAAGAATACGTGACCCGGCGCGAAGACTACGACTGGGGTGCTTACAAAGCCCGCATGTACAGCCACGATTTTAAAGATGTGGAAAGTTCCTGCACCGTGTTCGACGTGCCCCTAAACCTGCGCTACGACCTGCTGGTGCGGCCCAGCTACCGGCTGGTTGGGACTGTGGGCCTGTCGTCGCTCTTTTTGCAGCGCGAGCGCTACTACTACGACTGGACCGACGCGACTGGCCCCCACACCTGGACCGGCAGCGCCGTGAACCAAAACCAGCACCTGCTCCGCATCCTCAACCTGGCGGCTGGGGTCGAATACGGGCTTGGCGCGCGCTGGGACCTGCGGGCCGAGCCCTACGTGAAAGTGCCGCTGGCCGGCGTGGGCATGGGCAAGGTGAAGCTGCTCAGCGCCGGGGTCCTCTTCGGCCTCAAGTACGGGTTCTAGCACTGCCCCTGGCGCGCCCGTCCTGGGTACTGCCCGGCAGCGGCTCTTACCCAACCTCTTCCCCCGGAGCAGTTCCCCGTTCCGGTACCAGCGCGCCGCCTGAACGAGGCATACCAACCTAAAGAAAGCTGTATGAAAGCTACTGGCCCCCAAAACGAATTCCTCAGCATCCGCGAGCTGGATGCCGAAAACTGCCGGGTACTGGAGACTGGCGTGCCCGACCTGTTCTCGGTTCTGTGGCTGCGTGCGCCCGGCAACAACCTCTACATCGACGACGTGGAATACCGGCTCGGCCCCAACCAAATGGTTTTTCTAACCATGCTGAACCAAGTGAAAGTAGCCGGCTTTTCGGAGGCTACCCTGATTCAGTTCAACAAGGAAATCAACTTCTTCTCGCAGCAGGACACCGATGTTGGCTGCAAGGGGCTGCTCTTTTTTGGCAGCTCCGCCGTGCCCATCATCACCATCCCCCCCGCCGAAGTGGGCAAGTTCGAGTTGCTCCTGAACGTCTTTGCTTCCGAGATGAGCGTCGGCGACGGACTACAGGTCGACATGCTGCAGCTCCTGCTCCAGCGATTCCTCATTCTGGGCACCCGCATCTACCGGGAGCAGCTCACGGCCCGCGCCGCCGCTACCGGCGGCAACGCCATCATCCGCGAGTTCAACTATCTGGTAGAGTGCCACTACTACGAAAAGCATACCGTGGCCGAGTACGCTTACCTGCTGAACAAATCGCCCAAAACCCTGGCCAACTCGTTTCTGAAGCGCTTCCCCAAAACGCCGCTCCAAATCATTCAGGACCGCGTAGTGCTCGAAGCCAAACGGCAGCTCAGCAGCACCGAAAAAACCATTTCGGAAATAGCCTACCAAATCGGCTTCGCCGACATCCAAACGTTCGGTCGGTTTTTCAAGCGGCTTGCAGGCGTCTCGCCCAAAGTTTTTCGGGCAGCGCGCAGCAAAGGGAATAATTGCTACACTTAAAGGAATTTCTGTCTACTTTTTTGAATCACGGGTATTTTATATTTGAGTCAACCTTTTTTATCACTGATTCAAACATTTTCGACAATGAAAACCCTCCTGCTTACCGCTTTGGGCTTGACCCTACTGGCCACGTCGTGCAAAAAAGACGAAGACACAACGCCGGATTCACCGGCGGCAAAAGACATCAATACGGCCGCTAAAACCAGTATCGACCGATTTAATGTCACTACCGGCCACCTTTTCGTGCGCAGCAGCACCAACGGGCTACCCGCCGCCAATGCCCCCATCAATTTTGATGCGGCACCTTTCATCACGCAGGGCCTGGACCGAACCGGCGCATCGGTAAAATACTATAATTTTGATATTCAACCTGGCACTGCCGACGACATTTACGTCTTCTTCAAGGCCGGTGCGAGCACCCCGTTGGTGGGCCAGAACAACGTGATTCCGACCATTCCGGGCGACGCGGGCTACAACGACTTCTGGCTGGTGAACAAAGTGACGGTGCCCGACAATTACGTGCCCAACTCCCTCACGAGCGAAGCGGAAGTCGTGGCTTCGGGCTACCCCATTGCCAAAACCACCATGCTGGTGAACTGCCCCGTGGTGCCGTTTGGCTCTACTGCCGCCCGTAGCTTCACGGCGGGCACGGGCACGCCGCTCACCCTGGGCTGGTACCGCGGCAACGCCGTCGCCTACTTCAGTTTTGGCGAGGCCGAGCTCACATCGCCCGGCGGGTCGGCCATTCCCATGTCCCCTATCTATGTGATGTTTAACGACAACGCCGCAGGACCGGCTTCGGGCTTCCGGGCCGAGCCCAACTCCGCGGTAACCCACAACGTGCTGGCCACCTTGCCCGGCGATGCCGGCTACTCGCCGCTGTGGACCGTGCGCGTGCTTAATAATTCGCACTTTGCCGGCGTAACCAACCTGACAACCGCCGCTTCTTTCCCGTGGACAGCGGCGGGGGCCGACGTAAATTGCCCGGTAGTGCGGTAAACGCCGGTTTTCGGGCCCTTTGCCTTCAGGCAGGCACCCCGGGGCTGGTGATGCGCTTGCACACGCACCACCAGCCTCGGGCGGCACCCATCTTTCCGGTGCTGCCAGCTAGTAGCCATCGGCCATACATTGCGGTGCCAATTCCTTGTTTCAGCACCACCGTTTTTAGCCGGGCCTTGGTTGGGTTGCTGCATTGACTTCCCTGAGTTTCATTTGCTTTTCGCTTGCTTTTTATGCGCCTGTTCCCTGCATTTTTTCCTCACTGGCGCGCGCTGAGCGTTGCGGCCACGCTGCTGCTACTGGGGGCCTGCTCCTACTCGCACGGCAACGACACCCCGGTGCCGTGCGAAGACGCCACCCCCGCGCTGGCCAAGTTTGACGCCGTGGTGATGCCCATCTTCGAAGCCAACTGCAAGCGCTGCCACGCGGCGGCCGTGGCCAACCGGCTGGGGGCCGGCTACCAGTTCGACAACTACAGCGACATCAGCAAATTCAACACCAACCAGTTGCTGGGCGCTATCCGCCACGAACCCAACTACGTGCCCATGCCCGTCGACGGCGGCAAGCTCTCCGACTGCGACATCCGCCGCATCGAAGCCTGGGTAGCGGCGGGCAAGCCCAGCAACTAGCCCGGCCCACCCACCCCACGCCAGTTGCTTCGCTCTGCTCCGCCGGGCCTTCCGCAGTGCAGGAACAAGCCCGGAAACCAAAAGCTGCCCTCAACAACAACCGTTACCGCTTCGCCATGAAACTCCCCCTCCTTTTGCTCACGGCCGGACTGCTGGCTTATGCTGGCGCGGCCCGTGCCCAAACCAAGTACCTGACCAAGGCGGGGAATGTGTCGTTTTTTTCGGCTACGCCCATTGAAGACATCGCTGCGCTGAATAATCAGGTTGCGGCGGTGGTTGACGTGAGCACGGGGCAGCTGGCGTTTTCGGTCCCGATTAAAGGCTTTGTTTTCAAACGCACGCTCATGCAGGAGCACTTCAACGAGAACTACCTGGAGTCGGACAAATTTCCAAAGGCGACGTTTTCGGGGCACTTTACGGGGATAGATGCGGCGGGGCTGGCCCAGCCGGGCCCGCACACGGTTCAGGCCACCGGCGACCTCGCCATTCACGGCGTGACGCACCGCGTGGCCACGCCCGCCACCCTCGAACTGAAGGACGGCCAACTGCTGGCCACCGCCAGCTTTAGCGTGGCCTCGGCCGACTACAACATCGAAATTCCGTTGCTGGTGCGCAACAACATTGCCAAAACCGTGACCGTGCGCGTAGCCCTCGCCTGCGCCCCCGTGCCGGGTGCGGTCGGGGCCACCTCGGCCCCGCGCTAACGTTCTTTTCTCCCTTGCGCAGCTATTTCCGCTGATTTCTTATGAGCCGCAACGTTTTCTTTTCGCCTTTTTTTGCGGTGCTGCTGCTGGCCGCCTGCGTCGGCACCCGTCCGGCCCACGCCCAAACCGACCTGCTGAACGACTTGGAACGGCAAACCGCCGACTCGACCAAGCGCGAGGTGGTGACGGCCACGTTTAAGGGCACGCACATCATCAACGCGCAGTCGGTTGAAACGCCGGGCCAGGGCACGCTGGCCTTCCTCATCCAGCACCGCTTTGGCACGCTGAACAGCGGGGCCTACAACTTTTTTGGGCTCGACCAGGCCGTGCTGCGCCTCAGCTTTGAATACGGCCTCACCAACCGGCTGGCCGTGGGCATAGGCCGCAGCAACATCGAGAAGACGTTCGATGGCTTTGTGAAATACAAGGCCCTGCAACAGACCACCGGCGCGCGGCCCATGCCGGTATCGGTCACGCTGTTCGCGTCAGCGGCCATCACCACCCTGAAGTTTAATTCCGTAGCGGGCGTGGCTGACCGCAGCACCGCCTCGCGGGTCGACTACGCCTACCAAGTGCTCCTTGCCCGCAAGTTCAGCCCCGGCCTGTCGGTGCAGCTCATGCCCACACTCATTCACCGCAACTACGTGGCCCTGACCGGCCAGCAAAACGACGTGTACGCGCTGGGCGCGGGCCTGCGCCAAAAGCTTAGCAAGCGCATTGCCCTCACGGCCGACTATTTCTACGTGCTGCCCGGCTACGTGGCCGACACCTACCGCAACGCCCTGGGCGTGGGCGTGGACATCGAAACCGGCGGCCACGTCTTCCAGCTGCACTTCACCAATTCCAAGGGCATGACGGAGAAGTTCTTCGTGCCCCAAACGGACGGCAACTTCTTCAACGGCGACATTTATTTCGGCTTCACCGTGGCGCGGAATTTCACGGTTAAGTCACAGCTTTAGAAAAAATTATAAATTTTGAATTATAAATGCCCGCCTGAGGATTCAAGCGGGCATTTATAATTTATAATTCAAAATTTATAATTCTCCTCAAACCGTAATGCCTTCGGCCACCACGCTTTGCACTTCGGGCACCATGCGCTTGAGCAGGTTTTCGATGCCTGATTTCAGGGTGACCGTGGCCGAGGGGCAGCCGGAGCATGAACCTTGCAGGTTCACGGTCACGATGCCTTCGTGGTAGCTTTTGAAGGTGATGTTGCCACCGTCTTGCTCCACGGCGGGGCGCACGTAGTTGTCGAGCAGGTCGATGACTTTTTGGGCAATCTGGCCTTCGTGCTGGGTGGGGTCACCGGCGGTGGCGGCCTGGGCGGCCTTTTGCTCAGCGGCGGGGTCCACGAGGAAAACGGGGCCACCAGCCTCCACGTAGCTTTTCAGGAACTGGCGCAGCTCGGGGATGAGCTGGGTCCAGGCCAGCTCGGGCTGGCTTTTGGTAATGGTAACGAAGTTTTGGGCGATGAACACGCGGCCCACGTAATCGAACCCAAACAGCTCCTGCGCCAGCGGCGAGTTGGCGGCAGCTTCGAGGGTGGGGTAGTCCACGCTCACGCCGTCAACCAGCAGGTTCGAGTTGAGGACAAATTTCATGCTCTCCGGGTTGGGAGAAGCTTCGGCATAAATGGAAACAGCGGACATAGTTTCGGGGCTTATAATCAGGGGGAAGCGCCGCCGGAGCGGCAGCAGCAAAGGTACAACCGCAACGGGGCAGCGGAGGTTGCAAATGTACCTACATCATTTCAGTTATACCCGGTTGGCGCGGGCGCGCAGCAGCAAATCGGCCAGTACCAATTGGGTCATGGCTTCCACGATGGGCACGGCGCGGGGCAGCACGCAGGCATCGTGGCGGCCACGGCCCACCAGCGTGATGCTTTCGCCCTGGTCGTTGATGGTTTGCTGGGGCTGAAGCAGCGTAGCCACGGGCTTGAAGGCCACGCGAAAGTTGATGTCCTGGCCGTTGGAGATGCCGCCCTGGCTGCCGCCGCTGTGGTTGGTGCGGGTGCGCACGGTGCCGGCTTCGTCGGTGTAGAACTCGTCGTTGTGCACCGAGCCGGGCAGCTTCGTGCCGGCAAAGCCGGAGCCAAACTCAAAGCCTTTCACGGCATTGATGCTCAGCAGGGCATGGCCCAGCACGGCGGGCAGCTTATCGAACACGGGCTCGCCCAGGCCGGCGGGTACGTGGCGCGCCACGCCCGTAATCACCCCCCCCACGGTGTCGTGCGCCGCTTGGGCAGCCCGAATACGGGCTTCCATGCGCACGGCGGTTTCGGGGTGTGGGCAGCGCACGGGGTTGCTGTCGATGAGGCTCAAATCAAGCTCCTCGTACTCCAGGGGCACTTCGATTTCGCCCACGGCGGAGACATAGGCTGCAATTTCAACCCCAAAATGAGCCAACAAGCGCATGGCTACGGCCCCGGCGGCCACGCGGGCCGCCGTTTCGCGGGCCGAGCTGCGGCCGCCGCCGCGGTGGTCGCGCCGGCCGTATTTCACGTCGTAGGTGTAGTCGGCGTGGCTGGGGCGGTAGGCGTGGGCCACGTGCGAGTAGTCG
>JBBQSQ010000190.1:0-8509 GCA_038213745.1 Cytophagales bacterium
GCTTGCGCACGTTTGCGCTCCCGTGGATGGGCACCGGTGGCAGCAACTCGCGCTAGCTGCTGCACTTGGGCGACGGTCAGGACTATCGGAGCAAGTTTCATCCCCTAATCTACTGCCTTTTTACTTTTGACGCACTACTTAATGCGCCAAAACGCATGTTATCCAATGCCGAGCGAAATGAAATTTTTTCTAGCCGTAGAATGAAACGCCAGCTATTTATACAGGTTTTGCATTATGCTTGCTGAGGTGCAAGCATGAAGTTTTCAGCTTCTAGTCGACTATAGGGATAAATTGAAAATTTGTGCTCCGAAATCCGTCCGCATGCAAAGCCCGAAATACTAGCTAAATTTCTTAGACCAAAAAAGGCCCCGGTGCTGAATATTCAGCGCCGGGGCCTTTTTTGGTCTAAACAATCAATTAATTAATCCACGTTATCGTGCAGAAAGCGGTTGTCGCCCAGCAACTCATTATCGTCTGACAAATTAAACCGCGAAATATTTTGCGCCGAGCTAGGCTCAACGTTCTCCAGTTTCACCTGCCGACGCAAGTAAGCAGGAGTATCATATTGACTCACGGCTTCGGGGGGCAGGCCGTTGCTGAGTTCCTGCAAGCGGCGGCGGCGCTCCATGGCCTGGGCATCCAGGGCCGGGCGGGGGCGGGCCGCTTCCGGAGCCACGGCAGGCGGCGTGCCTGACACCAAAGCGGGTTCGCCCGGAGCGATATTCGGTACACCAGCTACCAGCGGCGGCGCGATGTGGGCTGAAGGACCGTTCAGGTCAAACGTGACGCGGGCCGGCTCTGGCACCGAGGAGCCGAAGCTGGGCACGTACGGTGCCGAGCTGTTGCCAGGGGCAGCATTGGGAGTTGCTTCCAACCGGTCAGCCTCAGCCGCCGGGGCGGGGGCGGTTGCCACAACAGGCTCCGAACCGCTGCTGGAGGGCGTCGTGATGGAGTGCGCATCGCGGGCAAAACCCGTGGCAATCACCGTCACGCGGATGCTCTGGCCCAGGCTGTCGTCGATGCCATGGCCGAAAATCATCTCGGCGTCCTGCCCGGCTTTCTCCTGGATATACTCCGTGATTTCCGTCAGTTCGTCCATTTCCAACTCGTGCTCGACGCCCGACATGATGGAAAGCAGAATACGCTGGGCACCGTGGATATCAGTGTTGTTGAGCAGTGGCGAGTTCAGGGCTTCCTCGGCGGCGCGGCGGGCGCGGTTTTCGCCTTCGGTCACGCTGCTGCCCATTACGGCGGCCCCGCTGTCTTTCATCACCGTTTTTACGTCTTCAAAGTCCACGTTCACATCGGCCGTCACCGTAATGATTTCGGCAATGGACTTGGCGGCCGTAGTCAGCACGGTATCGGCCTTGGCGAAGGCGGCCCCCATGGTCAGGTTGCCGTAAATCTGCGGCAGCTTGTCGTTGAGAATCACCAGCACCGTATCGCAGTGCTCGCTCAGGGCCTTGATGCCTTCTTCGGCCTGCTGGCGCTTTTTCTTGCCCTCAAACATGAACGGGGCCGTCACGATACCCACCGTGAGAATGCCCAACTCCTGCGCCACCTGCGCAATCACGGGGGCCGCACCGGTACCGGTGCCACCACCCATGCCGGCTGTAATAAAGAGCATCTTGGTGCCCTGGTTCAGCAAGTCGCGGATTTGCTCCTTGCTCTCGATGGCCGCCTGGCGGCCGCGCTCGGGCTTGGCCCCCGCGCCGAGGCCTTCGGTCAGGTCCACCCCAATCTGGAGTTTGTTGGGCACCGTGGAGCTTTGCAGCGCCTGGTGGTCAGTGTTGCAAATGATGAACTCCACGTCCTTGATGCCCTGCTTGTGCATGTGCTTCACGGCATTGGAGCCCCCGCCACCAACCCCAATCACCTTGATGATGGATTTGCTCTGGGCGGGAATGTCGAATTTATAGTTCATAATTTTTTAATTATGAATTATAAATTATGAATTATAAATTATGAACTGGCCTATCCAGGCGGCTGCCAATTCATAATTTACAATTCATAATTTATAACTCCCCTTAGTAGGATTTGTCGTCGTAGTCGTCAATCAGCAAGCCCTTGGTGCGCTTGAGGATATCCTTCAGCCACACCCCAGTTTTGTTGGGCTGCTTTTCTTTTTCCACAACGGGCTGGGCAACTGGCGCGGCCACGGTCCGCGGCTCGGGCGCGGCAGCTGCCCGGGGCTGCTCCTGCGGCACGGCCACGGGGAGCACGTAGGCGGGGTATTCGGCCTCGTAGGCAGGGCGCACATTGCGCTCGTCCAGGGCGTGGTAGCCGGTCAGGACTAGGCCCACGGTAGTGGCGTACATCGGCGATTTCACGGCCTCAATGCGGCTCTTGCCGAGGTGCTGGTTTGGGTAGCCAATGCGGGTATCCAAACCGGTGATGTACTCGGTGAGTTGCTCCAGATACTGCAGCTGCGAGCCCCCCCCGGTGAGCACGATGCCTGCCGAGAGCTTGTCGTGCAGGCCCATGCGATAAATTTCGGCGTACACCAGCTCCATGATTTCCGACATCCGGGCCTCGATAATGTAGGCCAGGTTCTTGAGCGAAACCTCCTTGGGCGCACGGTTGGGCAGGCCGGGAATGCTCACGATTTCGTAATCCGAAGCTTCGGCGGCAATGGCTTTGCCAAACTTCACTTTCAACTGTTCTGCCTGGCCGGGAGCCACGTTGCAGCCGGCCTTGATGTCCTGCGTAATGATATTGCCCCCGAACGGCAACACCGCCGCGTGGCGGATAATGCCGTCCTTGAACACCGCCAGGTCGGTGGTGCCGCCCCCGATGTCAATCAAGGCCACCCCGGCTTCCTTTTCCTCCTCGGAGAGGATGGACATGGAGCTGGCGAGCGGTTCCAAAATCAGGTCGGCAATTTCGAGCCCGGCTTTAGTCACGCACTTGTTGATGTTGTTGATGGCCGTGCTCTGAGCGGTAATGATGTGGAAGTTGCCTTCCAGGCGAACCCCTTCGTAGCCTACGGGGTCGGCAATGCCTTCCTCGTAGTCCACTTTGTAGTCCTGCGGCATCACGTGAATGATTTGCGAGCCGGGCTGGGTCACGAGGCGGTACATGTCCTGGGTGAGGCGATTCACGTCGTCGGGCCCGATGGTATCGTGCGAGTTGCGCGTGATGCTGCCATTGTGCTGGAGGCTCTTGATGTGCTGCCCCGCGATGCCCACGTTTACCACCCCAATGCTAATTCCGGACTGTTCTTCCGCTTGCCGAATGGCCCGTTTAATAGCGTCTACGGTCTTGTCGATGTTGAGGACGATGCCCCGCGAAACCCCTTCCGACACGGCTTTGCCCATGCCCAGGATTTCGAGTTTTCCGAACTCGTTTTTACGCCCCACAAGGGCGCAGATTTTGGTGGTGCCAATGTCGAGCCCGACGACGATTTTGTCTTGTTGCATAGGAGCGGTGCTGGCGAGCAGTGAAGAATTCTGAGGTTGGGAGTTGAAAACTTTCGACCTTACGGCCTTTGAATCAGCGAATTACTATTCGCAAATGATTTGATTTTGGTATTCTACGTTTACGCGGTGGTAGGTATCCCACCCCAAAACTGACGGAATTTGACGGTAAAATACCATAAGCTTAGCAAACTTCTCAGAAATATTTTCGGGCAGCCCAAATTCTATCCGCTGGTCGCCCACTTGTTGGGTGAACGACAGCTTGCCTCCGGGCTCAACAAACACCTCCGAAACCTGCGCTTTCCAGAACGGGTGCTCGTCTACGTAGCGCAGAAACTCCAGGTAGCGGCGACCAGTGCTGTCTTGGAAAAATACAGTTGGCAAGCTGGCCCCGCCGGTCCGTGCTACGGTGGCTACCCGAGCCGTAAACAGCGGCGATAGCGGCAAGGCATGGCCTTCGGCGTCGACGTAGGTATCGAGGCGGGTGTCGGGGTGCGTGAGACGGGCGATGGGGCGATTTTGACGAATGTCGGCGTGCAGGTCACCGGTCAGGTCGCGGTAGACCTGGGCCTCCCGCACAAACGGGTGCGCCTTGAGGCGGGCTTCCAGCTCGCGCAGGCGGGGGCCCTCCGGCGCGGTGCCGAGCACCGGCTCTTTGCCGCCCTTGGTGAGCAGGGCCGTTACGCCGCGCTCACTGATGAAGTAGTTGTCGAATTCGTTGGCGACGTTGACCGTGACGGCCCCCACGGGGCGGGTGGCCTGGCGCACGGCCGCAAATACGCCCAGCCCAACCAGTACCAAAAGGCAAGCAGCAGCAACAAGTAAATTTCTAACGGTGCGGTCCAACAGCGGAAACGATGAGGTGGTGAATCAGTAGCACGTCGTGTTTCGCGGCGCGCCACGACGGCAATTTTATTTCAAGATTCTTTACGGAATTTATTTCCAGCGCTCGGTCAAAATTAATTTTAACTGGGGTACTAGCGTATCAATATCCCCCGCCCCGACCGTGGCCAGAATATCGAATGAATCATCGGTTTTGGCCGCTGCCAATACTTCCGCTTTGGTTAGAATTGCTTTAGTAGGAGAAGTAATTTCGGCCAGTAGAATTTCGGAAGTAATTCCGGGCAGCGGCTTTTCACGAGCGGGGTAAATGTCCAACAAAAATACCTCATCTGCAATACTTAAGCTCTGGGAAAAGCCGGCGGCGAAGTCACGGGTGCGGGTGAACAGGTGGGGTTGAAAGATGACGCGCAATCGCTTGCCGGGGTACAACGCCCGGACCGAACGCAGGAAAGCCTCAATTTCGCGTGGGTGGTGGGCGTAATCGTCTAAATAAACGTGGTGGGCCGTGGTTACGATGAATTCAAACCGGCGCTTTACGCCGCGGTAGGCCGCTACGGCCGCGCGCAATTTTTCTTCGGCCACGCCCTGCAATTGTGCTACGGCCGCCGCGGCCAGCATATTTTCGACGTTGTGGTAGCCCGGCACGGCCAAGGCCAGCTTCTTTAGTACGCCCTGCGGGCTGTGCAAATCAAATTGAAATTGGTGGCCTTCGGCAGAAATATTGGCGGCCGATAATTCGGGACCTTGCGCGGCCGTGAGGCCATAGCGGATAACGCGCGTGCCGGCGGGCACGGCGGCCGCCACGCTGGCGTCGGCCGTATGGTTAATCAGGAGCGTACCGCCGGGCTTGATTTGCCCCACAAACTGCCGAAACGATTCAATCAGCGCGTCTTGGTCGCCGTAGATGTCCAGGTGGTCGGCATCGGTGCTGGTCACGATGGCTACGTCGGGAAAAAGCGTAAGGAAGCTGCGGTCGTACTCGTCGGCCTCCACCACAATGGGGGCGGCGGCCGTTTTTGGCAGCAATAAATTACTTCCCAAATTCACCGCAATTCCGCCCAGGAAAGCCCCGGCATCGAGGCCAGCGTGGTGGAGCAAGTGGGCCACCATGCTGCTGGTGGTGGTCTTGCCGTGGGTGCCGGCTACGGCAATGGTATAGCGGCCGTGGGTGAGCACGCCCAGCACCTGGCTGCGCTTGCGGATATCGTAGCCTTCGGCGCGCAGCCAGGCCCACTCCAGGCTGTCGGCGGGAATGGCGGGCGTGAGCACCACCAACGTTTCCTCACGGTGTTCACGGACTTCGACGGGGATATACTCAACCGCATCGACGTAATGAATGGCGATGCCTTCGGCGGACAGCGCCTGCGTTAAGGGGGTTTCGGTTTTATCGTAGCCGCTCACTTGGTGGCCATTGGCCTGAAACCAACGCGCCAGTGCCGACATGCCAATGCCCCCGATACCGAGGAAGAAAACGTAGGGAAATTGCTTCAATTTTTTACTATTATTCGTGTCGGAACGTCATGCTGAGCGCAGTCGAAGCATCTCTACCGCGTAAGTGATTAATCAGTATTGCGGTAGAGATGCTTCGACTGCGCTCAGCATGACGTGCTAGTTTAATTTTTAATTAATCTCATTAGCTCGTCTACAATTGCGGCGGTGGCATTGGGGCGGGCCAGCTCCTGCACCCGGGCGCTGAGCTGCTGCCGGCGCTCGGGGTCGGCGAGCAGGCGCAGGGCTTCGTCGTAGAGGCGCGCGGGGGCGTGCTCGTCGGTGATGAGCACGGCGGCCCCTTTGCTGACGAGGGCCAGGGCATTTTTGGTTTGATGGTCTTCGGCCACGTTGGGCGAGGGCACCAGAATGCTGGCTTTGCCGGTGAGGCAGAGCTCCGACACGGACAGCGCGCCGGCGCGGCTGATGACCACATCGGCGGCGGCATAGGCTAGGTCCATGCGCTGGATGAACTCCAGGGCGTGCAGGTTGTCTTCGCGGTGGGCTTCGGCCTGCTGCCGGGCTTCGGGGAAATAGAGCTTGCCGGTTTGCCACAGCAGTTGGATACCGGCTTCGCGCAGGCGGGGCAGCGCGGCGGCCGTGGCTTGGTTGAGGGTGCGGGCACCGAGGCTACCGCCCACCACCAGCAGCGTTTTCCGGTCGGGGTTCAGGCCGAAAAATTTCAGGGCTTCGGCGCGGTCGCCGCTGGCAATTTCGGTGCGCACGGGGTTGCCGGTTACCACCAGCTTGTTTTCGGGGAAAAACTTCTCCATCCCATCATACGCCACGCAGATGCGATTTACGCGCTTGGCCAGGAGTTTATTCACCAAGCCAGCATACGAATTCTGCTCCTGAATCAGTGACGGAATGGCCCGCGACGTAGCAGCCAGCAATACCGGGGCCGAGGCGTAGCCTCCCACCCCAACCACGGCATCGGGCCGAAATTCTTCAATTAATTTTCCCGCTTTGCGCACCGAGCGGAATACCCGCACGGGAAACAGCAGGTTCTGGGGCGTGAGCCGGCGCTGCAAGCCGCTGATGTCGAGGCCCACGATTTTGTAGCCGGCCTCGGGCACGCGGGTCATTTCCATGCGGCCGTTGGCCCCCACGAAGAGGATTTCGGCATCGGGCAGGCGGCGGCGCAGCTCATTGGCAATGGCGACGGCCGGGAAAATATGCCCGCCCGTGCCGCCGCCGGAGATGATGATTCTCATTTTAGTTGTCAGTTGTTCGTTGTCAATTGTCAGCTTGTTCTGGCGTCAGTTTATCAGAACGGCCTGACAACTAGCAACGAATAACCGACAACTGCCTATCAGGCTAATAGCTCACCGAAACCTTCGGAATGCGGGCGGTGTCGTCGGGTTCGCCGGTCATGGGGCGCACTTCGCGCTCGCCCCGGCTCACCGCCAAAATGATACCGATGCTGATGCCCGTGAAGATAAGCGAGGTGCCGCCCATGCTCAGCAGTGGCAGCGGCAGGCCGGTGATGGGGCCCAGGCCTACGGCCACGCCCATGTTCACCAGCGCCTGCAGCACAAGGCTGAAACTCAGGCCCGCCGAGAGCAGGCCCCCGAAGGCCCCATAGCTGTTCATCACCGTTTTCAGCCCCCGGTAGAGGAAAGCGAGGTAAAGAAACAACACCACGGCCCCGCCCAAGAGGCCGTATTCTTCGATGATGATGGCGAAAATGAAGTCGGAATAAGGGTGCGGCAGGATGTTCCGCTCGGTGCTTTTGCCGGGGCCTTTGCCGGCAATGCCGCCGGTGGCAATGGCAATGTAGCTGTGTTCCAGCTGGAAAGGCGTTTTCTTGGACTTGTCGGTGA
Source organism: Cytophagales bacterium (assembly GCA_038213745.1). Classification (GTDB taxonomy): domain Bacteria; phylum Bacteroidota; class Bacteroidia; order Cytophagales; family Hymenobacteraceae; genus Hymenobacter. The sequence goes on from JBBQSQ010000190.1 coordinate 7,571, forward strand.
AGCTGGTCACGCGCGACACCACCGTGCCCAGGCGCTGGCCGGCCGCCAGGCCCGCGCCCCCCAGCACAATGCCGATGCCCACCATCACGGCCATGTGCTTGAGCGGCACGCGGCCGATGAACATCAGCAGCATGCACGTAGCAAACAACAGCAGCGCCGTGGAAGCATTGCTCAGAATAATGAGGCCGCAGATAACGCCCACCCAGAGCATTACCGGCAGCAGCGTCGATTTGAAGTCGTGCAAGTGCTGCTGCCGGCGGCTGAGCATGCTGGCCAGGTGCGAAATCAGGGCCAGCTTGGCGAGGTCGGAAGGCTGGAAGGTCTGGTTAATCACCGGAATGGTGAGCCAGCGCGAGGCTTCGTTGAGCGTGGTGCCGCCCATGAAAAACGTGAACAGCAACAGCGGCACCGACAGCAGTAGCGCGTAGAGCGACAGCCGCGAGTAGTGCCGGTAGTCGATGCGGTGGGCCAGCCACATAAAGCCCAAGCCCAACAGAATCAGGCTGGTGTGCTTGAAGAGAAAGGCCTCGGTGTTGCCGTTCATTTTCTTGTACGCCAGCGTGCCGGTGGCCGAATACACCACGGCAATGCTGATGAAGGAAAACAGCAGCACGATGGCCCACAGAATGGGGTCGCCTTTCAGGTTACGTTGCAGCCAGAGTTTCATGGCAATGGGGGAATGCGTGAAAATTAGGAAAACGAGACATCGAACGTCATGCTGAGCGCAGCCGAAGCATCTCGCGTGGGGTAGTGGCTCAATTAATTGGATTGGTTAAAGCACGTGAGATGCTTCGGCAAGCTCAGCATGAACTGTGTTTATAAAGCAAGCGAAAGATGGTGATTCGGGTCAAAATCGCGTTCGTGGATGAGCAGGGCCCAAGCTTGTCGGAGCAGGCGGGCGGCCACGGCACACAGGGCCTGGGGCTTGGCCTTGCCGCG
>JBBQSQ010000191.1:0-8488 GCA_038213745.1 Cytophagales bacterium
GCCGGATAAGCAACGCCGCCTCACACTGCCGCTGCTGCCGCCGGGCACGCCCTTCACCATCGTGCCCGGGGCCGGCCACCTGCTGCCCCTCGAAGCCGCCGCCGAAGTCCACCGCGCGCTGAGCTAAGCTGGGCGGGGCCACCCGCCTATTCCAGGGCGCGGCTGCGGTACAGCAGGAAGCCCAGGTGCCCGTAGACGCCGAACCGCTCGGAGGGGTCGTCGTAGAAGCGGGCGTGCAGGGCCAGCGGACCCACCGGCGTTTGAAAAATCAGGCCGGTACTGGCCGTGACGCGCGGCCGGTCGAAACCGGACTGGCGCACGGCCTGCTGAAAGTCGCCCTGCTTTAGGGGCTGGGCGTTGAGGTGCACGTATACCTCGGTCCGCCATTCCAGCTTTTTGAGAAAGGGCTGGGTGTAGCGCAGGCCCGCCGCCGCGTAGCGGGCCGAGCGGTAGGTGTCCAGAAACAAGGTGCGTGAATCGGGCAGCGGCGCGAAGATTGGGGCCGTGGTTTGCGACGAGCGAAAGGAGGAGAACGTGGGCTGGCTGCTGGCCATCAGCTCGCCGAAGTAGCCCCAGGCGTGGCGGTCGCCCTTGAGCGCGAAGTAGCGCTCCACGGTGGCCCGGAACTGCAGCCATTCGCGGTGCTCGGAGTTGGGTGCCTGCTCGGCCGTGGAGCCGGGCGTGTAGTCGGCCGACCCCGTGACGGCCCGCAGCGTGTACACATAGCGGTGGCCGCTGGTGGCGTACTGCTTGCGGTTCAGGGTGTTGCGGGCCAGGCGCAGCGCGGCGGTGGCACCCCGAAACACCGTGACGTCGAGAACATCGGACGTGTTGATTTTCTGGGAATTGGTGTATTCGTCCTTGGTCACGAACGCGGCCACATCGAGCAGCAGCCGGCTGCGGTAGTTGGGGCTAACCCCAAACTGCCCCCCGATTTTGGTGTCCTGCTGCCGCACCTGGGTATTGATGACGTTGCGGCCCAGCACGCCACCCGTGTTCTGGAAATCCCACTGATTGTAAGTGATTTCGGGCTCGAAGAAAAATGGATACTTATAAGGCACGTTGATGCGGAACGAGCCGTGCGCGCCCGTGTAAAAGCGGCCCAGGCTCACATCGGCCGAGGCCGTGTAGAGGAGGCTGCGCAGGTAGCGGAACTCCACGCCCAGGAAAATATTGTCGATGGTCCGGTTACTGAGCACGAAGCCTACTTCGGTGCTCACGTTGTTGTTGCGCTGGGCGTCCACGCTGAAGATGTAGCCCTTGCGGGCCGCGTCGTAGCGAATGCGCGGGTAGATATTCTTGAAGTAGTCGTCCGACGCCAAGCGGTAGTAGCCCTCCTCAATGTCGTCGAGCGAGTACTCGCGGCCCTTCCGCTGGAAGAAGCTGGCGGCGTACGTATTCTGGTCGGGCCGCAGGCCGTTCACCCTCACCTCAATGAAGCGCGGCGTGGGGGCCAGGCCCTGGAACGCCAGGCGCCGCCTTTGCAGGTCCGTCGAGTCGACGCGGCGGCCAATGCGTTGCTTAATCAAGTCCATTTCGCGCAGCGCGGCCGTGTCGCCTTCGGCAATAAAGGCCTTCACCCGGTCGAAGTCGCCCACGCCCAGGCCCGTAAGGTCGGGCTGAATATAGATGCCGTTGCGGCCCACGCTGCCGGTGTCGGCCACGCTGGTGCCCAGAAAGGCCACGGTGCTGGCCAGCAGCTCGTCATCGTTTTTGGGGTATTTCTTCATGGCCACATCCCCCACGTTCACCCCGATGATGATGTCCGGGGCGAAGGTTTTCTTCATCGTGTTGGTCGGGAAGTTGTCGTACACCGCCCCGTCGTAGTAGTACTTGCCGTCGAGGTTGCGGATGGGCCGGAACGCCAGTGGAAACGACATGGAGTTGCGGATGGCATCGGCCAGCGAGCCGTTCTTTTGCTCCACCACCTGCCGCGTAAACACCTCGGAGGCCATGCAGCGGAAGGGCACAAACAACTTGTCGAAATCGTACTGCGCGCTGGCCGAGGCCGGGGCCAGCAGCCGGGCCAGGGCTAGGTTCAGGTTCAAATCATTCACCAGGTTGGTGCTGATGCGGGCCTTAAACGTGGAATCAATGGCAATGCCCAGGCGCAGGGCCGAGGGCGAGGGCTCGGCCGTGAGGAAATTAAACGTTTTGCTCTCCAAGGGCTTGCCCGACGTCCAGCGCTGAAACTCGGGGCTGAGCACAATCTGCTCAATCTCATCAGGCGAGTAGCCGGCCGAGTACATGCCCCCAATGACGGCCCCCATGCTCGTGCCCACGATGTAGTCGATGGGAATGTGGTTTTTCTCCAATTGCCGCAGCACGCCCACGTGGGCCAGGCCCTTGGCCCCGCCGCCACTGAGCACCAGGCCCACTTTTTGGGCTGAGACCGTGAAAACTGAAAAGGCCGCCAGCAACAAAGCCAGCGGTAAACGGGTGCAGAAGTAACGCATAGAGGCAAGTAACAACCAGCGCCGGGAATTGCGCTGCTGCCGCTGGTACGCCAGCCCGGCCCGTGGGGTTTTCGCGGTTGGGGCGGCCGGCGGTTTTGCGTCCGTGGTGGTTGAGTAAAACGTTTCTAATCAGCGTAATTGTTGCGTCAAAACAAGCACAGGTGGCATCGGTAGGGGGCGTGCCCGGCGGGTTTGCTTCCGCCCTATTTTGGGAAACCCACTCTCACCACCAGTCGTTGCTCCTCCTCGCGCAGCGTCAGGCCCAGGCCTAGGCCGTTGGCTAGCCGCCCGGCAATCCAGAGGCCCAGGCCGGTGCCGGGGGCCAGTGGGTCGGCCTGGTACCAGGCGGTGGTGAGCTGCGCCAGGTGCTCGCCCAGCGGAGTCGCCAGCTCGTTTTCGATGCCAATGACGGGGCCATGGCCTTCTTCCGCGGCTTGCAGGCGCAGCGTTACGCCGGTGCCGGGCCGGGCGTGCTTGCGGGCGTTGTCGAGCAGGTTCAGCAGCAGCGTGGTGAGCTGGTCGGCATCGGTTTCACTTGAGAGAGCGGTGGTCGGTGCATCATCAGGCAGCTCGATGGTGAGCGTGCGCCCCGCCGTCCGGAAGCGTGGCAACTCCCGGTCGGCCAGGGCCAGCAGCAGCTCATCGAGCGCCACGGGGCCGCGGTTTATGGGCAGCGCGGCCCCATTGCCAAGGCGGCCCACCAGCAGAAAATCGTCCACGAGGCGGCCCAGGCGGGCCAGCTCGGCATCGTGGCCGGCCAGGGCGGCGCGGGTGGCGGGTGGCAGGGTGGGGTCGCGCCCGCTCACGTCGAGGCCGGTTTGCAGGGTGGCCAGGGGCGTGCGCAGCTCGTGGGCGGCAGCGGCCAGGAAGTTGGCCTGGGCGGCGGCCTGGCCGCTCAGGCGGGCCAGCAGTTGGTTTAGGGTTTCGGCCAGCTCCTGCACTTCGTCGCCGGTTTGGGGCACGGGCAGGGGCGCAATGTCGGTGGCCTGCTGAATGCGGCGGGCCTGCGCGGCCATGCGCCGCAGCGGCCGCAGCACCACGCCCGCCACCAGCAGTGCCAGCGCGCCGGCCAGCGCGGCGCTGCCCAGCAGGCCCAGCGCCAACGTGCGCCGCACCCGGGCCAGGGCTTTTTCGAGGGGCGCGGCGGGGTGGGCCAGCCACAGCGTGAGGCGGCCGGTGGGCTCGGCGTAGTCGGCCCCCGGGCCGGGCGGGGCGGCTGGGCGGGCCACGGCCACCACGCGGCCGTGGTCCAGCGGGCTGCCCGGCGCGGCCGGCCGGGGCAGCCCCGCCGTATCGGCTGCCGGCCACCGGGCCGAGCGGAACAGCTCGCGGGCCGGCTGGTCGGGCTCCTCAAACACTAGCCGCATGGTTTCGCCGGTTTGGTCGGGCAGAGGCAGGGTGGGCGCGGGGTCGAGGCTGACGCGGGCCAGCAGCTGGGTGGCGCGCAGGCGCAGGCGGTCGTCGTCGGCGCGGGCCAGCAGGTGGCCCAGGCTCCGGTACTGGTAGCCGCCCGCCACCAGCGTGGCCAGCCCGAACACCAGCCCGAACACCAGCAGCAGCTGCCCACGCAAGCCCAGGCGGAAGCGGCGGGTTTTGGAGACAGAGGGAGAGGTGGAGGGCATTGGGATGGGTTTAGGGTAATAATGAGCATGAGCTTCTCCTACCCCGCCGCGCCCGGCTCGCGCAGCCGGTAGCCCTGGCCAATTACCGTTTCCAGCAGGGCCGGCGCGGGCGCAAAGTCTCGGTCCAGCTTGCGGCGCAGCTGCGAAATGTGCACCTCAATCACGTTCGAGCCCATGTCGTAGTCCACATCCCATACTTTTTCGGCCAGGCGGGTCTTGCTCACCACACGGCCGGCGTTGCGCAGCAGCAGCTCCAGCACCGCAAACTCGCGGTTGGTGAGGCTCAGGATGCGGCCGGCGCGCGTCACTACGCGGCCCAGTGGGTCGAGCACGAGGTCGGCCAGGCGCAGGGCGTCGGCCCCGGCCGGGCCGGCGGTTTTGCGGCCGATGATGTGCAGCCGGGCCAGTAGCTCATCGAACGCAAAGGGCTTGCGCAGGTAATCCACGGCCCCGGCTTCGAGGCCCTTCACCACGTGCTGCGTATCAGTAAGGGCGCTGAGGATGAGCACCGGCGTCTGGATGCCGAATTCGCGCAGGTTGCGCAGCACGTCGAGGCCACTTTGGCCGGGCAGCATCAGGTCGAGCAGCACGGCGTCGTAGGGCGTGGTGGCGGCTTGCTCCAGGCCCTCGGGGCCGGTGGCGGCCACGTCGGCCACGTGCCCGGCCTGGGTAAGGCCCTGCTGAATGAAGCCCGCCAGCCGGGCTTCGTCTTCGACGATGAGAACGCGCATAAAGGGGTAAAAGGGTAAGGAATAGGGGTAGGGAATAGAATAGAAAGAACGCCATGCTCATCTGGCGTCCGCGCAGCCGAAGCATCTCTACACGTAGCAGTAAATCCTTGCGTTGGGATTAATTGCACGGTAGAGATGCTTTGGCTGCGCGGACACCAGATGAGCATGACGGTCCGATGTTGGCCTAGATACGGCTAACCCTATCGCACCAGGTACTTCACGCCGCCTAGCGCCAGCGTCTGGGCGTGCACCACGCGTGGGGCGGTGGTGCCGGCCACGCGGGCCTCGCCGGCTTGGGCGGGGCGCAGGTTGCCGGTGGCTTCCAGCGAGGCACCTACCGTCAGCTTGTCGCTGAGTTGCTCCAGCGCGTGGGGCGGCAGCTGCACCACGGTCTGGTCGCTCAGCACCACGCCCCGAACACGGCCTCTGGGGTCGCGCCGCAGCTCTTTGATGCTGCCCTTGGCGGTGGCGGTTTCCGGGGTGGGCGGCGTGGCGGGGCGCACGGGCGGCACGTCGTTGATGGTTTGCCCGCCATTGGTCAGGCTCACGAAGCGGAAGTGGCTGCGGCCGTCGGGGCCGGCGTGGCGCACGCCGCTTACCGTCACGGTGCTGCCGGCTTTGGCGGCGGCTTGCAGCTGCTGGCCCAGGTGGCGCGGGAAGCGCACGGTGTCGGCCGCGCCGGTTTCGGGGCGCAGGACGAAGGCATCGTACACCTGCTCGTCGTTGTTGGCCACGTAGCTGCTGAGGGTGCCGCGCACATCGGTGATGGTTTGCAGGCCGCCGTGCGCGCCGCGCCGGCCGGGGCCGCCGTGGGGGCCGTGCTCGCCGCCGTGCTCGCCGCGCGGGCCCCGGGGCGGGCGGGGACCATCGGGGCCTTCGCCTTCAGCGGGCGGTGGGGGCGGGGTGGCGAGGTTGCCGGCCGTGGCCGATTTCGAGGTTTTGGTTTTCACCTTGGTAACGGTCTGGGCTTCGGCCCGGATGGTGCCGGCCAGCAGCGCGGCGGCCAGCAGGACCACCGAATAAAAGGGCTTATTCATGGGATTATCTAAAAAATTACGGGGGTTGAAAAGAGGAGTCGTAAGCGTCGGCGAGCTCCGGTTGCTCTTCCGACGATACAAAATTTCCACTGCGCCCTGAAGCCGGCCTGAAGGCTACATTAATTTTTCTTCAGCCCACCTTTTTTTCCAATACCACCTGCTCACCACTTCTTGAAGATGACATACACCGCCGCTACCAGCAGCGCGAAGCCCACTACATGGTTCCAGCCCAGCTTGTCGGTTTTGAACACGAACACGGCGCACAGCGTGAACACCGTAAGCGTGATGACTTCCTGAATCACCTTGAGCTGGAACAGGCTGAACGGCCCGCCATTCTCATCAAACCCCAGCCGGTTGGCCGGCACCTGAAACACGTACTCGAACAAAGCCAGCCCCCAGCTTACCATGATGACGCCAAACAGGCCCAGCTTGGCAAACCAGGCCATTTTTTTGAACAAGTGCAGGTGCCCGTACCAGGCAAACGTCATAAACAGGTTGGAGATGGTGAGGAGGATGAGGGAATAAACGCCTTTCATGGGATTGGGGAGGGTAAACGTCATGCTGCGCTGCGCTCTGCATGACGTTAATTTGTCGTTATACGTTACCCCGCCACTCCGCCAACTCAACGCTCCCCCTTATGCCTACCCTCGACCCCGGCATCGGCGAAAAGTTCTCGCGCCGCACCAAGCGGGCCATCAACCACGACGGCTCCTTCAATGTGCGGCGGCGCGGCGGCCCGCACCAGCACGACCCTTACCAGTGGCTTATTCAGATGGACTGGTGGCCGTTTATCGGCTTGGTCGTGGTGTTTTTTACGGTGCTGAACGTGGCCTTTGCCGCCGCCTACGTGGCCCTGGGCCTCGAAGACCTGCCCGGCGTGGCCGCCCCGCGCGGTGCCGTGCAGGATTTTCTGAGCGCTCTGTTTTTCTCCGTTCAAACCTTCACTTCCGTGGGCTATGGGCACGTGTACCCGGGCAGCAACGCCACGGGCTTCCTCAGCAGCGTGGAGGCGCTGGTGGGCGTGCTCACGTTCGCGCTGGCCACGGGCCTGCTGTACGGGCGGTTTTCGCGGCCCACGGCACGCATTCACTTCAGCCACACGGCCATCATCAGCCGCCGGCCCAATGGCCTGCCCTGCTTGCAGTTCCGCATTGCCAACCAGCGCAACAACATCCTTATCAACCTGGAGGCTAGGGTGCTGCTCAAAACCGTCGATGCGGCCACCAACGACCAGCGCTACGCCTTCCTGCCGTTGGAGCGCGACTCGGTCAGTTTCTTCCCCCTGAGCTGGACGCTGGTGCACGACATCACCCCCGAAAGCCCCCTGCACGGCCTCGGCCCGGACGATTACGCCCGGCTCGACGTTGAAGTCCTCGTCCAGCTCAAAGGCTACGACGACACCTTTGCGCAGGATGTGCACGCCCGTAACTCCTACACCCACGACGAAATAGAGTGGCACCGCCGCTTCATCCGCGCCTACGAAGTGGCCGAGGATGGCGTTGCCGTCATCGATTTGGACCTGCTGCACCGTACTGAGATTTTGGGGTAGGAGGGTGTGGGGGTAGGAGGGTAGGAGTTGGTACAACTGCCAATAACTCGTGCCCTCCTACCCCCTCACCCTCCTACCCCAAAATCTTCCTACTCATCATGCCCCGGTGTGCTACCCGCCGCCGGTGCGCCGGCCGTTTCGTGGGCTTCCAACTCCAGGCGCTGCTGCTCGGCGGCGGAGGGCGCGTAGGGCAGCTGGCGCAGGTCGGGCGAGCCGCCATCAACCCAGCAGGTGTACCAGAAGTTGCCGATGAGGGCCGCCGCGTAGCGCAACTGGCGCTCAACCTGGCCATTGAGCCGGGCGTGGTAGGCCTTGCTGAATTCGCGCGAGTAGGTGCGCACCGTTTGGCTACCGCGCTGCTCGTAGCCAAATTTCTGGTCGTCGCTGACCTGCGCCGTCAGTTGCTTCTCAAAAAGCAGCACCGAATCCACGGCCGCGTGCGAGCGGATGACGGCCGCCCAAATGGCATCCGTCGGCCGCTCAAGGTACTGCGCCTGGCCGCTGAACAGGTCGTAGTCCGCGCTCAGCAGCTCGGGCAGCCGCGACTCCCACAGCCCGTGAATGCCGCGCTGCCCGGTGAGCTGGCCGTTGTAGTTGCGGGTGGTGTGCAGCGGCACGCAGGCATCGGCCAGGTAGTGGCCTAGGTCGGCCGAGAGGCGCAGGATGCGGTCTGTATCCTTGGCCTTGAAGGCGGCGGTGAGCTGGTTTTTCATACTCACCACGTTCCAGGGCACAATGCCGTGGCGTAGGAGCGAGTCTTCGCCGTAGCGGGCCACGGCGTCGGCGTAGGGGCGGGGCAGCTTGTAGGCGGCACTGTCGCCGTAGCGGTCCACGTCGAGAAAGTGCTTGGGGGCCTCGCCGGGCACCAGCATTCGGCGCGAGTCGGGCCGGGTGGCGTTCACGGTCAGGTACTCGATGTTGGCTTTGTAGAAGCCAATCATGGCCGGCGGCAGCGTGTACACGGCCAGCCGGTTGAGCAGGCGGTGGCCGAAAAAGCCCCACGCCCGCCCCGGGTGGTAGCAGAAAAGCAGCGGTATGCAAAGCAGAAGGAATAGAGTAGTTTTTTTCACGGCTAAAAGATACGGGCACTATC
>JBBQSQ010000192.1:0-8460 GCA_038213745.1 Cytophagales bacterium
GCTGAAATTGGGGCAAAAGGTGGGCCGGAGACGAACACGAAGGTTCGTTGGCCCGGCCGCGGCGGCCGGTTGCTAGCGCAATGTTAGGGCATTACGAGCAAACTGCCAAATCGAATACTAGCTGGTCGGAGTATAAACGCATGGCGGCGGAAAATAAGTTGCGTAGTCTTTCCTGGCTGGCGGAAAAGAGGCGGCGGTGGGGGTCGGTTTTATTCCGACATTTGTCCCCGTTCTCCCATTCGCTTCCCATGCTGCAACTTTCCGTTCTCCGCGACCAGACCGACCTCGTGCTGGCTGGCCTCGCCAAAAAACACTACGCCACCGCCGAAGCCGACGTGGCCGCCATCCTCGACCTCGACCAGCGCCGCCGCGCCCTCCAAACCACCCACGATGCCTCCCAGGCCGAAGCCAACGAGCTGGCCCGCCAAATCGGGGGCCTGATGAAGACCGGCGACAAAGCCGGAGCCGAAACCCTCAAGCTCCGCACCGCCGAGCTCAAGCAGCACACCCAAACCGCCGCCGGCGAACTGGCTCAGGTAGAAGAAGCGCAGAAGCAGCTCCTCTACAAGCTCCCCAACCTGCCCCATGCCAGCGTGCCCCAGGGCCGCTCGGCCACCGACAACGAAGTGGTGCGCGAGCACGGCACCAAACCCGAGCTGGGTGCCAACGCGCAGCCGCACTGGGACTTGATTAAGAAGTACGACATCATCGACTTCGAGCTGGGCAATAAAATCACCGGCGCGGGCTTCCCGGTGTATAAGGGCCAGGGGGCCCGGCTCCAGCGCGCGCTCATCAATTTCTTTCTGGATGAGGCCCGGGCGGCCGGCTACACCGAAATCCAGCCCCCTATTCTGGTGAACGAGGCCAGCGGCTACGGTACCGGCCAGCTCCCCGACAAGGAGGGCCAGATGTACCACGATGCCAAGGACGACCTCTACCTCATCCCCACGGCCGAGGTGCCACTGACCAATATCTACCGCGACGAGATTATTCCGGCTGATAAGCTGCCCGTGCGCATCGCGGGCCACACGCCCTGCTTCCGCCGCGAAGCCGGCTCCTGGGGGGCCGACGTGCGCGGCCTCAACCGCCTGCACCAGTTCGACAAAGTGGAAATCGTGCAAATCACGGAGCCGGAGCACAGCTACGCGGCGCTTGACACCATGGTGGCCCACATCGAAAGCCTGCTGCAAAAGCTGGGCCTCCCCTACCGTGTGCTGCGCCTTTGCGGCGGCGACATGGGCTTCACCAGCGCCCTGACCTATGATTTGGAAGTGTGGAGCGCCGCCCAGGGCCGCTGGCTGGAAGTAAGCTCGGCTTCGAACTTCGAGACCTACCAGGCCAACCGCCTCAAGTGCCGCTACAAAGCGGAGGGCGGCAAAACCCAATTGCTGCACACGCTCAACGGCTCGGCGCTGGCGCTGCCCCGCATCGTAGCCGCGCTACTGGAAAACAACCAGACAGCCGACGGCATTGCGCTGCCGGAAGTGCTGCACAGCTACTGCGGGTTTAGCAAGATTGGGTAGCAAGCCGCACACACCAGAAACGGCCCGCTCAACTAATTGAGCGGGCCGTTTTGCGTTCTTTAATTTATAAAAAGCTCCGGGTGCCGCTGCACCAGCGGTAGCGAATTGGCTTTTGTATCCTCCTGCCCAAAACCACAAGCGGCACAAAACCGTGCTTCTGCTGTTCGGAGCGGCTTGTGGCATTGTGGGCACGGCGAGCCGTACTGGTCTACTTCGTGATGTAAAACGGCGTTGGGGTTGGTTTCAATGAAGCCCGTCAGCAATCGATACATTTCCAGCATGGGCTGCCGATACCGGGCGGCACCCTCCAGTTGCATTGGAATGAGCACGCGGCCCTGACGGCGCGCCTCGGCTTCTACCACGGGCATGCCGCCTAAGTGCGCTTGCCGAACCAATGCCGCTTCGGCAGTTTCCAGCATCGGCATGTCCTGCCGGCAGCGCCAGCACCATAGCATTTTCATAGCTTAGTACTCCGCCATTTCTTCGTGCACATAGCACCAGAGCCACCGCTCGCCGGGCTGGGCTGAGGCGATAACCGGGTGCTGCGTGGCGTGGAAATGCTTGGTGGCGTGCTTGTTTTTGGAGTCGTCGCAGCAGCCGACGTGGCCGCACTCCTGGCAGATGCGCAAGTGGACCCACGTATCGGCCATGGCTATGCATTCGGGGCAGATATGCTTGGTATCGGTTTTGAGCGTGGTGAGGGCGGCGAGGTGCTGGCAGGGTTCGGACATGGCCTGAAAGTAAGAAATAGCGGGTAATAATCGCCGAACAGCCGCAGGGCTGGAACTGGCCCGCCGATTACGGCGGGGACCTACCGCCCGTCGCGGGCGGGTGGCAAGTCCAGGTCGAGCGTCTGCTCGCGCATGCACTTGAAATGGCCTTGCGGGCACTTGGCAAACCCAATTTTGGAGCACGGCCGGCAGCTTAGGCCCAGTACTTCGAGCACCCGAAACTCGGTTTTATAAGGATACATGCCAAAGGCCGGCACAGTGTTGCCCCACACGCTGAAAATCTCCTTGCCAAAGGCCGCCGCAATGTGCATGAGGCCAGTGTCGTGGCTAACCACAAAATCGGCCTGCCGCAGCAGCGAGGCCGACTGGTGCAGCGAATAGCGCCCGCAGCCGTTGTGAATCAAAACATCAGCCGCACGCAGGGCTGCGGATTCGGCAGGGAAATAATACGGGCTATCGGGAATAGTGGCCGATGACTGCGCAGTGGCCGCTTTCGCCTCAAACGCTTGCTCGATGACGTGCCCGATGCTCTCGTCTTCGGGCCCGCCGAGTAGCACAACGGGCCGGGCCAGTTTGGCGCACAGTTCAATCAGCTTCTCAACGGGCAGGCGCTTGGTGGCGTGCTGCGCACCAATGGCCACCGCCACATAGCCCCGTTGGAACGGCACCGGCAGCATGGATAAGGCGACTTCCTGGCCGGCGGGAATAAAATAATCGAGCCCACGGCCGTCGTTTTTGACGCCCAGTGGCGCGGCGGCGGCCAGGTACCGGTCCACGATGTGGACGGCCGGCATTTTGTCAATCTTGAAGTTGACCAACAGCCATTTCTGCCAGTTCAGCTTGTCGTAACTGCTCGATTTCGCCCCCAATTGCAGCTTAATGAGCCGGGTACGAAGGTTGTTGTGGAGGTCGACGATGTAATCAAACTGCTCGGCTTTCAGCACTGCCACCAGCTCGCCCAGGCTGCCGGTGAGGCAATGCACTTTGGTGATGTGCGGGTTGGTTTCGAGCAGGCCGCGGTAGCCGGGCTTGGTGGCAAAATGGACCTCCGCGCCGGGCACCTGCTGCGCCAGCGCCCGCGCCACCGGCGTGGTCAGCACGATATCGCCGATGGAAGAAAAGCGGAGAACGAGAATTTTCATGGGGTAACCCCCCTCTTTTTTTAAGGAGGGGACATTTTGCGGCAAGCAAAATTGGGGTGGTGAAGTCGTTGCACGATGGGCGAACGATGGAGATGGGGGGGCGTTCGGGGGTTTATGCCGGGCTCGTTTGGGTGTCGTTCAACGAGTGCAACCACCCCCGTTTTCGCTGCGCGAAAACATCCCCTCCTTAAAAAAGGAGGGGAGTTTGACGTTCTATTCGAACAACGACTTTTTGTATTCCAGCGGCGGCTTAATGTTCGCCTTGCGGGCTTCGAAATAGGCCGCTACTTCATCTACCGACTTCGCGTTGAACGTCATTTCTTTGGTTAGAAGGCCCTTGCGTCCCATCAGCACGCCGTAGCGCATGTCTTCGTAGCCGTTGGTGTGGTGGGCGTCGGGGTTGATGCTCAGCTGCACGCCCTGGTCCAGGGCGTAGCGCACCCAGCGCCAGTCGAGGTCCAGGCGCCAGGGGTTGGCGTTGATTTCGATGATGACTTGGTGCTGCGCGCAGGCGTCGATGACGGCCTTGTAATCAATCGGGTAGCCCTGGCGGCGCAGCAGCAGGCGGCCCGTGGGGTGGCCCAGCATGGTGCAATACGGGTTTTCGATGGCGCGGAGCAGGCGGTTGGTGGCCTTGGCTTCGTCCATCTTCAAATTGGAATGGATGCTGGCCACGATGAAATCGAAGCTGGCCAGCACGTCGTTGGGGTAGTCGAGCGCGCCGTCGCTGAGAATGTCGCTTTCGATGCCCTTGAAGATGCGGAAGGGCGCGAACTCCGCGTTCAGCTTATCAATTTCCTGGTGCTGCTGGCGCACGCGCTCCACGCCGAGGCCGTTGGCGTAGTGGGCGGCCTGGCTGTGGTCGCAAATGCCGAGGTATTCGTAGTGATGGTCGCGCAGCCAGGTCGCCATTTCGCGCAGGCTGTGGTTGCCGTCGGAGTAAGTGCTGTGGTTGTGGAGGGAGCCGCGCAGGTCGCGGTCTTCCAGCAAGTGGGGCAGTTTTTTCTCGGCCGCCAGGGCGATTTCGCCCAAGCCTTCGCGCAGCTCGGGCACGATGAACTGTAAACCGGCTCTCTCGTACAGGGCCTCTTCCTGCTGAAATTTCTCCCGGCGCGCCCACTGGCGCAGAGTGGAATTGTGGATTTGCGGGTTGGTGGGTTGCGGGATGGGCTCGCTCAGATGCGCTTCGGCGGCCGAATTCAGGAACACCTCGGTCACAAAATCCTCCGGCTTCACCAGCAGCACCTCAACCTGCACCCCCGACTCCGTGGCCGCGCCGCGCCACGCAAACGACCCCGAGCGGCGCGGGTCGGCCGTGAGGCCGGGTAGGACATTCAGGGTTTCGTGGGCCTTGGCGGGCTTATCGGTAGCGGCCACCAGGCGCACCGTTTCCACGGTTTCGAGGCGGCGGCGGATTTCACCGGCCACGGCTACCTGCTCGGTTTTCAGGGCCGTGCGCAGGGGCTGGGCGAGGTCGTTGGCCAACTGTTCCGCCTGCGGGTACAGCAGCTTGCCCTTGCTTTGACCGGCAAATTCCAGGGACTCCAGAATAGATTCCTGAGTCTTTTTGCCGAAGCCTTTCAGCTTACTCACCTGGTCGGTTTCGGCGGCCTCGCGGAGCTGCTCGGTGCTCTCAATGCCCAGTTCCCGCCACAGGGCCCGGATTTTCCTGGGCCCGATGCCCTTGATGCCGAGCAGCTCGACCACGCCGGCCGGGGTGATTTCCAGCAGGCGCTGCAAGTCCGAGAACGTGCCGGTGTCGAGCAGCTCGGCCACTTTGGCGGCGGCCGTTTTGCTCAGGCCCGTGCGGTCAGGCAGGCCGGAGCGCTCCACTTCCGCCACCGGAAAGCTGAGCGCCTCCAGCGCGGAGGCCGTGCCTTCGATGGCGCGGATTTTAAACGGATTTTCGTCGTGCAGCTCCATAAGCTGGGCGGCCAGCTTGAAGGCACGGGTCAGGGCGCGGTTATCCACGGGGTAAAGGGGTTTTTGAGGGCACGAATGTAGCGTATAGGGGTGCTTACGCGGCCGGCGCACGGCCGGCCAACTGCCTGAATACCCCATCGGCCGGCGCTTTCCATTACCTTGCCGCCCGCCCATTCCCCCGAACCCAATGCCATTTCGCCCTTTATTTGCTCGCATGCTGCCCTTTTTGCTGCTGCTGCTGGCCGCTGCTTGCCAGCCGCGCAAGTCGACGGCCGTGGCCACATCATCCTCGGCGGCGATGAAACGGCTGGAAGGCACCTGGCTGGCTTCGCGCGAGGAAAACCACGGCGACACGCTGGTTTACCGGCCCAATACCTACAAATTTCCGCCCACGCGGGGCCGCACGGGCTTCGCCATCAAATCCTTCGGCCGCTTCGAGCAGTTCGACATTGCCCCCACCGATGGCCTGACTGGCCGCCCCGGCACCTGGAGCACCGCCGGCGGCGCGCGCTTGCGCATCCACCTCACCGACGGCCAGGAGCCCGACTACACCCTGGAAATCATTTCGCTGGAAAAGCGAATATTGGAGCTGCGACGGCTATAGCAGCAGTGCAGGGCCTGGCTTCAGCCGTCCTTCATGAGTTGGCACGAGCTTTACAATAGGCACCGTGCCGCCGGGTCCAACTAAGGCCCGGGTTCGTCGTAAGAACCGGCTGGCCCCGTGGTCGCGTTATCGGGATATCACTGCTTATTTTTCCTTTGAACATAATGTTTGCAACTTCCATTGGCCCGGCCCGGGCCTTCGTTTTGGGGCTCGCCTTGCTTAGCGCGGGCCCGGTATTGGCCCAAAAAACTGTTGCCAAGCCCAAGCCCAGCGCGCCACAGCCCACTTCGCCCCTGGTGTCGGCCCCGCAGGTGGTGCTGGCGGCCGCGCCAACCGCCGCCGCCGTCCCCACGGCTAAGGCAGAAGCACCGGCTGGCTGGCTCACCGACCTCGGCGCGGCCCAGGCCCAGGCCAAAGCCACTAACCGGCCCATTCTGGCCGTTTTTTCGGGTTCCGACTGGTGCAAGCCCTGCATTATGTACGAGCAGGAGGTGTTTGCCAAGCCCGAATTCACGGCTTACGCCAAGGATAAGCTGGTGCTGGCGCACTTCGATTTCCCGCGCCTGAAGAAGAACCAGCCCACCGCAGCGCAGCTAAAGCTGAACGAAGCCGCCGCCGCCCAACTCAACCGCGAGGGCGACTTTCCGCTGGCCGTCCTCATCGCCCCCGATGGCAAGGTGCTGGCCAAAACCGGCTACATCGCCGGCGGCCCTTCCGCCTTCCAGGCCTACCTGAAAAAGGCAGTGCCCACGCTTTAAGGAAATCTTAAGAATTTTAATCCGAGTCATTTGAACATTGCTCTTCCAGCAGAGGTCTAGAACGGTATGCGAACCAGTTGGAAACCAGTGCCGGGCTTAGGGGCGCTGCTCGTCATGTTGCTTACGGCATGGACTGGCAGTGCCCAAACTGTTTTGCCCCCGCGCCACACCTTCACGCGCAGCGCGCACCTCATGGGTTCGCATTTCACCTTCACGGTGGTGGCCGAAAATGACTCGGCCGGGCAGCGTGCCCTGCGGGCGGGTTTGAGCGAGGTGAAGCGCATTGACCGCCTCATGTCCTTCTGGGATTCGACCTCCGAAGTAGTGCGCATCAACCGCCAGGCGGGTGTGCGGCCGGTGGCCGTTTCGGCAGAAACCTTCGACCTCATCACCCGCACGTTGCGCCTGTCCCGGCTCAGCGACGGCGCGTTTGACATCACCTTCGCCAGCGGCGACAAACTCTATAAGTTTGACCGCCAGGCCCACGCCGCCCTGCCCGATTCGGCGGCCGTCCGCGCTTCGGTGCGGCGCATTGGCTGGCAGAAAATCCAGATGGATGCGGCAAAACACACGGTCTTTCTGCCCGAAAAAGGCATGCGCATCAACCTAGCCGGCATTCTGCAGGGCTACGGCCTGCGCCGGGCCAAGCAGGTGCTCGACCAACTGGGCATCAAGGGCGGGCTGATGAATGGCTCGGGCGATATCTACTGCTGGGGCCGGCAGGCCGACGGCTCGCTTTGGCGCGTGGCCATCGGCGACCCCGACCACCCGAACAGCGTGGCCGCCTGGGTCGATGTGACCGACGTGGCCGTGGTGACGGCCGGCAACTACGAGCAATATTTTACCGTGGGCTCGCAGGTGTACGGGCATATCATCAACCCGCACACGGGCTACCCGTCCATTGGGCTGCGCTCGGTCACCATCATCTGCCCCGATGTGGAGCTGGCCGATGGCCTGGACGAAGTCGTTTTCGTAAAAGGCCCAACCGCCGGTTTGGCTTTCGTCAACACCCTGAAAGGCGTTGATTGCACCCTGATAACCGACGACAACAAGACCCTGACATCCAAGGGCATGACCCTGAATTATTACCACGGGGCGGCAACTGCTGTCCGTCCCTAATTTTTCGCATCAATAACCGTGAAAAAATCCCTGCTCCTCTCCCACCCCCGCCTGGCGCTGGGGCTGCTGCTGTTACCACTGGGGGCAGCCTTGCCGAGCTGCGTGTCGGTGAAAGCTTACCAGAAAATGTACCTCAACGATGAGGACATGAAGCTGGCCAGCAAGACCGTGGAAACGCCCGAAACCAACTTCGAGAGCTACCGCGAAGGGGCTGGCGGGGCCAATGGCGGCAAAGTTGGCGGCGGCTGCGGCTGCAACTAATTGCTTAAGAAGCCTATGAGTACGTCATGCCGAACGCAGCCGAGGCATCTCGCTCGCTTCGCTGAACCGAAGGTCTGCGTAACTGGAAATTGATTTGCTACCACATGCGAGCTGCCTCGGCTGCGCTCGGTATGACGTTCTATTCTGCTGATAAATACTCCCTTGAAAAAGCTTCTCCTCTCCTTTTTAGCCTTGAGCACCCTGGCCACCCCAGCCCTGGCCCAGACCGGTACCACGCAAAACCCTAACCGCATCGACGGCTACGGGGCACCCGTGAGCCCCTCGGTGCCGGTGAACCGCGCATCCGACGAAACGACCATCGACATCATCGGGGGCTACTACCAGCAGACCGGCACCCACGGCGCGGTGGAGGGCGGCCGCGGCACCCAGCAGCTCACG